>DATJSJ010000092.1:0-24174 GCA_035504175.1 Acetobacteraceae bacterium
GCTCGCTTTCCCTCCCTGGTGCCGGCTGTCCCGGAAAGCCGGCACGTTGCAATTGCCTGGATATCCGATCCATGCGCGAAACTGTGGTCGCAATGCGACCGAGGCTTCGCCGCGATCGGATAGCAGGCCGGCCGGTCAGTGGTCGAACGTGGTCAGCTTCGCGCCGGTATCGGCGACGAACACCGCGAGCAGGCTCGCGGGCGCAGTCCGGCTGGCGTTCTCGCTGATCAGGTGCTCGCTGCCGGGCGGCTCGAAGAAGGCCTCGCCCGCGCGATAGACCCGCGCCGGACCGGTTGCCGAGTTCTGCGAGCGGATCGCGCCGGAGACGACATAGGCGAGCACGCTGCCCGCATGATGGTGCGGCCCGGAGCGGCCGCCGGGCGCGTAGCTCACCAGGATCGCGGTCAGCGACTTGCCCGGCACGTTCGGCAGCTTCGCCGTGAACACCGGACGGATGTGCTCGTGCGCCGCACTGCCGGCGGCATAGCCGAGACCGCCGGCGAGCAGCGTCCCCGCCAGGATTGCGCCCGCGGCCATGATACGGTGCATCGCAGATCCTCCCTTGCTGCTCACGCCGCCGCCGGCTTTGCCTTCACCGGGTGCTGCGAGCGGAAGCTGATGGCGATGCGGTTCCAGCCATTGATCGCGACGAGCAGCATGGTGAGCTTGACCAGCCCCGCCTCGTCGAACTGCTGCCGGACCTCCTCGTAGACCGCGTCCGGCACGTGCGTTTGCGCGACCAGGGTGACCGCCTCGGTCCAGGCGAGTGCGGCGCGCTCGCGGTCGGTGTAGAGCGACGATTCGCGCCAGGCGTCGAGAAGGTACAGCCGTTCCTCGCTCTCGCCGTTGGCGCGTGCATCGCGCGTGTGCATGTGCAGGCAGAAGGCGCAGCCATTGATCTGCGAGGCGCGCGTCCTCACCAGCTCGATCAGCGACCGCTCCAGGCCGCTCGCCTGCACCGCCTCATCCAGCGCCGACATGGCCTTCATCAGCGCGGGTTCGGACTTGTAGGGGTTCAATCTCGCCTGCATCGGAAGCTCCCGGGTTCTGGGCTGGTGTCGTCTTGGCGCGCCGGACCGCGCGGCGGGGCCGCCCGGTGAGCGGCTCGGGTCGCGCGGCTGTCCCCGCCTCGGCGGGTGGGTGCGGCGCGACAGGCATAGCGCGTGTCGATGCTCGCGTCTTGTCCCGGCGGGCGCTTTTGTGCGCGGGTCCTGCGCCGGCGGCCGCGTCCCCGGTCCGGCCGGCCACCGCGCGGCTGACACGGGAGGCGTTCCCGCGCCTCTCGCGCGCGCCCTGTGCCGGCACCACGGCGTCGGGCGTCGCAGGGATGCAAGTCGCATGAGCGGCCACGAGCTTGCGACACGGTTCCGGCGAGGCCGGCAAACCGCTCCAGGCGCTTTTCGGCTGAAACGCCGCGGCAATGTTCAAACCGGCTGGCGTCCCCGGTCCGCTACGACGAGCGATGCTCCGGAGCCGCGAGCAAGCCCATCATGCAGGCCGGCCGCGCACCTTCCCGGCGCAACCGGATCAGGCGGAGCGCCGCCGCCGTGCGGCCATCACGCCCAAGGCGGCGAGTCCGGTTCCGAGGAGTGCCAGGGTCGACGGCTCGGGCACCGGCGTGCCGCCACCGCTGCCGCTGGAGGGCGTGAAAGTCTGCATGCTGACATTCGTCAGGTTGGCGTTGCCGATATTGACGTATCCCGACGCGACCAGCGGATTGCTCGGGCCGGAGTACGGATTGGGACCGAGGAAGATGCTGTACAATCCGCCCTGGAAGCTGATCGTGTACTGGCTGCTGTTGTCGGTGAACGTGTCCTGGAAGACCAGGCCGTTGAACTGGCCGTTGTTGAACTGGATGGCGGCACCGCCGGTCGTATCGTCGGCCAGGACGAAGGGCTGCGAACCGATGTTGAAATTCAGTGCCGCCTGCGTGTAGCCGACCAGCGACGCGTTGAAGAATCCGCTCGACGGAACGCCGGTGACGTCGACGGAGAAGTGGCCGCTGAAGGCGCCGTCGGACTGGTTGACGCCGAGGAACGAATGCGGGACGGTCGGGAAGCTCAGGCCGCCGCTGAAGCCGGCGGTCTCCAGCACATCGGCCATGGCGGGCGCCGCGCCCAATGTCGCAAGGCCCGCAATCAGCGAAACCAGCCGCATCGGTTTCATCAAATTCTCCTGTCAAACATTGCCGTGAATGCGGCGGGCATGGACGACCCGCACGCCACGATTTCAGCGACCGGACCGCGCCGGATGGCCCGGCTGCCCGGAATCCTCGCGGCGCAAATTGCGGGACTGCGCCGGCCTTCGTCGATGAACTCGACCACAGCGACGCAAGGGCGATCGCGGCGGCATCGCCGGGCCGTCACCGCGGCCTTTCCGTTTCGCGGCGCGGGGTCGTAGGATCGGGACCATGGACGACATGCCGATCCTCACCCGCCGCCGTATCGAGGCCGAATTCGCCGCCGGCCTTTATGCCGTGCTGCGCGAACAGCTCGGGGAGGCCGCGGCGAAGCGGATCCTCGCCGATGCGATCATCCGCATGGCGCGCGCGAGTGGTGCGGCGATGGCGGCGGAAGCGGGCGGCGGGCTCGACGGATTTCGCGCCGTGCTGCCGCGGTGGACGGCGGAGGATGCGCTGCGGATCGAGGTGCTGCATGCCTCCGACACGCGCTTCGACTTCGACGTCACGCGCTGCCGCTATGCGGAGATGTATCGCGCCATGGGGCTGGCGGAGCTCGGCGCCGTCCTGTCGTGCAACCGCGACGGCGCGTTCTGCGAGGGCTTCGATCCCTCGCTGCGCCTGACACGCACGCAGACGATCATGGCCGGCGCGTCGCATTGCGACTTCCGCTACCGCCTCGTGCCGCCGGGCGATGCCGTCGCCGCGCCGCAGGCGACGGAGAATGCGGCGCCCGCCACGCCGCAGGAGCGGCCGCCGCCACGGTCCTGAAGCGTTCCGGCAGCCCACGGGCGGAACACGCAAGCGTGATCGCGCCGGTGCCGGAAATCGTCGGCGGGACGCGGCCATCGGGGCAAGTACGGCGTCCGTGCGATTGTCTTGGCGGCCGCGCCGGCCCATCGTGCAACGGTTGACGGAACCGGGGCGTTCACGTCGCAAGGGTGGCCATCGCCGGGGCGATTCGCCGGCCGGACAGCGACATACGCGCGGATGCATTGGGACATGGAACCGCGCGGCAACGGGCGGGGCGACGCGCCCCGCACGGGAAACGGCAGGAATGCATCTTCGCGCACGATCGTGCTGCACGGCCCACGCCCGGCTGCCCGCGTCGTGAACGCGGGCGCCGAACGGCTGAACCACGACCTCGTCGTCATCGGCGCGTCGGCGGGCGGGCTTTCGGCGCTGCAAACCCTGCTGCCGGACCTGCCCGCCCGTCTGCCGGCCGCGGTGCTGGTCGTCGTGCACATGGGCGGCGCCAGCCTGCTGCCCGAGATCCTGCGCCGGGACTGCGCGCTGCCGGTGCAGGCGGCGGTGAGCGGGGCGCCGATTCGCCCCGGCCATGTCCATGTCGCCGTGCCCGGGCGGCATCTGCTGGTGCACGATGCGCATCTGCTGCTGCGTCGCGGCCCGCGGGAGAACCTGGCGCGCCCCGCGGTGGACGCGCTGTTTCGCACCGCCGCCTGCAGCTTCGGCGCCCGCGTCATCGGCGTCGTGCTCTCCGGCGCGCTGAACGACGGTACCGTTGGGCTGCGCGCCATCAAGCGCTGCGGCGGTCTCGCGGTGGTGCAGGACCCGGGCGATGCGGCGGTTCCTGCCATGCCGGAAAGCGCGCTGCGCTACGTCGCGGTCGATCACGTCGCTCCGGCTGCGGCGATGGGCCGCCTGCTCGCCCGGCTGGTCGCCGCTCCGCCCGGACCGGCGCCGGAAGCGCCGGAGGACATCCGCCTCGAGGCGGCGATCGCGATGCAGGAGTTGGCGACCATGTCCACGGAGGACCGTCTGGGCACGCTCTCGCCCTTCACCTGCCCGGAATGTCATGGCGCGCTGTGGGAAATTGAAGACGGCGATCTGTTGCGGTACCGGTGCCATGTCGGACACAGCTTCACCGGTGCGGCAATGCTCGTGGAGCAGACCAGGCGGGTCGACGAGACACTGTGGGGGTTGATGCGTGCGCATCGCGAGCGAGCGGCGCTCGCCCGGCGCCTCGCCGACCGGGAATCCTCCGTCGCACTCGCCAATGAGCTGCGGCGGCGCGCCACCGACTACGATGAGGATGCGGAAATCCTGAACCAGTTGATCGCCGGTCAGACGGAGCCGCCTGGTTCCCCGGCGGAAGACGAGGATGCCGGCGGATGAACGATGACACCGGACAGGACGAGGTTGAAGTCCAGCGGGCGGCGCATTTGCAGTTTCCCGTCGTCGGCATCGGCGCCTCCGCCGGCGGCCTCGATGCGCTGCTGCAATTCGTGCCCGTGGTGGAAACGGATTGCGGCATGGCCTTCGTGGTGGTGCAGCATCTCGACCCCGACCACCCCAGCAACCTGACCGAGCTGCTGTCGCGGGCGAGCCACATTCCCGTGCGCCTGGTCGAGGACGGTATCGCGGTCGAGCCGGCCACGATCTTCGTCATTCCGCCGAACCGCGTGCTGACCCTGGTGGAGGGACGGTTGCGGCTCGAGGCCCCGACCGAGCCGCGCGGGCAACGCAATCCGATCGACACCTTCCTGCTGTCGCTGGCGCGCGACCAGGGCGACCTCGCCGCCTGCGCCATCCTCTCCGGCACCGGCAGCGACGGCACGCTCGGGCTGCGTGCGATCAAGGAGGGCGGCGGGCTGACGCTGGCGCAACAGGACGCCAGCTACGAGGGGATGATGCGCAGCGCCGTGGCGACCGGCCTGGTCGACCTGGTGCTGCCGGCCCAGGACATGCCGGCGAAGCTCGCCGAGTATTTCCGCCAGCCCTTGGGCGAGAAGAATGCGTGGCCGCAGGACCTGGCCGGCGAGGCCGAGGAGCTGGTCAAGATCGTCAGTCTGATGCGCATCCGCACCGGCAACGACTTCAAGGACTACAAGGACCCGACGGTGCGCCGCCGGGTGCAGCGCCGCATGCAGGTGCTGGGGCTGGACCGGGTGGCGGAGTTCCGCGAACGGCTGACCCAGGATCCCGAGGAAGTCGAGCTGCTGTTCCAGGACCTGCTGATCGGCGTCACCAGCTTCTTCCGTGATCACGACGCCTTCGCCGCCCTGGAGCAGCTCGTGATTCCGCCCTTGTTCCACGGCAAGGGAGCGGACGATACGATCCGCGTCTGGGTGCCCGGCTGCGCCACCGGCGAGGAGGCGTACTCGATTGCCATGCTGCTGCGCGAAGCGCGGGCACGCCATCCGCAGGGCGCGCGGGAGCTGCAGATCTTCGCCAGCGACATCGACACCAAGGCGCTCGACGTCGCCCGGCTCGGCCGCTACCCGGCGACGATCGCGGCCGACATGACGGCGGAGCGGCTGGAACGGCATTTCGTGCGCGAGGACGGCACCTACCGCGTGGTCGGTGAATTGCGGGAGATGTGTCTCTTTTCGCAGCACAACCTGCTGCGCGACCCGCCGTTCTCCCGGCTCGACCTGCTGTCCTGCCGCAACCTGCTGATCTACCTCAAGCCGACGCTGCAGGACCGGGTCATTCCGCTGTTCCACTATGCGCTGCGCGACGGCGGCTTCCTGTTCCTCGGCACGTCGGAGAACGTGTCGCGCCACCAGAAGATGTTCGCTGTCGCCGACAAGACGTTCCGCATCTTCCGCCGCCGCCCGAGTGCCGACCGAAGGCTGCCGGAATTTCCGCTGAGCTCGGTCGAGCCGCCAACGCGTCCGGCGCCGGCGGCGGAACTGCACGCGCGCGATGCCAGTCTGCGCGACCAGGCGGAGCGGGCCGTGCTGGAGCGCTACGGCCCGGCGCATCTCGTGATCAACGGCGAGGGCGACATCCTGTTCGCCTCGGGGCGCACCGGCAAATACCTGGAGCTGGCGTCCGGCGCACCGGATTCGAACGTGCTGACCATGGCGCGCACCGGGCTGCGGCTCGACCTGCGCGCGGCGCTGCACCGTGCCCGCCCGCGCGGCCAGCCGGTGGCGCAGAGCAACATCGTCTTCGAGACCGAGGGCGGGCGCCAGGCGATCGACCTGGTCGTGCACCCGTTGCCGACCTCCGGCAGCGACGGCGACCAGCTCTACCTCGTCATCTTCCAGGATCTGGGCGGCGTGCGCGCCGTCGGCGCCGAGACGGTGGAGACCGCCGAAGCGGTCGAGGCCGCCACCGTCCAGCGGCTGGAAATCGAGCTGAGGGAGAGCCGGGAGCGGCTGCAAAGCACCGCCGAGGAGCTCGAATCCTCCAACGAGGAACTGAAATCCAGCAACGAGGAACTGCAATCCGCCAACGAGGAGCTGCAATCGGCGAACGAGGAGCTGGAGACCTCGCGCGAGGAGCTGCAGTCGATCAACGAGGAGCTGCAGACCGTCAACGCCGAGCTCAACGCGCGCGTTGACGAGCTGAGCCGGCTGCACAGCGACATGGTGAACCTGCTGGAGAGCACGCAGATCGCCACCGTGTTCATCGACCGCAATTTTGCGGTCAAGGGCTTCACCCCGGCGGCGAAGGATCTGTTCCACCTCGTCGAGAGCGATGTCGGCCGGCCGATCGGCCATGTCCGGGCACGGTTCCGGCACGATACGGTGCAGGATGACGCGGAACGGGTGTTGCGCACGCTGGCGCCGCTGGAGCGCCCGGTGGACAGCCTGGACGGCGCGATCCGCTTCGTCATGCGCATGCTGCCGTACCGGACGGTGGACAACGTCATCAGCGGCGTCGTCATCACCTTCACCGATGTCTCGCGCATCACTGCGGCCGAGGCGCAGATCCAGGCGCTGACCCGCGACCTGCGGCATCGCGTCGAGAGCCTGGAGCGGCTGCTGGACCTGGTACCGGCCGGCATCCTGTTGCTGGAGAATGGTGACGGCCAGCGGCTGCGCGCCAACCGTCACGCCACGATGCTGCTCGGCCTGGGCGTCGAGCCGCGCGGTCTGGCCGAGCTCTCGGTCTCCGGCACGCTGCTCGTCAACGGCGAGTCGAGCACCCTGCAAGGCATGCTGGAACGCACCGCCCGCACCGGCGAGGAGGTGAGCCAGCTCGCGGGCCAGATCCTGCTGCCGGGCAACGGGCGCCGCGACGTGCTGGTCTCGGCGACGCCGCTGTTCGAGGAGTCCGGCCGGCCGCGCGGTGCGATCGCCGCGATCGCCGACATCGCCGAGCAGAAGCGGGCGGAGGCGCACCAGGAGGCGCTGCTGCACGAGTTGCAGCACCGCGTGAAGAACATCCTGGCGACCGTCAGCTCGCTCGCCAGCCGCATGCTGCGCACGACGACCACGCTGGAGGGCTTCGCCGAGCCGTTCCTCGAACGGCTGCGTGCGATGGGGAACATGCACGAATTGCTCGCCCGCGACACGCGCGAGGGCGCCGATCTCGAGGCGCTGGTGCTGGCCGCGCTCGAACCCTATGACACGCGCGACGGCACCAGGTTCAGCGTCGAGGGGCCGCCGGTCCACGTGCCACCGAACATCGCCGCGACGCTCGGCATGGTGCTGCATGAGCTGACCACCAACGCCGCGAAGTATGGCGCGCTCGCCCCAGCCGGCGGGCGGTTGCACGTCGCATGGGCTCTGGACGATGCGGACCTGCCGCCACGTCTCAGGCTGCGCTGGCGCGAACACGCCGCCGGCGCAGTGAAGCCGCCGGAGCATGAAGGGTTCGGAACCAGCTTCGTGCGTCGCGCGATAGAATATGAGCTGGCCGGATCGGTGAAGCTGGATTTTGCGCCGGACGGCCTGCACGCGACTTTTACCGTGCCGCTCGGCAGTGCCGCAGGCCATGCTCCGGCCGCCGCGCTGGCCTCGCAAGGGAGCCCGTCCGATGACTGAGGCCGCAGCTCAGGCGCTGCAGGGACTTCGGGTCCTGGTGGTCGAGGACACGCTGCTGCTGGCGGATTGCCTGGTCGAGGCGCTGGACGAGGCAGGATGCGAGGTGGTCGGACCGGCGCCGCGGCTGCAGCAGGCGCTGGACCTGGCCGGGCGGGAAAGCCTTCACGCGGCGCTGCTCGACGTCAATCTCGCCGGCGAATTCTGCTTTCCCGTGGCCGAGCTGCTGGAGCGCAAGGGCGTGCCCTTCGTCTTCCTTACCGGCTACAGCGATAACGGCGCCGTGCCGCAGCACTTCCGCGATCGTCCGCGACTGAGCAAGCCGACCGATGCCGCCGCCGTCCGCCAGGCGATCGCCGCCGTCGTCGGCGCCCCCGCCGCCGGGCGTAAGCCGTCTCAGCCGAACCCGGTGCCGTAGAGCCGCCAGAGCCAGATCGCGAGCGCCAGCCCGGGCCCGAACGGCACCGCCATCGCCGCGTGCAGCCGCCGCCCGCGCGCTGCCTGCGCCAACGCCAGCGCGATGCCGGCGAGCGCGCCGAGCACCGCCACGTCCGGCAGCGCCCGCCAGCCGAGCCAGGCACCGCCGGCGCCGAGCAGCTTGGCATCGCCGCCGCCGAGCCCGGCGCGGCCGCGCAGCGCCCGATAGGCGGCGGCCAGCGCCAACAGCCCGGCCCAGCCGAGCGCCGCGCCCCCGGCATGCGCGGTCAGCGCCGCCGGCGCCTCGATCGCCGTCGCCCCCAGCCCGAGCAGCAGCAGCGGCAGGGTGATGACGTCGGGCAGCCGCCAGTGCTGCCAGTCGATCCACGCCAGCGCGAGCAATCCCCAGCCGAGCACGCAATCGGCCCAGAGCCGCGCCGCCGCCGGCTCGACCAGCGCCGCCCAGCCGGCCACACCGATTGCAGCCAGCTCGATCGCCGGATGGAACGCGCCGATCGGCGCGTCGCAATACCGGCAGCGGCCGCGGCGGAGCGCGTAGCTCGCCAGCGGCACCAGGTCGGCGGCGCCGAGCGAGTGGCCGCACTGCTCGCAGGCCGAGCGCGCCCAGCCGACCGGACGCCCGTCGGGCAGGCGGCGGATCAGCACGCCGAGGAAGCTGCCGACGAACGGCGCGACGAGCAGCGGCGCGAGCCAGGACGGCAGGGGCGGGGACACCGGCGCTGTCTCGGGGATCGCGGCCGGCGCGTCCAGCCCGGCCGCGGCGCCGGCGGCAACGACGGAGCGCGGCGGCCGATTATGCTTCCCCGCCCGGCCGCAGGACGCTATCAGCGCCTCCACGCCCGGGTCGGCGCCCGGTCACGGCAACTATGACGCTAGTCGCCCGATTGGGTTACTCGGTATGCGCGTGGTTGTCGCGGGACGTTGTCGGTGGCGGATCAATGTCGACCGGCAAACGACTTCGTCCTGTCACTTGCGCGCGAGGAGGGTTTATATTCGGTTGACCATGCCAAAGGGCGACGGCGGGAAACGCGGTTCAAGGATGCAATCGGCCGGGGAGTTGGCGGAGACCGGCCAGGCGGAGGCTGACCAGGGGGAAGCCGATCCGGTCGACCTGCTGGCGGCCCTCCTGGTCGAGCAGGGCCATTGCGACCAGCGCACCGTGGAGCGCGGCCGCCGCGTCGCGGCCGAGACCGGCCAGCGCATGGACGCGGTGCTGATCCAGCTCGGCCTGGTCACCGAGCGCGGCCTCGCCGAGGCCTATGGCGCAATGCTCGACATTCCGGTCGCCGATCCCGCGCGCTATCCGGCGGCACCGGTGCTGCCGGAGCGCCTCGCGCCGAAATTCCTGCGCGGCGCCCGCGCCCTGCCGGTCGAACTCGCGGGCGAAGCGCTGGTGGTCGCCATCGCCGATCCGCTCGACGGTTTTGCCCCGTCCGCGATCGCCGCCGCGACCGGCCGTCCGGTGCGCCTGGAAGTCGCGGTGCCGATCGAACTCGAGGCGGCGTTCGACCGGCTCTACCCGGAGGTGGCCGCGGAAGCCGCCGATGTCGCCGCCGAGGATGGCGAGGCGCCGGTCGAGGAGGATGCCGAGCGGCTGAAGGACCTGGCCAGCGAGGCGCCGATCATCCGCCTGGTCAACCAGATCATTTCCCGCGCCGTCGAGACCCAGGCCTCCGACATCCATATCGAGCCGTTCGAGGACCGTCTGCGCGTGCGCTACCGCTATGACGGCGTACTGCACGAGGCGGAAAGCCCGCCCGCACGGCTGACCGCCGCGATCACCTCGCGCATCAAGATCATGTCGCGCCTCGACATCGCCGAGCGCCGGCTGCCGCAGGACGGCCGCATCAAGCTCGCGGTGCGCGGCACGGAGGTGGATTTCCGCGTCTCCACCATCCCCTCGCTGCACGGCGAAACCGTCGTGCTGCGGGTGCTCGACCGCAGCGCCGTCGCCTTCGACTACGACAAGCTCGGCCTGCCGCCGGCCGTCGTGCGGCGCTGGTCGCAGACGCTGGAACTGCCGAACGGCATCGTGCTGGTCACCGGCCCGACCGGCAGCGGCAAGACCACCACGCTCTACACCGGCCTGCTGGCGCTGAACTCCGTCACCCGCAAGGTCGTGACGGTCGAGGACCCGATCGAGTACCAGCTCCACGGCATCAACCAGATCCAGGTCAAGCCGCAGATCGGGCTGAACTTCGCGGCGCTGCTGCGTTCCATCCTGCGGCAGGACCCCGACGTGATCATGGTCGGCGAGATCCGCGACCTCGAGACGGCGCAGATCGCGGTGCAGGCGGCGCTGACCGGCCACCTCGTGCTCTCCACCCTGCACACCAACTCCGCCGCCGCCACCATCACCCGGCTGCGCGACATGGGGCTGGAGGACTACCTGATGACGGCGGTGCTGCGCGGCGTGCTGGCGCAGCGCCTGGTCCGGCGCCTCTGCCTCGCCTGCCGCCGCGCCGCCGCGGCGCCGCCCGAGATGGTGCGGCGCTTCGGCCTCGACCGCCGGCCGGAATCCGCGCGTGCGATCAGCGCCGAGGGCGCGGTGCCGCACGGCGCGGCGCGCGGCCTGGCCTTGATCGCCGGCGATGCCGCCCGGGCGGCGGAGCGGTCCGGCGAAGTCACGCTCTGGCATCCGGTCGGCTGCCCGCAATGTCGCGGCACCGGCTATCGCGGCCGCGCTGCCATCGCCGAGTTCCTGATCCCCGACGACGCGGTCGAGCGGCTGATCTTCGCCCGCGCCGATCATTCGGAGATCGAACGCGCCGCCGTCGCCGCCGGCATGATCAGCATGTTCCAGGCCGGGCTCGATGCCGCGCTGGCCGGAGTGACGACCGTCGAGGAAGTCGTCCGCTCGATCCGCGCCGAGGCCTGAGCGCCGCCATGCCGCAATTCCGTTACGTCGCCATCGCGCCCTCGGGCGAGCTGTCGCGCGGCCTGATGGAGGCGCCGGACGAGGCCGCCGTCGTCGCGCGGCTGCAGCGCCAGGGCAGCATCCCGATGCGGGCCGAGCCCGCGGGCGGCCGCGGGTCCTTCCTGGAATCGCTGCTGCACGCCGAGCTCGGCCGCCGCGGCGCGCTGACGCGGCAGGACATGACCAACGTCACCCGCGAGCTCGCGACCATGCTCGGCGCCGGGCAGGATCTCGACCGCGCGCTGCGCTTCCTGGTCGACACCGCGCCGAACCCGCGGGTCCGCCGGGTGATGGAGGCGGTGCGCGCGCGGGTGCGCGACGGCGGCGCGCTCGCCGTCGCCCTCTCCGAGCAGCCGCGCAGCTTCCCGCGCCTCTACGTCGGCCTGGTGCGCGCGGGCGAAGCTGGCGGCACGCTCGCGCCGACCCTGGAGCGGCTCGCCGAGCTGCTCGAGCGCGAGCGCAGCCTGGCCGCGACCGTTACCTCGGCGCTCGTCTATCCGGCGCTGCTGCTGATCGCGGCGATCGGCTCGATCGCGCTGCTGCTGACGCAGGTGCTGCCGCAATTCGTGCCGCTGTTCGAGCAGAACGGCGTCGCCCTGCCGCGGCCGACGCAGATCCTGATCGCGGTCGGCGGCTTCGTCTCCGATTACGGGCTGCTGATGCTGGCGCTGGTGATCCTGGCCGCGCTGACGCTGCGCCAGGCGCTGCGCCATCCCGGGCCGCGCCTCGCGGCCGAGCGCCTGATGCTGCGCCTGCCGGTCGTGGGCGGGCTTACGCGCGAGGTGCTGGCGGCGCGCTTCTCCCGCACGCTCGGGACGCTTGTGCTGAATGGCGTGCCGCTGATCGGCGCGCTCGGCATCGTGCGTGAGGCGGTCGGCAGCGTCGCCGCGGAGCAGGCGGTGGAGCGCGCCACGGTTTCCGCCAAGGGCGGCGCCGGACTCGCGGGCCCGCTCGGCCAGTCCGGCATCTTCCCGGTCCGCACCATCCACCTGCTGCGCCTCGGCGAGGAGACGGCGCAGCTCGGCACGATGGCGATCCGCGCCGCCGAGATTCACGAGGAGCACACCCGGATCGGCGTGCAGCGTCTCGTCTCGCTGCTGGTTCCCGTGATCACCATCGTGATGGGCGCTGCGATCGCCGGCATCGTCTCGTCGCTGCTGCTCGCCATGCTGAGCCTCAATGACCTGGCGCATTGAGGCGGCGCCGGCGGCGTCCGGCGCCGAGTCCGGCTTCACCCTGATCGAGATCATCGTCGTGCTGGTGGTGATCGGGCTGATCCTCGGCATCGCGGTGGCGCGCGGGCCGATGCGCAGCCCGTCGCTCGAGGCGCGCGCCGCGGCCGACCGGCTGGTGCGCACGCTGCGCCTGGCCCGCACGCAGGCGATCGCCGCCGATCACACCGTCACCGTCGCGGTCGATCCGGAGCGGCATCTGTTCGCGCTCGACGGCGCCGCGCCGCAATCCCTGCCGCCGCAGATGGAGGTCGCCCTGGCGGTGGCGGACACCGTCGTGACGGCAACCCCCGGACACCGCGTCGGCGTCGTCCGCTTCGCGCCCGATGGCAGCTCCTCCGGCGGCCGCGTGACGCTGACGGAGGGGCGACACAGCGTCGCCGTCGGGGTGGACTGGCTCACCGGCCGGGTCACCATCGCCGATGCGGACTGACCCGGGCCTGGCCCGGGCGGATCAGGGCTTCACGCTGCTGGAGGTACTGGTCGCATTCGTGATCGCGGCCCTCGCGCTCGCCGTCCTGTTTCACGGCGCCCTCGGCGGCTTGCGCGCGGCGCGGATCGCCGGCCGCTACGAGGAGGCATTGGCTCGCGCGCGCTCGCACATGGCGGCATTCGACAACGGCGCGGTGGCGCCGCAGGACAACCAGGGCGACGACGGCGGCGGATACCACTACCACGTGCGGGCGGTGCCGGTGGCAACGGCAACCCTGTCGCAGCGGGATGCCGCAAACGCGGCGCGGTCGGGCGCCGCGGCGACCGCACTCTACGCGGTGAGCGTGGCGATCTCCTGGCACGGAGATGGGGGCGAGCGGACGCTGCAGCTGCAGAGCGAGCGCCTCGGCCCGGCGCCGGCGAGGGCGCCGTGACGGAAGGGAAGGAAGGTCGGGGGGCTTTGCCCCCATCGGGCCGCTTCGCGGCCCGATCCCCTACCAGAAGGCAGTCGCCTTCTGGACATCCATTACTTTGGGTCGGAGACAGAGGGGCGCGCTCCGAGGCCCTCCCCAATGCTGCGGTTGCGCCCCCCTCTGTCTCCGACCCAGGTAGCCGGTTTCCAAAGGGCGACTGCCCTTTGGCGGGGGTCCAGGGGGCAGAGCCCCCTGGCCTTCTTCCCTCCCGCCAGGCCGGCTTCACTCTACTGGAGATCCTGGTCGCGCTGATCGTGCTTGGCCTTCTGATGGCGGGCCTGACCCAGGGCGTGCATTTCGGCCTGCAGGCCTGGGCGGTGCAGTCTCGCGGCATTGCCACGCGCGGCGACATGGATGCGATCGACCGCGTGGTGCGGCACCTGGTCGCGCACGCCGATCCGGGCACCTACACCCAGCCGCCACTCTTCACCGGCACGGCGTCGCGGGTCGAGTTCCGCTCCGATCTCCCCGAGTCCGCCGCGTCGCTGCCGACCCGGCATGCCGAGGTCGCGCTCTTTCTCGACCGTTCGCATCAGCTCGTGCTGCGCTGGCGCCCGGCGGTGCATGCGACGCTGTTCGTCAAGCCGCAGGCGAAGGACGAGGTGTTGCTCGGCAATGTCGATCGCATCGTTCTGTCCTACCTGCCGCAGCCGCAGCCCGGCGAGGCCCCGCCCGGCTGGAAGGCCGCCTGCTGCGACGGAGCGCTGCCGGCGCTGGTGCGGCTGCACCTGGTGTTTCCCTCCGGCGACCGGCGCCACTGGCCCGACATCGTCGCCGCCCCGATGCGGAGCCGGCCGGATGCGTGAGCCGCGGGGAATGCCGCGGTGCTGAAGGGCCTGATCGCCTGGTGGCTGGCGCAGCTCGTCTCGCTGCTGCCGGCGCGGTGGCGCAGCCGCGACCACAGCCTGCCCGATGCGATCGTCGCCGAGCCGGCGGGCGACGGGTTTGCATTGCGGCTTCGCCGTCGTCGGCGCGAGTCGGCGCTCGGCCGTTTTGCGCTCGACGAGCCCGGGCTTCGCGCCGCGGCGGCGGCGGTGCGCGGCCGACGCGGCGGGCCGGCGGTGCTGCGCTTCGCGTCGGCGACGCTGCTGGAGCGGGAGGTGGTGCTGCCGCTGGCCGCCGAGCGCGAGCTGGAGCAGGTGCTGCGCTACGAGATGGACCGGTTCACGCCGTTCGGCGCCGAGGAGGTGTTCTGGACCGCCGAGCCGGTCGCACGCGACCGCGCGACCGGGCGGCTGCGCGTGCGCCTCTCGCTGGTGCCGCGCGCGGCGGTGGCCCCGATGCTGCAGGCGCTGGGCCGGATCGGGGCGGCTCCGGCGGCGCTCGAGGCGGCACTGCCCGGAGGTGTCCGCGCGATCCCGCTCGGCGGCGATCACGGGCGGGCAAGGCGACAGCGCCGGGTGGTCAGCGCGGCGGCGACGGTCTGCGCCGGCCTTGCGCTCGTCGCCGTGGCGCTGCCGTTCGTGACGCAATCCCTGGCGCTCGATGCGGTCGACGCGCGGATCGCGGCGCTGCGGCCGCGCGTCACCCTGGCCGAGGCGCTGCGCCGGCGGATCGCCGCCAACACCAACGGCGCGGATGTGATCGCGGCGGAGAGCGCCCGGCTCGGCGACGCGCTGCAGGCGCTGGCGGCGCTGACCGAGATCCTGCCGGACGACACGTATCTCACCAATTTCGCCCTGCGGCAGCGGCATTTGACGATCGACGGGCAGTCGGCGGCGGCGCCGCGGCTGATCGGTCTGCTCTCCGCCGATCCGACCATCCTGAACCCGGCCTTCGCCGCCCCGGTGATGCGCACCGAGAACGGACGCGCCGATTTGTTCTCCATCCATGCGGAGCTGAGCCCCTGAGAGCGTTGGCCGATCCGGTCCGCCCGACCGAGGCGAGGAGGGGCGCATGAACGCGGCGCTGCCAACCGGCACGCGCGGGCAGGTCCTGGCGGTGGCGATCACCGTGGTCCTGCTGGCGGCGCTGTGGCTCGGCGTTGCCGCGCCGCTGCTGTCCTGGCATGGCGAGCGCGCGGATCGGCTGCAGCAGCGCCAGGCGCTGGCGGAGCGGATGGAGATGCTGGCCGCGCGACTGCCGGAGCTGCGGCGCGAGGCGGCGAACGTCGCCTCCGGCCCACCGCCGCAGACGCTGCTGGAGGGCGCGAGCGACGCGGTCTCCGGAGCGCAGTTGCAGGAGCGCCTGCAGACGATGGCCGCCACCGCCGGGGCGCCGATCAACAGCGCCGAGACGCTGCCGGCGGAAAACCGCGGCGCCTATCGCCGGATCGGACTTCGGCTGGCGGTGAACGCGCCTTACGCGGCGCTGATCAGGCTGCTGCAATCGGTGGAGGAGGCGACCCCGCGCATGCTCATCGACGATGTCCAGGTGCAGTCGGCGCCGATCGTTCTGGACCGCAGCGCGCCGACGCTGGACGCGAGTTTCTCGGTTTACGCCTTCCGGGCGGGCACGGGGGCCAGCAAGTGATGCGGCGCGGCGCGACGATGCTGCCCGCCACCGGGCCGGCGCTGCTGGCGCTGGGCGGTCTGGCGGTCGTGCTGGGCGGCCTGATCGGTGTGGAGCTGATGCCCGACGCGCGCTTGCCGGCGGAGCAGCCCCTGGCTCCCGAAGCGCCGCACCATGCCCGCAGCCTGCCGTCGGTCGCGCGTGGCGTGACCGCGCGCTACGCCGCATCCAGCCTGGCGCGACCGCTGTTCAGCCCGGATCGCCGCCCGCCCGCCGGACCGCATGTCGTGGCCGGTGTACCGTCGGCGCCGGAGTTCCCGCGCCTGGCTGGAATCATGGTCGGGCCGGCGGGCAGCCGGGCGATCTTCGCGCCGCCGCCGCCGGCCAAGCCGATCGTGGTCGAGGAGGGCGGCCGGGTGGCGGGGTTCGTGGTGCGGTCGATCGCCACGGAGGCGGTGACCCTGGCGAGCCCGGACGGCGAGCGGGTGGTGCGCCCGAGCTTCGCCAAATCGACGGAGCCCGCGCGGATGCCGGGCTTCCGCGGTGCCCCGCTGGGTGTTCCGAACGGCCGGCTCGGCCTGCCGCTGCCGGCGCTGCGGCGCCAGCAGGCCGGCGATTGATGCGCCGCCTCGCGACGCGAGCGCGGCCGGCCATCGGCCTGGCCGCCAGCCTCATGGTGCTGGTCGGATGCCATCAGCCGGCGGACCAAGAGCCGTCGCTGGAGCCGCTGCCGCCGCTTTCCGGCACCGGCGGGTTCGCAGGCGCGCGGGTCAACGGCCAGGTGGGAACGCCGGGAGCGACGCCGCCACCGCAGATCAGCGTGGCGCCGGCGCAGACGCCGCAAGTGTCCACGCCCGCGACCAGCTCCGGCGGCGGCAGCATGATGCTGGACTTCGCCGACACCGATTTGCGCGAGGTGGTGGCGCAGATCCTGGGCACCATGCTGCACGTCAACTACACGATCGATCCGGCGGTGCACGGCACGGTGACGCTGCGCACGGTACGGCCGATCTCGCGCGACCAGTTGCTGGCGACATTGCAGACGATCCTGGCGCAGAACGGTGCGACCATTACCGAAAGCGGCGGGCTGTATCGCGTGCTGCCGTCCGCCTCCGTCGCCTCCAATCCGGCGCTGGCCGGCGGCGCCGCGCTGGCCGGCAGTGCCGTGGTGCCGCTGCGCTTTGCCTCGGCCGAGGATCTGGCGAAGGTGCTGCAGCCCTTTGCTGGCCCAGGCGGCAAGATCATCGCCAATCCCGGCGCCAACAGCCTGATCATCAC
Source organism: Acetobacteraceae bacterium (assembly GCA_035504175.1). Taxonomy (GTDB): domain Bacteria; phylum Pseudomonadota; class Alphaproteobacteria; order Acetobacterales; family Acetobacteraceae; genus DATJSJ01. The sequence goes on from DATJSJ010000092.1 coordinate 17,139, forward strand.
CGGCAACCCGGACACCCGGGAGGCGCTGATCAACATGGTGCAGGCCTTCGACGTCGATGAGCTGGCCGGCCAGTCCTATGCGCTGCTGCCGGTCTCCTCGGGCGATGCGCAGGATTTCGCGACCGCGCTGCAATCCGCCTTCCGCAGCGACCATGCCGCGGCGCTGGCCGGGGTCGTCCGCGTGATCCCGATGCAGCGGATCGATTCGGTGCTGGTGGTGGCGCCTGAGCCGCGGATGATCGACGACGTCCGCCGCGTCTACGGCCTGGTGGAACGGGCGCGGCGGGAGACGGTGCGGAGCTGGCACGTCTACTACCTGCAGAACAGTCGCGCCAACGACACCGCCTACGTGCTGCAGGAAGCGTTCACGCCCAACAACGTCACCGCGCAGCCGAGCCAGTCCGGCGCCGCCGCGGCGGCACAGGGCGCCGCGGCGCTGGGCGGCACCGGCAGCCAGATCGGTGGCGTCGCCGGGCTCGGCAGCAGCGGCGGCATGACCGGCGGCACCACCTTGGGCTCCGGCACGACGGGCGGGCTCGGCAGCCAGAACGGCACCGCCGGCGGCCTCGGCTCCGCCGGCGGGCTCGGCACGGCGGGCGGTCTCGGCAGCGCCTACGCCGGCGCGAGGCCGGGAGGGGAGGCCGCGGCAGCGGCCAACCCGCTGCTCGGCGGGCTCGGCGGTGGCGGCGAGAACGGCGGCCAGGCGAACCCCGAGGCGATGCGGATCATCCCCGACCAGCAGAACAATGCGATTCTGATCTACGCGACGCCGCAGGAGGAGGACACGGTGCTGGCGATGCTGCGCAAGATCGACATCCTGCCGCTGCAGGTGCGGATCGACGCGATCATCGCCGAGGTCGATCTGAACGATGCGCTGCAATACGGCACGCAGTTCTACTTTCAGGCCGGCGGCATCAACGGCGCACTGAGCTACAATGCCGGCTTCGCTCAGGGGCGGCAGTTCTCCAACGGCTTTCCCGGCTTCGTGCTGACCGGGCGCGAGGGCGGCAGCTTCGCGATCAACGCGCTGCAGAACATCACCCATGTGCGGGTGCTGTCCTCGCCGGAGCTGATGGTGGTGGACAACGAGCCGGCCAAGCTGCAGGTCGGCAATCTGGTTCCCTACCTGACCCAGACGCAGCAGAGCACGCTGACGAGCAACGCGCCGCTGGTCAATTCCGTCGATTACCGCGAGACCGGCGTGATCATGCAGGTGACGCCGCGCGTGAACAGTAGCGGGCTGGTGACGCTGGACATCGCGCAGGAGGTGAGCTCGGTCGATACCTCCGCGCCGCAGACGACCGGCTTGAACTCGCCGACCTTCCTCGAGCGCGCGGTGCAGTCCCGGGTGGTGGTGCAGGACGGGCAGACCGTCGGACTCGCCGGGCTGATCAGCGACACCACCTCGCACGGCAACCAGGGCATTCCGTTCCTGAAGGACATCCCGCTGCTCGGGCTGCTCGCCGGCAGCCAGAACAACACCCGCCAGCGCACCGAGCTGCTGGTGCTGCTGACGCCGCATGTCGTGCACGACCAGCGCGATGCGCGGGCGCTGACCGAGGATCTGCGCGACGAGCTGCACAATGCCGCGGAGGTGCCGCAGCAGCTCAATTCGCTGCCGCCCAGCGGCTCCTCGAACCCGCAGGGGCAGCTGTTGCGGCGCCTGCAGTGACCACCGCGCGCCGTCGGCGCCGACGGTAGCGGGCGCGACCATGCCCCGGCGCACTCCGCCGCGGCCGTGCGGCGAGCATCGCGACGGCGCCAGCAGCGCGCGCGAGGCCGGGTTCGCGCTGCTGATCGTGCTGTGGACGATGGTGCTGCTGGCGCTGCTGGTCACCGAGCTCACCTCGGCCGGACGGACCGAGGCGCAGCTCGCGCACAATCTTCGCCTCGGCGCGGCCCTGCAGGATGCCGCGGATGCCGCCCTGTACGAGGGGATATTCGGCCTGATCGATGCCGGGCCGCATCGCATCCCGGCCGATGGTCTCGTGCATGCGATGCGCGTCGACGGGCTGCCCGCCGCGATACGCATCGAGCCGCTGGACGGGCGGGTCAATCCCAATATCGCGCCGCCGGAACTGCTGGAGGGGCTGCTCGGCGCGGTCGGTGCCGATCCACGCACCGCTTCGCGGATCGCGGCCGCGATCATCGACTGGCGCTCGCCGGCGGCCGACCCGCGCCCGGATGCGGCCAAGGAACCCGCCTACCGCGCCGCCGGCCTCCCCTATGCGCCGCCGGGGGCGCCGTTCCAGAGCCTCAACGAGATCGGCATGGTGCTCGGCATGACGCCGGAACTGCTGGCACGGCTGGCGCCGCACCTTTCGCTCTACAATCCGTCCGACCCCGTCCTGGCGGATGCCGATCCGGTGGTCGCACGGGTGCTGCAGGGCAACGGCGTGGCGCCGTCCGTCGGCGCCGCGCCGGCGACGCCGCCATCACAGGAGACCGTGGCGGAAATCACCGCCAGCGTCGCGGGTCCCGGCGGCACGCGGGCGACCCGGCGGGCGGTGGTGCATATCGGCCAGGCGATCGATGGCCGCGACTGGCACATTCTGGCCTGGGATCCGCCGGCGCGATGAGCCGAGCCGGCGCCTCAGGGATTGCAGATCAGGTTGGACTGGTCGGTGCCGCCGCCGTTCGGGCCTTCCGAGCAGAGATCGTACTCATGCCCGCCGCGGGTCGAGGGGTTGCGATAGATATAGGCGTGGTTCCACGGATCGACCGGCACTTTGTCGCCCTTCACGTACGGTCCGTTCCAGTTGCCGACGTCCTCGGGCTTGGTGACCAGCGCCTGCAGCCCCTGCTCGGTGGTCGGATAGCTGCCGACATCGAGCTTGTAGAGATCGAGCGTCGAGCCGATGCGCTCGATCGACTGGTGCGCGACCGAGACGCGGGCGCCGGAGAGCTGGCGCAGTGCCGCCGGCGCGACCAGCCCGATGAGCAGGCCGAGAATCGCGATGACGACAAGGATTTCGAGGAGCGTGAAGCCGGCATCCGGGGCCGGCGTGCGGGCGCTGGGCGCCGGTCGGGAGTATTTCATGTCTATCCTCAGCGCGGCGCACCTTAGGGGAATGGTGGCACCCGGCCAAGCGAAATGGCGCGTTTTCCTGCTTGCCGACGGGCGGTGCGACGCGGCAACGTCCGCCCCGGGAACACCGCCGGCGATGGGGGGCGGATGGATGGCTGAGCCGGGCAGCGGGCCGCTTGGATGATCGCGATCCCTTATCTCGCCTGCATGATTGCGACGGCGCGGTACTATCACCTGCCGCCGCGCGTGCTGCCGGCGATCCATCGCGTCGAGGGGGGCGCGGTCGGCACGGTGCACCACAACACCGACGGCACCGACGATTTCGGCGTGATGCAGATCAATGCCCGCTGGGTCGCGCCGCTGGCGCAGTTCGCGCGCATGCCGGAGGTCGCGGTGCGGCTGCGGCTGATCGGCGACGCCTGTTTCAACATCGCCGCGGCGGGGGCGATCCTGCGCACCTATCTCGATGCCGAGCGCGGCGACCTGATGCGCGCGATCGGCGATTACCATTCGCACACGCCGGCGCTGAACCTCTCCTACCAGGCCGAGGTCCTCGGTGCAGCCTGGACCATGTTCGGTAACGCGACGGCCTCGCGCCGCTGAATCGCACGCAGGCGCCGGGCGCTTGCCGGCGCGCGCAATTGCCGCCCTCCGGCGCTGCCGCCGCGCGCGAGCCCGCTTCAGTCCGGGATCGCTCCGACCGGGCAAAGCGATCCCAGTCGAGATTTTTCGTTTCAGTCCGTTATTGATGCCCCCGGTGAGTCCACCGCCGGCGATCGGGATCTATCCCTGCGCCCCGCGCTCCTGCAGCCGGGCGAGCAGGAAATCGCGGAACACCGCGACCCGCTTGGAGGTGCGCAGTTCCTCCGGATAGACGAAATAGGCATCGACGCGCGGCGATTTCAGCTCCGGCAGCACCCGCACCAGCCCGCCCGCCTCGGGCTGCATGTAGTCGGGGACGATGCCGATCCCGAGCCCGCCGCGGATCGCCAGATCCATCGCGTGCAGATTGTTGACCTCGAGCGTGGCGCGGCGTGGCTGGCCCGGTCGCCGTCCGGCCTCGGCCAGCCAGTTGATGTCGGGCACCGGCGGGCGGTACTCGCCGAACAGGATCAGCCGGTGCTCGTCCAGATCCTCCGGCCGCTGCGGCACGCTGCGCCGCTTCAGGTAATCGGGCGAGGCGCAGACGATCCATTCGATGGTCAGCAGGTGGCGCTGCACCAGATCGGGCTGCTTCGGCGGATGCATGCGGATCGCGACATCCGCCTCGCGCATGGCCAGGTCCAGGTCGGCATCATCCAGGATCAGCGAAATCGCGATGTCCGGGTAGGATTCGAGGAAGCCCTGCAGCCGCGGCGCCAGCCAGGACGAGCCGAAGCCGACCGTGGTGGTGACCTTGAGCCGCCCGCTCGGCTTTTCCTTGCTCTCGGTCAGCAGCGCCTCGGTCATCGCGAGCTTGGCGAACACCTCGCGGACCGTGCGGTTGAGCTGTTCGCCCTGCTCGGTCAGGATCAGGCCGCGGGCATGGCGATGGAACAGCGGTACCTGCAGCGCCTCTTCCAGCGCCGAAATCTGGCGCGAGACGGCGGACTGGCTGAGGTTCAGCGTGTCCCCGGCATGGGTGAAGCTGCCGGCCTCGGCCACCGCGTGGAAGACGCGCAGCTTATCCCAATCCATTCCTGCAGAAGCTCCCGAGCGGGGAGGCCCTCGGTGATTCGGGCCAAGCGTCATACCTAGCCTCTTATTCCGATTCGCGCGCGCGTTTCCCGGATCAATCCGCCGCCAGGGCCGCTTCCGCCCCCCGTTCCGCGAGGAATTTCTCCGCCTCCAGCGCCGCCATGCAGCCGGTGCCGGCCGCCGTCACTGCCTGGCGGTAGACCCGATCCTGCACGTCGCCGGCGGCGAAGACGCCGGCGACGCTGGTGCGCGTGCAGCCGGGCTCGGTCAGCACGTAACCCTCGGCGTCCAGCGCCACCTGGCCGCGGAAGGCGGCGGTGTTGGGGGTGTGGCCGATCGCGACGAACACCCCGTCGACCGCAAGCCTGGTGAGCGCACCGGTCTCGACGCTGCGCAGGTCGACGCCGGTCACGACTTGCGGCCGGCCGCCAGCCACGATCTCCTCGACGACGCTGTTCCAGACCACCCGGATCTTCGGATTGGCGAACAGGCGCTGCTGCAGGATCTTCTCCGCCCGCAGCCGGTCGCGGCGATGGATCAGCGTCACCCGGTCGGCGTGATGGGTGAGGTACAGCGCCTCCTCGACCGCGGTGTTGCCGCCGCCCACGACCGCGACCTGCTTGCCGCGGTAGAAGAACCCGTCGCAGGTGGCGCAGGCCGAGACGCCCGCGCCCTGCAGCGCCGCCTCCGAGGGCAGGCCGAGCCAGCGCGCCTGGGCCCCGGTGGCGATGACCACCGTGTCGGCGAGGTAGAGGTCGCCGGAATCACCGCGACAGCGGAACGGCGCGGTGGCGAAATCGACCTCCATGATCAGGTCGTTGATGATGCGGGTGCCGACATGGGCCGCCTGGGCCGCCATCTGCTCCATCAGCCAGGGGCCCTGCACCGCCTCGGCGAAGCCCGGATAGTTCTCGACGTCAGTCGTGATCATGAGCTGCCCGCCCGGCTGCAGCCCCGCCACGAGCACCGGCTCGAGGCTGGCGCGGGCGGCGTAGATCGCGGCCGTGTAACCGGCCGGCCCGGCGCCGATGATCAGCACCCGGGTGCGATGGGTCTCAGGCATGGAGTCTCGTCCAGTGTCTCGGGCCCGACCATATCGGCGGCGCGCGCGGCGAAGCAAGGAAGCGGCGGCGCGCCGGCTTGCGCGCGATCAGCGCTGCAACAATATTGCGCAGGCGCGCCTGCCGGGGCAACAAATAGGGTAATGGCGCGACGGCACAGCGGAGCGGGGGCTGCCGCAGGCATGAAACCGCATCAGGCGGAGCGTCCGGATCTGGATGCGGTCGACCGGCGCATCCTGCAGGAGCTGCAGGAAGACGGGCGCATGACCAACGTGGAACTGGCGCGCCGCGCCGGCATTTCGGCGCCGCCGTGCCTGCGCCGGGTCCGCCGGCTGGAGGAGGCCGGGGTGATCCGCGGCTATCACGCCGACACCGATCCGCCGACCCTGGGCTGGCCGATCACCTTCTTCGCCGTCGTGGGGCTGGAAAGCCAGAAGGAATCGGTGCTGACCGCGTTCGAGCGCATGGTCGAGGACTGGCCGGAGGTTCGGGAGTGCCACATGATCCGTGGCGGCGGCGATTTTCTCCTGCGCCTGCTGGCGCGCGACACCGCGCATGAGAACCAGCTGACCCAGCGCCTGACCGGGGCCGCGAACGTGACCCGGGTGCAGACGCTGCAGACCATTCGCACGGGTGTGATGCGGGCCGGAGTGCCGATCGAAGCGGACTGAGCCCGGTCGGCGGCCGGCTGGACGTCACGGGGCGGCTTGACGCCACGCAGCGGTCGGCAGATCGAACCGCGATGGATCAGCCGACACCTCATCCGCCGGTCGCGCCGCAGGCGACCTCCGCCCTGCCGGCGGCGCTGACCGTCGTGGTGCCCTGCTACAACGAACGCCTGAACGTGGCGCCGCTGGTCGAACGGCTGCACCGCGCCCTCACCGGCCTCGCCTGGGAGGTGGTGTTCGTCGACGACAACAGCCCGGACGGCACCGCCGAGGCGGTGCGTGGCCTGGCCCGAACCGATCCGCGCGTCCGCTGCCTGCGCCGGATCGGACGGCGCGGCCTCGCCTCCGCGGTGATCGAGGGGGCGCTCAGCTCCTCGGCCGACTGCGTCGCGGTGATGGACGGCGATCTCCAGCATGACGAGACGCTGCTGCCGGCGATGATGCGGGCGCTGCGCGACGGGCACGATCTCGCCGTCGGCAGTCGCCATGTCACGGGCGGCGACACGGCGGGGCTTGCCGGCGCCTGGCGCGAGCGGCTCTCGAGCCTCGGCACGCGCGTCGCGCGGCTGCTGCTGCCGGTCGCGCTGTCCGATCCGATGAGC
>DATJSJ010000093.1:0-29501 GCA_035504175.1 Acetobacteraceae bacterium
CTCGTATAGCGAAGCGTATCGGGGGACGCCATTTTCGTGCTCCGTTGTTGCAACAAGGCAACGGCATGAACGGCGGACGTTTTTGATGCAGCGTCTGCGTGTCAGGCCAACATTTCTTCGCGTGAGGCACCCTCCGTGCGATAGCGCCGATGGAACAGCCCCCGAATGGTCCGAGGGAGACCTCGTCACTGGTTACGCGAGTATTATTCGGCGGGACGCAGCTTGTCCAGAATAAACGGCCTGCGATCAGCACTGCTTGCGTAATGATCGCAAAATGATCGATGATCCTGGATGAATGCGCCAGCCGGCTATCAAATCGTCGAGCAGGAGATGGCTCAGTAATACCCTGAAGTCGTCGTGCGTGGACGAATAGCAGCATTGGGCCAGCGTGGCGCGGAACCGGCGGTCGCAGGTGTCAACGGGTTCGCGACGGACATCGGATCTGCGACAGCGATAGCGGCGCTGCCGGCGGCCGTCACGTGCGCGAATGCATTCGCTCGACACGCCCCTCGGTGCCGAGAGGCACCTACCCGAACGCTGCTTTTTCGGACACGAGCAGTGCGCGCGCGTCGCCTCGCGTTACGAAGAGACGGACAGGAACCGCCTGACGGTCGTCGGCCTCGAGGCCATCGCCGCGTGGTTGAGGTGTCTGTCCGCGGGACCTAACTCGCCCGCACCTGCACGTAGCTGCCGGGCGCATCCTCGATGACCGGCAGCTTGCTGTCCCCCGGCTGGCGCGCCGCCACCATCGCCTTGTCGAGCCCGGTCACCCAGCGCTGCCAGTCGGGCCACCAGGAGCCGGCGATCTCGGTCGCATCGTGCAGCCAGGCTTCCGGGTCGGACGGCAGTTCGGGATTGATCCAATGCCCGTACTTGCCGCCTTCCGGCGGGTTGACGATGCCGGCGATGTGGCCCGAGCCGGCGAGCACGAAGCGCCGCGGCCCGTGCAGCATCAGCATGCCGCGATAGGTCGATTTCCACGGCGCGATGTGGTCCTCGCGGGTGGAGATGAAGTAGCTCGGCACGCTGATGTTGCTGAGGTCGATCGGCACGCCGTCGACGATGATGCCGCCCGGCTGCGCCAGCAGGTTCTCCTGATACATCTTGCGCAGGTAGAAACTGTGCATGCGCGCCGGCATGCGCGTGGAATCAGAATTCCAGTAGAGCAGGTCGAACGGGAAGGGCTCGTTGCCGAGCAGGTAATTGTTGACGACGAAGGACCAGATCAGATCGTTGGCGCGCAGCATATTGAAGGTGGTCGCCATCTCGCTGCCCTCGAGATAGCCGCGGCGCTGCATCTTTTCCTCCAGCCCCTTGAGCTGCTCCTCGTCGATGAAGACGCCGAGCTCGCCCGATTCCTGGAAGTCGAGCATGGTGACGAAGAAGGTCGCCGCCTTGATGCGCGCGTCGCGCTTCACCGCCATCCAGGCGAGTGTGGTCGCGAGCAGCGTGCCACCGAGGCAGTAGCCGATGGCGTTGACTTCCCGCTCGCCGGTGGCGCGCTCGATCGCGTCCAGCGCGTCCATCACGCCCTCATCCATGTAGTCGTCGAACCCCTTGTCAGCCAGCGCCTCATCGGGGTTCACCCAGGAGATGACGAAGACGGTATGGCCCTGGGAGACCGCCCAGCGCACGAAACTGTTCTTCGGCCGCAGGTCGAGGATGTAGAACTTGTTGATCCAGGGCGGGATGATCAGCAGGGGTCGCTTCAGCACCTGCTCGGTCGTCGGCGTGTACTGGATGAGCTGCATCAGGTCGTTCTGGTAGACGACCTTGCCGGGTGTCACGCCGATATTCTCGCCGATCTTGAAGGCCTCGAGATCGGTCATCCTGATGGTGAGCTTGCCGCGCCCGCGCTCGAGGTCGGACAGCAGGTTGGACAGACCCTTGAGCAGGTTCTCGCCGCCGGTCTCCGCGGTCTTGCGCAGCACCTCGGGATTCGTCAGCACGAAATTGCTCGGGCTCATCGCGTCGACGAACTGGCGGGCGTAGAAATCCACCTTCTGCGCGGTCTTCGGATCGAGCCCGTCGACCTGGCGCACCACGTCCTGCACGTAGCGGGCGGAGAGCAGGTAGGATTGCTTGATGAAGTCGAAGACCTCGTTGTCCTGCCAGGCATTGTCCTTGAAGCGCCGGTCCTTGGGATCGGCCTGGATCACCGGCTCGGAGTCCAGCCCCATCATGCGCCGGGCGGTCGACTGCCACAGCATCATGTAGTCCTGCCAGAAGCCGAGTTGCGCCTGCATCAGCTTGGCCGGATTGGCCATCAGGCGGGCGGTCATCTCCATGAAGGCGTTGCCGATGTTGAGCGGGTCGAGATCGGCCCCCTCCTGCGACTGGCGCTTCAGCCAGTCGCCGACGATGCGCTGCGAGCGCTCGGCGATATCGGCCATGCTGCGCCCGACCGTCGCCGGGTCCGGCAGCTTGAACAGCGGCGACTCCGGCTTCTCCGAGTCTGCCATGGCAACAATCCTCTCGCTTCGGCGCGCTGCCCGATCCCTTCCCGGCCGGCGCCCGGACGGCTACACGGGGCCGCTCGAGGCGCCAGGCAGGGGCGGCAGGTCCGATCGATGATCCACGAAGGCGGGCAAGCTAGCGATGGCTCAACCGCGCATCAAGCCGGCCGCGCGGCTGTGCCGCCGGCACCTGGCGCGGGCCGGGTCGGGCGGGCCGCCGCCTTGCTGCTCGCCGGTGCGCTGGGCGGTTGCTACTCCATGCCGACCGACACGCCGGTCGCGTGGTGGCACCAGCTCGAAGGCGGGCAGATCGCCAAGGAGCGGCCGCCGCCACCGGGGGTGACGGAGCCATACCCGGCGCTCGGCACCGTGCCGCCGCGGCCGGTGGTGCCACCGCCGACCGTGCGGGACCAGATCGCCAACGCCCTGGCGGTCGATCGCACCGTCGCGCAGCAGCAGGCGGCGCTCGCGCCGCTGCCGGCGCCGCAGGCCCCGGTTCCGGCCGGGTCGAAGGCCCCCGCCGGGGCGCCGGCATCCGCGCCGCCGTCCGGCGGGGCGATGGCGACGCTGGACGCAGCGAGCGCGCCGCCGCCGCCGGCTGCTCCGGCTCCGACAGCGACACCCGCGCCGGCGGCCCCGGCTGCCGCGCCGGCGCAGACCGCGCCACCGCAGAGCGGCGCCGCGGTTGCGCCCGGCCCGCGAGCGAGTGCCGCGGGAGCGCCGGCGGCGGGATCGGCTAAGGGTGCGGTTCCGTCCCCCGTGCCGGCTGGGGCCGCCTCCGGTACGGAAACGGGGCTCGAGACGTTGCCGCCGGTGCCGCAGGTACCGCCGCCGGCGCCGGCCTTGCCGGGCATCGCGGTGCCGACCCTGCCGCCGCCGCGCCCGGCAGCACTGCCGCCGCCGCCCGCTGCGCCGCCGCTGCCGCCGCTCTCGCCAAACGCCGTGCCGGTCAATTTTGCGACCGACTCCTCGATTCTGCCGCGCGACGCTCGCGGCTTGCTGAGCGCGCTGGCGGCGCGGCGCGGCGGCCATGTCGTCAACGTCATCGGGCGAGGCGAGGCCGTCTCCGCCGATCCTGCATTGCAGGCGGCCGGGTTGCAGCTCGGCGTGCTGCGGGCGCAGGCGATCGCGAGCTGGCTCGCGGATGCCGGCGTACCGCAGGCAGCCATGCGTCTGGGGGCTGAGGCGGCCGGTCGCGGTGGCTATGCCCGTCTGGTAGATTGATCGGCCCCATCGCCGGACGAGTCGCCATGGACCAGGAATTCCACCGCATCCGCCGCCTGCCACCCTACGTGTTCGCGGCGGTGAACGAGGCGAAGGGACGCGCCCGGGCGGCGGGCGAGGACATCATCGATCTCGGCATGGGCAATCCGGACAGCCCGACGCCGCCGCACATCGTCGCCAAGCTGGTCGAGGCGGTGGCCGATCCGCGCACTCACCGCTACTCGGTCAGCCGCGGCATTCCCGGGCTGCGCCGGGCGCTCGCCGGCTACTATCAGCGGCGGTTCGAGGTCGCGCTCGATCCGGAAACCGAGGTGGTGGCGACGCTCGGCTCGAAGGAGGGGCTGGCCAATCTCGCCGCGGCGATCACCAGCCCGGGCGACACCATCCTGGTGCCGAACCCGTCCTATCCGATCCACCAGTTCGGCTTCATCATCGCCGGCGCCTCGGTGCGCAGCCTGCCGGCGACCCCGGATGAGGAGATGCTGCGCGCGCTCGATCGCGCGGTGCGGCATTCGGTGCCGAAGCCGACGGCGCTGATCGTCAATTTTCCGTCGAATCCGACTGCCTTTCTCGCCGATCTCGATTTCTACCGCGAGATCGTCACCTTCGCGCGGCGGCACGAGCTCTGGATCCTGTCCGACCTCGCCTATGCCGAGATCTATTTCGGCGACCGCAGGCCGCCCTCGATCCTGCAGGTGCCGGGTGCGCGCGAGATCGCGGTCGAGTTCACCTCGCTCTCCAAGACGTATTCTATGCCAGGCTGGCGCATGGGATTCGCGGCCGGCAACCGGCGGCTGATCGCCGCCCTCGCCAGGATGAAATCCTATCTCGACTACGGCGCCTTCACGCCGATCCAGGTCGCCGCGGTTGCGGCGCTGAACGGGCCGCAGGACTGCGTCGATGCGATGCGCGCGCTCTATCGCGAGCGGCGGGACGTGCTGATCCGCGGTCTGGCCGGCGCGGGTTGGGACGTGCCGAGCCCGGAGGGGTCGATGTTCGCCTGGGCGCCGGTCCCGCCGCAATTCGCCGCCCTCGGCAGCCTCGAGTTCAGCAAGCTGCTGCTGGCGCGCGCGAAGGTCGCGGTGGCCCCCGGCATCGGCTTCGGCGAGCATGGCGACGGGCATGTGCGCATTGCGCTGGTCGAGAATGTGCAGCGGCTGCGCCAGGCGGTGCGCAACATCCGCGGCTTCCTGCACGCCGGCAGCAATACCGCAGCGGAGGCGGGCGAGGCCGCCGCCCGGGTCGCGAAGGTGGCATGACGCGGCCGGACGCGCTGCTGCCTGGCATGGCCCGCGCCACCTCCGCGACGCGTCCGCTGTCAATCGGCGTTGCCGGGCTTGGCACGGTGGGCGGCGGCGTGCTGCGGCTGCTGCGGGACAATGCGGAGGTGGTGGCGGCGCGGGCGGGACGACCGGTGGCGGTGACCGCGGTCTCGGCGCGCGACCGCGCCCGCGATCGCGGCATGCCGCTCTCCGGGCTGCGCTGGTACGATGATCCGGTGGCGCTGGCCGCCGACCCGGCGGTCGATGCGGTGGTCGAGCTGATCGGCGGCAGCGACGGGCCGGCGCGGGCGCTGGTCGAGGCGGCGCTGGCGCACGGCAAGCCGGTGGTCACGGCCAACAAGGCGCTGCTTGCCGTGCATGGCGCCGAACTGGCGGCGCTGGCGGAGCAAGCCGGAGTGCCGCTTGCTTTCGAGGCGGCGGTTGCCGGAGGCATTCCGGTGATCAAGGCGCTGCGTGAGGGGCTGGCGGGCAATCGCATCACTCGCGTCGTCGGAATTCTTAACGGCACCTGCAACTACATCCTGACGACGATGCAGGAGCGGCGCCGCGAATTCTCCGAAGTGCTGGCGGAGGCGCAGAAGCTCGGCTATGCCGAGGCCGATCCGTCCTTCGACATCGACGGCATCGACGCCGCGCATAAGCTCGCGATCCTCGCCGCATTGGCCTTCGGCCGGCCGGTTGCCTTCGAGTCCGTGCATGTCGAGGGCATCAGGCAGGTCTCGGCGCTCGACATCGCGTTTGCCGGCGAGCTCGGCTATCGCATCAAGCTGCTCGGCATTGCGCGGCGCACCGAGGCGGGGATCGAGGCGCGGGTGCATCCGTGCATGGTGCCGCACTCGGCGCCAATCGCGCGCGTCGATGGCGTGTTCAATGCGGTGGTGGCGGAGGGTGATTTCGCCGGCCGGATCATGCTGGAGGGTCGCGGCGCCGGTGCGGGCCCGACCGCGTCCGCGGTGGTTGCCGACCTGATCGATCTGGCGCGCGGGCGGGCGACGCCAGTCTGGGGTGCCGCGTCCGGGGCGTTGACGGATGCGCCCGATCTGGCGATGGCGGCGCATATCGGCCCCTATTATCTGCGTCTGATGGTAGTCGATCGTCCGGGCGTGATTGCCGACGTGACGGCCGTGCTGCGCGATGTCGGTGTCTCGCTGGAGAGCATGTTGCAGCGTGGCCGCGCGCCCGGCGAGGCGGTGCCGGTGGTGCTGGTGACGCATGAGACGCGGGAGGCGGCGATGCGGGCGGCCCTGGACGACATTGCAGCGCTGGATTCCGTGCTGGAGCCACCGATGTTGATTCGGATCGAGCCGGAGGACCGCGCTTCAGTCTAAGGGGTGCAGGGGACGACTGTCCCCTGCCGGGGTTTGGGGCGGAGCCCCAACCTGCCTTCTCTTTTTGCAAGGGACCGCCGCCATGGACCAACGCCCCTACCAGACGAGTGACCGCAACCTGGCCTTGGAGCTCGTCCGCGTCACCGAGGCTGCTGCGCTCGCGGCTTCCCGCTGGATGGGCCGCGGCGTCAAGAACGAGGCCGACGGCGCCGCGGTGGAAGCGATGCGTCGCGCCTTTGACATGGTGGCGATCAGCGGCACGGTGGTGATCGGCGAGGGGGAGATGGACGAGGCGCCGATGCTTTACATCGGCGAGAAGGTCGGCGCCGGCGGTCCGGAGATGGACATCGCGGTCGATCCGCTCGAGGGCACGACGATCGTCGCCAAGGGTGCGCCGAATGCGCTGGCCGTCATTGCGATGGCGGAGCACGGGCATTTCCTGCACGCGCCCGACATCTACATGGACAAGATTGCGGTCGGGGGCGGCCTGCCGCCCGGCGTGGTCGATCTCGATGCGCCGCCGGCGGAGAATCTGCGCAATCTCGCGCGTGCCAAGCGCTGCGAGATTGGCGATCTGGTGGTCTGCATGCTGGAACGCGAGCGCCATGCCGAGCTGATGGCGCGCTGTCGCGAGGCCGGGGCGCGGATTGCGCTGATCGGCGACGGTGATGTCGCGGGCGTCATCGCGACGGCGCAGCCGGACAGCGGCGTCGACATCTATATGGGCAGCGGCGGCGCGCCGGAGGGCGTACTGGCCGCGGCAGCGCTGCGATGCGTGAACGGTCAGATGCAGGGGCGGCTGCTGTACGAGGATGATGTACAGCGCGAGCGGGCGCAGACCATGGGCGTCATCGATCCCCGGCACAAATACGACGTGACGGAGATGGCGCGGGGCGACGTGATGTTCGCCGCGACCGGCGTCACCAACGGGCCGATGCTGCGCGGCGTGCGACGTTTCGGCCAGGGCGCGGTCACCCATTCCGTGGTGATGCGCAGCAAGTCGGGGACGGTGCGTTTCGTCGAGGCGCACCACAACTTCGCCACCAAGACCTGGGCGCCGAGCTGAACGGAGTGACCGAAGCGGTGCTCGGCGTCGGCCGCAGCCTCAGCGGCCGGCGCTGGATCTGGCGCCGCGGCGAGGACCGGGTGGCGTTCGGACTGGCGCAACGTCACGGGGTGCCGGAACTGGTCGGGCGGCTGCTGGCCGCGCGCGGCGTCGGGTTGGAGGAAGCGGCGCATTTCCTCGATCCGACGCTGCGGGCGCTGCTGCCCGATCCGTCGGTGCTGGCCGACATGGATGGGGCAGCGGACCGGCTGGCGCGCGCGGTGCGCGAGGGCGAGACGGTCGGCGTGTTCGGCGACTACGACGTGGACGGCGCCTGCAGCAGCGCGCTGATGGTGAGTCTGCTGCGGATGCTCGGCTGCCGCGTCCTGCCGCACGTGCCGGATCGGCTGATCGAAGGCTACGGGCCGAACGAGGCGGCGCTGCAGTCGCTGCTCGATCGCGGCGCCACTCTCGTCGTCTGCGTCGATTGCGGCACCGCCGCCGGCGGCGTACTCGCCTGCCTGCATGGCCGGGCCGATGTCGTGGTGCTGGACCACCACCAGGCGGAGGGGCCGCCGCCGTCGGTGCTGGCGACGGTGAATCCCAACCGGCTCGATTGCACCTCGGGGTTGCGAACTCTGTGCGCCGCGGCGATCGCGTTTCTGGCCGCGGTCGCGACGGTGCGCGTGCTGCGGCGGGGTGGTTTCTTCGCCCGCCAGGCGGAGCCGGATCTGCTGGCGCTGCTCGACCTGGTGGCGCTGGCCACGGTCTGCGACGTGATGCCGCTGACCGGGCTCAACCGCGCACTGGTGACGCAGGGACTGAAGGTGATGGCGCGGCGGACGC
Organism: Acetobacteraceae bacterium; assembly: GCA_035504175.1. Taxonomy (GTDB): domain Bacteria; phylum Pseudomonadota; class Alphaproteobacteria; order Acetobacterales; family Acetobacteraceae; genus DATJSJ01. Next base: position 8,183 of record DATJSJ010000093.1, read on the forward strand.
GGCCGGGGATCGCGGCGCTGCTCGAGCTGGTCGGCGCGCGCGAGCCGCCGACCGCCGTGACCTGCGGCTACGCGCTGGGGCCGCGAATCAATGCCGCGGGGCGGATCAGCGAGGCGGATCTCGGGCTGCGGCTGCTGCTCAGCGCCGATCCGGTGGAGGCGCAGGCGCTGGCGGCGCGGCTCGACGAGGTGAACCGGCAGCGCCAGCAGGTCGAGGCGACGATGCTCGACGCCGCACTCGCGGCGGCCGAGGCGCAGGCCGCGGCGGGTCATCCGGTGCTGCTGGTGAGCGGTCCCGACTGGCATCCCGGCGTCGTCGGCATCGTCGCCGGGCGGATCAAGGAGCGGTTCAACCGCCCCGCCTGCGTCGGGGCGCGGGTGGGCGGGATGGTGAAGGGATCGGGGCGATCGGTCACCGGCGTCGATCTCGGTGCGGCGGTGATTGCGGCACGGCAGGCGGGCATCCTGGTCACCGGCGGCGGCCACGCGATGGCGGCCGGGTTTTCGTTGGAGGAGGACCGGCTGGCGGCGTTCCACGCCTTTCTCAATGACAGGCTGGCGGCGGCGGCGACGCTGCCGGCAAGCGCTGATCTGTCGGTCGAGGCGACGTTGACCGTGGCGGCGGCGACCGCGGAGCTGGCGACTCACTTGGTGCGGCTGGCGCCGTTCGGGCCGGGGAACGAGGAGCCGGTGCTGGTGGTGCCGCGGGCGCGCGTGGTGCGTGCCGACCGGATCGGGCGCGATGCCGCGACGGTGCGGGCCTATGTCGAGGGCGAGGGCGGCGGCCGGTTGAAGGTGCTGCTGTTCCGCGGACGCGAGGGGCCGGTGGTGGACGCGCTGCTGGCACGGCCTGGATTGCCGCTGCATCTCGCGGGGCATTTGCGGGTGGAGGCATGGAACGGGGCAGTGACGGCGGGGTTCGTGGTTGCGGACGCGGCACCGGCGACGGGGCTGGGCGCGGCTTGACCGGCGCGGGAGGCTCCGCTACCCCGCGGCGCCATTGTCCCGTTCGTCTAGAGGCCCAGGACACCAGCCTTTCACGTTGGTAACACGGGTTCGAATCCCGTACGGGACGCCACGGTTACCACGAGGAGCTGATCTCGACAGGAATGATCTGTGATCACGTCGGCGAGGGCGTCGGCAGGTTTTCCCGGACACGCTCGCGGGATTGGCGGGCGCAGGCCGGGTGGTCGGGTGCGGATCGTCGCGGCTGGGCACGGTGCGCTGTCCGTTTGTCGCGCGGCCATGAACGGTACATCTCGTCCGCCTTGCCTCGGGACGAAGCCGCGGGGTCGCCCGGATCTTCGACAGGACCGGCGCTGTTACTTGCACAACGAAAGGGCAGGGATCCCGCTCGATCAGGCGTCCAAGCGGCGTCGGCTGTCGCAAATATTGACGCGCCGTTTGGACGAATCCGGACAAGAGCCTGATCTTGCTCACTGGCATGGATGATGCTTATTGAATCAGGGCCCGAAACGGGCGCAACACGAGCTTGGGGATGGCGCATCCGCTATGCGTGACTGGCGCGTCGGCGTCTTCTCTCCGAGCAATCGGATGACATTGCAGGACGATGCTGCTGCGGTGAAAAGCGACAAACCAGGCGGTTCAGGCGGTTCGGCGCCCCCGACGGCCGGCAGGTCGGGTTCGCGGAGCGTGCAAACACACCGACGCCACTTCGTCCGTGATGGCGAAGTCCAGGTCGTGGTCCGATCGCCTCGAACTGCCCCCGCCGGTGCGGTCCGGCCGCCGGAGACGGATGCCCTCGAGGCCGACCTGACGAAAGAGCGCGGGGCGCGGCTTCAGGCCGAAGCGGATCTCCGCGCGGCACAGGCGATGATCCAATCGCTTCAGACGCGCCTCGCGCATGCGGAGCTTGCGTATCAGGAAGGGCTGGCACGCCTCGAAGCACGCCTTGCCGAGCGCGAGGAGAGCCCGGCGACTCCGGAGCCCGCGCCAGCGGCGGATCGCAAGCCGCCGCGGCGAGTGGCAGGAAAGAGCGACCCCAAGCCGGTGCGGTGGTGGACCACCGCCTATCGCAAGCGCAGGAAATAGATTCGTTCGAACCGGCTTCCCGACCGTTACAGCCGTGCGAACGGCACCGCAGCGGCGTTCGTGCAGGCGAACCGTGCTCGGCCTTGTGCAGCGGGGCTGCATTTCCTCAGCACTGCACCGTTGATGCTTGAACGGCGGTTCGGTCTGCCCGGCCGCCGTGGGTCGGGCCCATCTCCAGGCTGACATGGCCGACCGGGCGGCGGGCCGATACTCTCGCGCGGTTTCGTCAGGAGTGGGCAGTGATGCGGCTCAGCGCGCGCAATCAGATCAAGGGCAGGATCGTCGGTGTGCAGAAGGGCCAGACCACCGGGCATGTGCGCATCGAAATCGGCAACGGCATCGTCATCGTGTCATCGATCACCAACGAGGCGATCGACGATCTCGCGCTGCAGGTCGGCGATGAGGCCACGGCCGTGATCAAGGCCTCGGACGTGATGGTCGCCAAATAGTGCGCCGACGGCTCCGGCTGGCCGCACTCCTGGCCGGTCTGCTGGCATTGGCGGCGTTGCAACCGGCGGCGGCCCAGAACGTCACCGTCGCCCGGCTTGACGGACCGGTCCGCACGATCGACCTCGCAATGGTGAAGCGCCTCCCGCCGGTGCAGGACCATCTCTCGTTCCTCACCGGCCATGGGAGCGAGGCAGCGACCTGCGCCGGGGCACTCCTCTGGTCGCTGCTCGACCAGGCGGGAACGCTGGGCGCCGATCCCCGGCCACGCGTGCGGCTGGTGGTGCTGGTGACCGGCCGCGACGGTTACACCGCCGTGCACTGGCCGAACTCGATCCCGCCTTCGAAGGCAAGAAGGTAGTGCTGGCTTATCGACGCGACGACGGACCGATGCCGGGACAAGGGCTGCGCCTCGTCGTTCCCGGCGACCGCCGCGGCGGCCGGAGCGTGCGCGACGTGGTCCGGATCGAGATCAGATAGGCGAACCACGATCGGCCTGTGCGCCGGCGAAGATCGACGACCGTCCCAGGGCGGGAGCGCCGGGCCGCCGCGATTGAGGATATGTCACCGGGTCGACGCTGTTCGCGTGGCGATCCCGGGCCCGGAAACCTTTTCGGGGTTGCACGCTTATGCCTCGCGCGTTGCACAGTCCCTGCGGCACCGCATCACCCTCCCAGCGTGAAAGGTTCACCGGCATGCGCGGACCTGGCCTTCCAACCCTCGCTCTCGGCGCCGCCATGGCGCTCATCGGCGGCGCCGCTCTGGCGAATACCTGCCAGACCGACACCTTGACCTGCGCCACCACCATGCCGGTCGGCGGCTATTGCGAGTGTTCCTCGCACGGCGCGGTGCAGGGCGGGACGGTCGTGGTCAAGCACACCCCGCATCGCCCGCTCAATTCGACCGCAGGCGGCTGCGGCACCAATCCGAACGCGCCGGGCTGCCACTGAACCCATCGCGCGGTGTCGCGCAGCGCCGCGCTCCCGCGGCGCCGGCGCGGGATCGGTCTGGTGCACGGCCGGCCGGGGTCAGGCGCCGGGTCTACTCGTCGATCGGCGATCGAGCGGCGCCTTAATGTCCTGCGCGAAGCGCCGCAGGTGGGGGATTTCGCTTAGGGCCGCGGGCCCCGGAGCACCCAGGCGGTCACCAACAGGCCGAAAGCGATCACCGCTGCCAGCTCGGTCCACAGGAAAACGAACAAATCGGCCCGCACGCCGAGCGGCGGGCCCCCTGGCAGGGCATTGCGCAATGCCGGCAGCGCGAACACCGCCGCGCCCAACGCGCCCATCAGGGTCACCTCCACCCTTCGTAGGCCGGCGAATACCAGGGTACCGACGGCGAGCGCGCCGAGCGCCAGCACGATCATCGCCCCATAGCCGGCCAGCGCGAAAAAGGTGAAGGCGCCGGCGCGGCGGATGGAGTAGGCCAGCGTCACCGCGCCGGGCCGAGAGTCCGGCGTGGCCCGCACCGAGAGGTGAAAGCCGAGCAGCCCTTCCCAGGCGGTCACCTGCACCGGCAGCAGCGGCGCGCGACCCGGCTGCGCCTGGGGTCCGCCGACGCATTGCAGCCGGATCGCCGAATGATAGGCGTCGAGCGGATAATCATTGACGCTGCCGTCGTTCAGATCGACCGCAAGCGTCGCTGCCGGCACCGGGCGATTGGCGGAGATGGCGATCGAATCGACCACCTGGTCGTGCCCGATCAGCAGCATGAGGTCGCGATCCGGGGCGGTGGCGATTTCGCCGCCGACGCCGCCGGCGGCCACGCTGATCCGGAGTTGCATGGACTGGTTGACCGCGTCGAGGCTGATGGGCTCGACATAGATGCGGAGCACCGCATCGCGGGCGCTCGTGCCGAAATCGCGCTCGCGCGGTCGCTCGGCGAGATCGGCGTGCAGCAGCACCAGGAGATAGCAGCCCCCCGCCGCCGCCAGCATCGCGGCGGCGATGGCGAGGCGCGAGACCGTGGGGCCTGGGCGCCGGGTGAGCCAGGCGGTCCGGAGCGGACCGCGGCGCAGGCGCCGCAGAAATGCGATCACGGTGTCGCCCCGCCCGTTCCGGCTTGCGTCCACCCTGATGCCAACTCCCCCGCCGGCGCATCCCGCGCCGCTGGGGCCAGCTTACCGACGGCGCTCCTGTGGGCAAGACACGCGCCTCGCCCGCGCCTTCGGGATCGGGTGTGGCAGGCGTTCCCTATTCCGCCCGCAGCGCGGCGCGCAGTGAAGCCGCCCCGGCTGGGTCCTGCAGCACGGCGAGCCGATTGGCGGCCAGGATCGCGAAGCGGTGCAGCAGCGCCCGGCGCCGCGGCGGCGCGAGCGGATGGCAGGGCGCCTCGCGCAGCAGCGCTGCCTCCGCTCCGGCGGTGACGATCAGTCCGACATCATCCGGGAGCACGTCGAGCGGGAACTCCGCATCGACGGCGAAGTAGAGCGCGTCGCAGAACTCCCGGTAGTCCGGCCATTTGCCGTCGGTCAGGAAGTCCCGCAGGCCGGACTTCACCTCGACGCAGGCGAACCCGCCATCCGGTCGCAGGGCGAGCAGGTCGGCGCGGCGGCCGTTCGGCAGCGGAACCTCATGCACCGCGGCCCAGCCAAGCTGGGCGCAGAGCAGGCCGGCAGCGCGGCGGACCGCCAGCGTCCGATCCGGCAATGAAAGGCCCGAGGCGGCCGTCGGGCCGGGCAATTCGTAGATGACATCCACCCCGCGTCTGTAGCGCGGGCGGGTGCGGGGACGAAAGGCGTCCGGCGTCCGGCCGAACGGTCAGAAAAGGGCTACGAGTGCCGCGATGATGAGCGACCACAAGGTCGCGGACAGGGCGGCAATCAGCAGCAGGGCCGGCAGCACCGGCAGTCGCCGGGGCGGAGCCTCGAGCTCCGACTGCCGCGGTAGCGAAGCCTCCGGCCGTGCGTTCGAGAGGCGAGGTTCGCCGGTGCCCGGCCCGCGGGCAAGGTTGATCGCGTTCATCTACTCTGCGCCGTCTGACGGCCCGGCGCGCCTCTGCATTGCTCGCCCCATACCAGAACCACGCCCGAGTGGCGCGACGGTTCCCCGGGGCGGTGCGCCGCGCCGACATATTTCGGCCAGACACCCGGCAGTCATATTTCGGCCAGACTCGCATGGCTCGGTCGCGGCGACGGTGAATCGCACGGCCGCTCGATGCAGGGCGCCGTTGCGCCGCGATCCTTGTCGGACCGGGGCCGCCGTGCGGGCCGACGCTAAAGGGGGAAATCGGGGTCGCCGTACGGCGCGCGAGTGCGTGCTGCCGGCACAACCCACGTTTGCCGGAGGCGATCGTTTGCTGCAAGAACCCATGTCCCGACCGTGGAACACGGCCAGCGAGCTGGATGGGCTCGACGACGACGCGCTGATCGAGGCCTTTCACGCCGCCTCGCTCGACCACGGCGAGGCGCTGCGCGTCGGGGCCGAGATCGACGCCGCTTTCCTCCGGCTGACCACCGCGGAGGCGGTGATGGTCAGCCGGTTCGGTGCCGATCACATGGCGCGATACCGCTCCCGCTATCCCTTGCCACCCCAGCCGGAGGGAGCTGGACCCGAGGCAAAGGGGGCCTACTGAGCCGGTCGCTGCCCGGGGCGAGTCCCGGCGGCTGCAGCTTCGCCTCGCCGGTCGGATGCCTGATGGCAATCGGGAGTGAGACACGATGCTCTTCGATCGAGGCGGCGCCCCTTGACGTGCCTCGCCCGTGGAGAGGTCGAAACGCACCGATGGGTCCGCACCCTGTTGGCCGAGGGGTCGTGCCGGACCGCCGCGGCGCAGGCGGCCGGCGGCTCCGCGACCTGCTTCCGAGAGGATCGGTCGTGGCCTCCGGCGGACCGGATTCTCGCGCGATCGCCGCGTCGATCGCCGGGCGGATCGCCGCGATCCGCTGACGAAGAGCAATTTGGTGACGCCGGGCGCGACGGCGCTCGCCTCGGTCAACCCGATGGACCCGATCCGGGCCGTCTTTTCACTCCTCGCTGGTGCGGCGCGGGCACGGCCGACCGGCGGAATAGCGGCGCCATCCGATAAGCGCGCCCGACCGACGCCTTGCCGTGCGGCAGGCTGCGCGCGAGGCTGCTGGCAAGAGGGGCCCCGGCCCGGCGGGGCAGCCCCAGGCAGCGGGTCGCACGCATCATGTCCGGAAAGCACGCTGTCATCGTCGGAGCCGGGATCGTCGGGATCTGCGCCGCACACGCGCTCCTGGACGACGGCTGGCGCGTCACGCTGCTCGATGCCGAGGGGCCGGGTGCCGGCGCCTCGCGAGGCAATGCCGGCTGGATCGCGCACATGGACATCCTGCCGCTCGCCCGGCCGCAGACCTTGCGGACGCTGCCGGCCTGGCTGTTCGACCCGGTCGGCCCGCTCACCATCCGCCCCTCCTATCTGCCGCGCCTGCTTCCCTGGCTCGCCCGGTTTCTGGCGGCGAGCCGACCGTCGCGGGTCGCGCGGGGCACGGACGCACTCACGGCGCTGAACCGGCTGGCACTGCCTGCTTGGGAGCGACGCCTCGCGGGACTCGGCCTTGGCGACCGGCTGCGGCGCCGCGGCTCTCTCTCGGTGTGGCGCAATCGCGCCGGCTTCCGGGCGGCAACCGAGCTGTTCGCGCGACAGCGGAGCCTCGGTATCCCGGTCGAGGCGATTGCGGCGCCCGATATCGCGGCGTTGGAACCGATGCTCGTGGGTCGCATCGCCGCCGCTTCGTTCTATCCGAGCGGCGTGCATGTCGCCGATCCGCACGCGCTGACCCTGGCGCTCGCGGCGGCGGCGCGGCAACGCGGGGCCGCGCTTCGGCTCGGCAGCGCGGTGCGGGTTACGGTGGGCGAACGGCCGGGCGTGGAGCTGGCGGATGCGACCGCGCTCGCCGCCGATGCCGTCGTACTCGCGGCCGGTGCCTGGTCGCGGCCGCTCGCCGCCGGCGCCGGCGACGCGGTGCCGCTCGACACCGAGCGCGGCTACAACGTGACCCTGCCGGCCGGCCGGCTCGGCCTGTCGCGGCCGGTCGTCTATGAGGATGAGGGCTTCGTCACCACGCCGCTCGACACCGGTGACCGGATCGGCGGCGCTGTCGAGTTTGCCGGACTGGCTGCCCCGCCCAGTTTCGCCCGCGTCGATGCGATGCTGGCGCGGCTTCGACGCTACCTGCCGGACGCCGACACGCGGGGCGGCGAGCGCTGGATGGGATTTCGCCCCTCGATGCCCGATTCGTTGCCGGTGATCGGACCGGCGCGGCGGTCACCGCGCATCGTGCATGCCTTCGGCCACGGGCATCTCGGCCTGACCCAGGCGGCGATCACCGCCGAGATTGTGGCCGCGTTGCTCGCTGGCCGGGTTCCACCGGTGGACGTGACCCCGTTCCGCGCAGCGCGTTTCGCGCGCGGCCGCAGGTCGATATGACCGGAGACGCTTGCTCGACGATGCGCCGCTCAGAGCGCAATCCGGAGGTTACGGCGGAAGACCCGGATGCGAACGGTTTCGTTCCGTCCGCCGACCCGGCATCCCGTCCGCATCGGACCGCCACGTCGCTCGGCAACGCAGGCCCGCGTGCTGGTTCTATGACTGTTACTTCGCTGGCAGGATCATACCGGCGGTCGTTGCGGCGCAGCGCGGAAAAGTTTGCGTGTGCTTGCGTTCGCTCAGCGGCTCAAAGACGGCGTGCGTGCCGGAGCGAAGGTGAGCCGAGCGTACGCTATGAAAGCGAGGAGGGGACATTTCGGTCCCCTCCTCGATGTCTTCATTTCTTCGAATGCCCGTGCGCGGTCGTGGTGTGTTCGTGACCGGCCTGGCTATGCTCGAGCGCAGCAACCGCATGCTGCTGAGCTTCTTCGTGCTCGCCCAATTCGTGATGATGCGCCGCCTGATGGTGATGGTGCGCCGCAGCATGATGGTGGGCGGCTGCCCGATGGTGATGGTCGCTCGCCGGATGTTTCGGTGACTGTCCCATGACGTTGTCCTCCCATGATTGCGAATGGCCGAGTGTAGTCTCGGCAGAGGTTTGGGACAATAATCCGGAGCGGGACATCGTCGTCGTAGCGCCATAAATCTTCGTTTACTTCGTTTTTCGTTGCATTACTGTCGTGCAATGGTCATGGCGTGCGAACGGGAGGACCCGCCGGCATCGGTCACGCCGCGATCGCCCGGCCCGGCACCCGGTGCCGGTAGGCGAGCGCCTCCGCCACGTGCTCCCGCCGCACCACCTCCTCGGCCGCGAGATCGGCGATGCTGCGTCCGACCCGCAGCACCCGGGTGTAGCCGCGGGCGGAGAGACGCAGCCGGTCCGCCGCCTGCTCGGCGAGCTTGCGCGCCTCGGGCAGCAGCCGCAGCAACGCCGGATCGGCCTCGGCATTGCTCGCCGGTCCGTCCTCCCCATACCGGGCGCGCTGGCGGCTCCGGGCGGCCGCCACCCGCGCCGCCACGATCGCGGTGGTCTCGCCAGGCGGCGCCGCCGCCAGTTCCGCGGCGGCAACCGGCTCGACCTCGATCACCAGGTCGATGCGGTCGAGCAGCGGTCCGCTGATCCGCGTCCGGTAATCCTCGCCGCAGCGCGGCGCCCGCCCGCACTCGCGGGCGGCGTCGCCGAGATGGCCGCAGCGGCATGGGTTCATCGCCGCGACGAGCTGGAACCGCGCCGGATAGGTGACGTGCGCGGCTGCGCGGGCGACCGTGGTGCGGCCGGATTCCAGCGGCTGGCGCAGCGACTCCAGTGCCAGGCGGGAGAACTCCGGCAGCTCATCGAGAAACAGCACGCCGCGATGGGCGAGCGACACCTCGCCCGGCCGGGCGCGCTGGCCGCCGCCGATCAACGCCGGCTGCGAGGCCGAGTGGTGCGGCTCCCGATACGGCGGCCGTGCGACCAGCCGCCCGCCGTCGAGCAGCCCGGCCAGGCTGTGCACCATGCCGACTTCCAGCGCCTCCGCGGGCGAGAGGTCGGGCAGCAGCCCGGGCAGCCGTGCGGCCAGCATCGACTTACCGGCGCCGGGTGGGCCGACCAGCAGCAGGTTGTGGCCGCCGCCGGCCGCGATCTCCAACGCCCGCCGGGCACTCTCCATCCCCTTCACGTCGGCCAGGTCCGGCCCGCGCCCGGTCGGCGCAAGCCCGGCCGGATCGGGCGGCGTCAGCACCTGGGTGCCGCGGAAATGATTGACCAGCGACAGCAGGTCGGGCGGCGCCAGCACCTCGATCCGGCCCGCCCAGGCCGCCTCGCCGCCCTGCGCCCGCGGGCAGATCAGCCCGAGATCGCGGCCCGAGGCGCCGATTGCCGCCGGCAGCACGCCGGCCACCGGATTGAGCGAGCCGTCCAATGACAATTCGCCGAGGGCTGCGTATTGCGCGACGTCCTCGCGCGGCAGCACCTCCATCGCCGCCAGCACGCCGATCGCGATCGGCAGGTCGAAATGGCTGCCCTCCTTCACGAGATCGGCAGGCGCAAGGTTCACCAGGATACGCCTGGGCGGCAGAGACAGCCCCATCGCAGTCAGCGCCGCCCGCACCCGCTCGCGCGCCTCGCCCACCGCCTTGTCGGCCAGACCGACCAACAGGAAGGCGGGAATGCCCGAGGAGATCTGGACCTGCACCTCCACGGGGACGGCCTCTATGCCGGAGAAGGCGAAGCTCTGCACGCGGGCGATGTCCATGCGGAACCTCTGCGCAATCGGTGGGCGCATAGCATGGCATGAAGTTGCCGCGAAGCGATAGAAGAAGGCCAGGGCCTCCGCCCCATCGACACGCTCCGCGGTTCGATCCCGCCGGGGCCTGAGGCCCCAGACTCTCCCCCTTAAGTCAATGATTGCAAAGGCTTTTGGCCTTTCTCCTAATCCGCGACGGCAGCCCTTCCCCGCACCGGCCCGTGGGCACGCATCCGCTGATCGGCCTGCAGCAATCCCGCCAGCTCCGCCGCCGTCTCGCGCGCGTTCTGGATCACCTTTCGCTCGTCCTGGTAGAAGGCGTGCGTCTCCACGAGATTGCGCTCGTCGTGCTCACGGAACAGCTCGACCGTGCGGGTCGCCTGCGCGGCTGGTATGCCGAGCGCCTCCAGCACGAACTCGGTCAGGCGCAGCGTGGAATAGAACGTCTCCCGCACGGGGTCCTCGATGCCGCGATCCATCAGCAGATGCGCGTGCCGCCGGTTCCGTGCCCGGGCCAGGATGCGCAGGTTGGGAAAGGTGCGGCGGGCGATGTCGATGACGCGCAGCGACTCCTCGACATCGGCGAGTGCCACCACGAGCACCCGGGCCGTCTCCGCGCCGGCGGCGCGCAGCAGGTCCGGGCGGCCGGGATTGCCGTAGTAGATCTTGCCGCCGAAGCGTCGGATCACCTCCACCTGCTCGGCATCCTCCTCGAGCGCGGTAAAGCGAATGCCTTGCATGCGCAGCACGCGGCCGACGATCTGCCCCATCCGGCCGAAGCCGCAGATGATCACGGGTGCGTCGGCACCCTCGATCGAATCGTACACCGGTTCAGCCTCCTCGCGGCCAAGGCGGGGGATGACGAAGCGCTCGGAGGCCGTGAACAGCAGCGGCGTCGCTGCCATGGAAAGCGCGATCACCAGCGTGGCGCCATCGGCCTGGGTCGGGGACAGCACGTGGGCGGCGACGGCGGCGGCGAACAGCACGAAGCTGAACTCGCTGCCTTGCGGCAGGGCGGTCGCGAAGCGAAGCGCGCTACGGCTGGACTGCCCGCCGAGCCGGCCGAGCAGGTACCCGACCGCGACCTTGGCCAGGAGCAATCCGGCGACGCCGGCCAGGATCGAGCCCGGCTCGGTCAGCACCAGGCCGAGCTGGGCCTCCATGCCGACAGACATGAAGAAGAAGCCGAGCAGCAGACCCTCGAAGGGCTCGATATCGGCCTGCAGCTCGTGGCGATATTCCGAGCCCGAGAGCAGGACTCCCGCCATGAAGGCGCCAAGCGACATCGACACGCCGCCCAAATAGGCGAGGAAGGCAGTGCCGACGACGATCAGCAGCGCGGTGGCGGTGAAGACTTCCGGCGTGCGGGCGCCACCGATGAGGCGGAAGATCGGCGGCACCACGAACCGGCCGCCGATCAAAATGGCGGCGATCACCGCCGCCCCCTGCGCCACTTTCTGCCACGGCACGTGATCCTGCAGTGTCGCCAGATCGGTCGCCGCGGCGCCGTGGCCGAGCAGCGGTACCAATGCCACGAGCGGGATGAAGGCGAGATCCTGGAACAGCAGCACGGCGAAGATGTTGCGCCCGGCCGGTGAGGCGAGCAGGTCGCGCTCGGCCAGCATCGGCAGCACGATCGCCGTCGAGGACAGCGCCAGTCCGACCCCGAGCGCGATGGCGCCGGGCCAGGCGATCCCGGCCAGCCAGGCAATGCCGCCGAGCACCGCGGCGCTGGCCGCGACCTGCGCCATGCCGAGGCCGAACACGGCACGTCGCATCACCCAGAGCCGGCGCGGCCGCAATTCCAGGCCGATCAGGAACAGCAGCATGACGACGCCGAGCTCGGCGATTTCGGCGATCTGGTCGACATTGCTGATCAGGCCGAGCCCGAGCGGGCCGATGATCGCGCCGGCGACCAGGTAGCCGAGCACGCTGCCGAAACCGAGCCGGCGCGAGATCGGCACACAGATGACGGTGGCGAGCAGCAGGGCGACGAGGGTTTGCAGCATGGACGGGAAACTCGGGGCCGCGGTGCCGGTTGGCAAGCGCGGTCATGGCCGGACGCGCTGCGGCCCTGGGGTCAGGCCCCCGGGTTGCTGACCGCCGTCGCAGGTTCCGCCCAGCCAGCCGCGCCGCCGGCGAGGTGCCGCAATGCGCGCGGATAGATCCGGTGCTCCTGTACCAGCACGCGGGCGGCAAGCCGGTCCGGCGTGTCGTCCGGCAGCACCGGCACGGCGGCCTGGGCGAGGATCGGACCCGAGTCCACCGCCTCCGTCACCAGGTGCACGGTGCAGCCATGCAGCTTGACGCCGGCCGCCAGTGCCTGCTGGTGCGTGTGCAAGCCGGGAAAGGCGGGCAGCAGGCTCGGATGGATGTTGAGCATGCGCCCGGCCCAGCGCTCGACCAGGAACGGGGTCAGGCGGCGCATGTAGCCGGCGAGACAGACCAGTTCGACCCCGTGTTCGCGCAGCACCGCATCGACCGTAGCCTCGTGCGCGGCGCGGTCGCGTCCATGCGCGCGCCGATCGAGGCAATACGCGGGAAGGCCGGCGGCGCGGGCACGCTCCAGCCCGGCCGCCTCCGGCCGATCCGCGAGGACCAGTACCATCGTTGCCGGATAGGACGGATCGGCGGCGGCGGCCAGGAGCGCGTCCATGTTGCTGCCACGGCCGCTGATCAGGATGGCGGTGCGGCGCCGGACGGTCATTCCGGGCCGAGCGGCAGCGGGTCGATCCGAACTGCCGGCGGGCCCTGCTGCGCCTCGATGCGGCCGATCGCATAGGCGGTCTCGCCGAGTTCGCGCAGCATGGAGAGGGCGAGATCGGCATCCCGCACCACCAGCGCCATGCCGATGCCGCAGTTGAACACGCGCAGCATCTCGGCCGCCGCGACCCCTCCGGTCTGCGCCAGCCAGGCGAAGACCGGCGGGATCGGCCAGGCGGTCGCGTCCAGCACCGCCACGGTATCCGGCGGCAGCACGCGCGGCAGGTTGCCGGGCAGGCCGCCGCCGGTGACATGGGCGGCGGCGCGCAGCAGCCCGGCCCGGTGCAGCGCCAGCAGCGAGCGCACGTAGAGCCGGGTCGGGGTCAGCAGCGCCTCGCCCAGCCGTTGTTCCGGCGCGAAGGGCGCGACATCGTCCCAGCCAAGCCCGGCCTGCTGCACGATGCGTCGCACCAGCGAAAAGCCGTTGGCGTGCAGGCCGGCGCTGGCAAGACCGATCACCGCATCGCCGGGTGCGACCTCTCGCGGCAGCAGGTCGCGGCGTTCCGCCGCGCCGACGGCAAAGCCTGCGAGATCGTAGTGTCCTGGGGCGTAAAGACCGGGCATCTCTGCGGTTTCGCCGCCGACAAGGGCGCAGTCTGCCTGCTTGCAGGCGGCGGCGATGCCGCGCAGCACCTTGCCCGCCTCGGCCACGGTCAGCTTTCCGGTGGCGAAATAATCGAGGAAGAACAGTGGTTGCGCGCCCTGCACCACGAGATCGTTCACGCACATCGCCACGAGATCGGTGCCGATCGTGTCGTGCCGCCCGGTCTCGGTTGCGAGCAGCAACTTGGTGCCGACACCATCGGTCGTCGCCACCAGGACCGGATCGCGGAAGCCGGCGGCCGCGAGATCGAACAGCGCGCCGAAGCCGCCGATTCCGCCTAGCACGCCCGGGCGTGCTGTCTCCTCCGCGAGTGGCCGGATCGCGTCAACCAGCGCCTCGCCAGCCTCGATATCGACCCCGGCCTGGCGGTAGGAGAGGCCCGGTTGGGTGGGGCGTTGCGGGCTTGAGGTCATGGCGGGACTCGCTAGGCTAGGGCCGGCCGGTGGTGTCCAGCGTGCCCTGGCGAGGGCGGCGCCGGCAGGTGACGGCGGGGCGGGTTGCTTGACCGCGCGAGGGAACCACGCGGCGGCGAGGGGTGCAACGCGCGGCGGTCGCCCGTGCACCGCGTCTGCGACTGCCCGGCTTTGCGGCTGGCGAGGAATGCGGGACACCGCCGGGGCGATGCCCCGGGGCATGGAGGAGCCGCCATAGCGGGTGATGATCCGGCCGAGACGCGCGTGCAGCCGAAGTCCGGCGGGTTCGGCCGCTCCGTCGCCGGGCGACGCCAGGCGATGAGCGAGACGCTGCCGCCGCCGGTCGCGGCGCCCGAGCCGCCGGCACCGGTACTGCCGCCGCCGCGCCCGCATGCCACCAAGGCGCAACGCATCGCGCTGCTGGTCGGGCTGCTGATCGCGGCGTGGCTGGTTCTGCAGCTCTTCGCGTCGATCCTGCTGCCCTTCGTCGCCGCCGCGGGTATTGCCTATTTCCTCGATCCGCCGACGACGCGGCTGACCCGCGCGGGGCTGCCGCGCGCCGGCGCCGCGCTGCTCGTCATCATCGCGCTGATCAGCGCCGTGCTGCTGTTCGCGCTGCTGCTCTATCCGCTGATCATCGCCCAGCTCGGCACGCTGATCTCGCGCGTGCCGGCCTATGTCAGCGACCTGCGGATCTGGGCCGGCGACGTCATCGCGCATCTGCAGCAGGAGCTGGGGCCGAAGGTCGTCACCCAGAAGCTGCAGGACCTGGTCAGCAGCCAGGCCGGCGCGATGCTGTCCTTCATCGCCGGGGCGCTGACGCGCATCGTCGGCGGCGGCTTCGCGCTGTTCAACGTGCTCTCGCTCGCCGTGGTCACGCCCGTGGTCGCGTTCTACCTGCTGCGGGACTGGCCGCGGGTGGTGGCGCGGGTCGATTCCTGGCTGCCGCGCCGTTATGCGGGCGTGCTGCGCAGCCAGGCGCGGGAGGTCGACCGCATCCTCTCGGCGTGGCTGCGCGGCCAGGCGATCTGCTGCCTGGCGCTGGCGCTGTTTTACGCGGTCGGCCTGTCGCTGGTCGGGCTCGATCTCGGGCTGATCATCGGGATCAGCGCCGGCGTGCTGTCCTTCATCCCTTATGTCGGCACGATCACCGGCGCCGTGACTTCGATCGGGCTCGCCTTTGCGCAGTTCCCGACCTGGTACGGCGTGGTCAAGGTGATCTGCGTGTTCATCCTTGGCCAGATCCTGGAAGGCTACGTGATCTATCCGCGGTTTCTCGGCGATCGGGTGGAGCTGCACGCGGTCTGGGTGATCTTCGCGCTGTTCGCGGGCGGCGCCGCGTTCGGCTTCCTCGGCGTGCTGCTGGCGGTGCCGGTCGCGGCCGTGCTCGGGGTGATCGCGCGGTTCTGGCTGCGGCGGTATCTGGCCAGCCCGCTCTATCTCGACCCGCCGCCGCGTCCCGGGATGGAGGCGTGACGCCGCGCCAATTGGCGCTGCCCCTTGGCTTCCCGCCGTTTTATGCCGCGGATGCCGTGATTGCGGCGCCATCGAACGAGGCGGCCCTGGCCTGGCTCGACCGTACGGGAGACTGGCCGGATGGACGCCTCGCGCTCTGGGGCGACGCCGGGGTGGGCAAGACGCATCTGCTGCATCGCTGGCAGGCCCGGCAGCGCGCGATCCTGCTACCGGCGCTGTCGTTGCCGCTGCTGCCATGCTGTGACGGGCGGGCCGGGGGAATTGCCATCGACGACGCGGATCTGGCGGACGAGGAGCGTCTGCTGCACCTGCTCAACGCCAGCGGCGCGGCGCGGGTGCCGGTGCTGCTGGCGAGCCGCGCCCCGCCGGCTCGCTGGTGCGCCTGCCTGCCCGATCTTGCCAGCCGCCTGCGTGCGATCACGGCGGTGCCGATCCCGCCGCCGGAGGAGGTGCTGCTTCGGGCGCTGCTGACCCGGCTGCTCGCCGCGCGGAAGTTGGTGGTCGCCGAGCCGGTGCAGGATTGGCTGCTGGCGCGGCTGCCGCGCACGGCGGCGGCGATGCGCGAGGCCGCGGCACGATTGGACCGCCTCGCTTACCAGGTGCAACGTCCGGTGAGCCGCGCGATGGCGGCGGCGGTGCTGGCCGATCTGCCGGGCGACGCGGAGCCCGTCGGCGGTGATGAAGTTATCGCGTCAGCCGCGGCCTCGGGGGTCACCGGCGCTCCGGCTCTGCTCTAGGATGGGTCAAGTGCGACGCAACAGGGCTGCAGGTCTGGCAATGTCCGAGGTGGCGACGGAAGCTCCGGGTTCGACTCAAACGGCACGGCGTCAGGGCGCGCTGCCCCGGGCGGTCGAGGCGCCGTCGGAGGTCAAATCCGCTTCCCCGGCGATACCCGTCGACAGCCCGGACCGCTTCATCAACCGCGAGCTCTCCTGGCTCGACTTCAACGGTCGGGTGGTCGAGGAGGCGGAGAATGCGCGGCATCCGCTGCTCGAGCGGCTGCGCTTCGTGTCGATCAGCGCTTCCAATCTCGACGAGTTCTTTTCCGTCCGGGTGGCTGGGCTGGTCGGCCAGGCGAAGGCGGGTGTGCCGACGATCTCTCCCGACGGGCGCACCGCCTCGCAGCAGCTCGCCGAGATAACGGTGCGGGCGCGGCGGCTGATCGCGACGCAGCAGAAGGTCTGGACCGAGCTGCGGGCGCTGCTGGCCAAGGAGGGGATCGAGGTCTGCGAAAGCACGGCGCTGTCGCCCGAGGAGCTGCGCTGGCTCGATGCCTGGTTCATGGAGCGGCTGTTCGCGGTGCTGACGCCGCTTGCGATCGATCCGGCGCATCCGTTCCCGTTCATCCCGAACATGGGGCTCGTGCTGGCGCTGAAGCTGGTGCGCGAGGCGGATCAGCACGCGATGCGAGCGCTGGTGCCGCTGCCAGCCCAGGTCGAGCGCTTCATCCGGCTCCCCGCGCGTGGTGACGGTGCGACGGCACCGACGGGAATCCGCTTCGTGATGCTGGAGGATGTGGTCGAGCTGTTCCTCGACCGGCTGTTCCACGGCTTCCGCGTGCAGGGACGCGGCATGTTCCGGCTGATCCGCGATACCGACGTCGAGTTCGAGGAGGAGGCGGAGGATCTCGTCCGCTCCTACGAGTCGGCGCTGAAGCGGCGGCGCCGCGGCGTTGCCATTCATCTTTCGGTCGATGCCGGCATGCCTCAGGATCTGCGCGAGCTGGTCGCCGACGAGCTCGACACCCCGCCCGAGGAGATCGTGGTCCAGCACGGCATTCTCGGCGTCGCCGACGTCAAGAACCTGATCGTCGATGATCGGCCGGATCTGCTGTTCCCGCCCTACACGCCGCGCTTTCCCGAACGCATCCGCGATTTCGGCGGCGACTGCTTCGCGGCGATCCGCGCCAAGGACATCATCGTGCACCACCCGTTCGAGAGTTTCGACGTGGTGGTGCAGTTCCTGCGGCAGGCGGCGCGCGATCCGGCGGTGGTGGCGATCAAGCAGACGCTGTACCGCACCAGCCGCGACAGCCCGATCGTGAAAGCGCTGATCGAAGCAGCGGAGGCGGGCAAGTCGGTCACCGCCATGGTCGAGCTGCGCGCCCGCTTCGACGAGGAGGCGAACATCCGCCTGGCGCGCAGCATGGAGGCGGCGGGCGTGCAGGTCGTGTTCGGCTTCACCGAGCTGAAGACGCATGCCAAGCTGAGCCTGGTGGTGCGGCGCGAGGGCGGTTCGGTGCGCTCCTACGCGCATTTCGGCACCGGCAACTATCACCCGATCACGGCGCGGATCTACACGGATCTGAGCTTCTTCACGACGGACCCGGATCTGACGCGGGATTCGGCGCGGCTGTTCAACTACATGACCGGCTATGCGCGGCCGGAGAAGATGGACGCGCTGGCGTTCAGCCCGCTGACCACGCGCGACACGTTGGTGCGGCTGATCGAGCGGGAGAGCGGGTTTGCCCGCGACGGCAAGCCCGCGAATATCTGGCTGAAGATGAACAGCGTCGTGGATGAGGTGCTGATCGACGCCCTGTACGATGCGTCGCGGGCCGGCGTGAAGGTGATGATGGTGGTGCGCGGGATTTGCTGTCTGCGTCCCGGCGTTCCTGGTCTGTCGGAGAACATCCGCGTCAAGTCGATCGTCGGCCGTTTCCTCGAACACAGCCGCATCTGCGTATTCGGCAACGGCCACAAGCTGCCGAGCCGTCAGGCCGACGTCTACATCAGCAGTGCGGACTGGATGGCCCGCAACATGGACTGGCGGGTGGAGACGTTGGTGCCGATCCACAATCCGACAGTGCATGCGCAGGTACTCGATCAGATCATGGTGGTAAATCTGAAGGACACGCTGCAGTCCTGGGAGCTTGGCCCCGACGGCACCTGGCGTCGCTTGCCGCCCGGTCCGAAGCCGGTCTCCGCGCATGAATATTTTATGACGAATCCCTCGTTGTCCGGCCGCGGCTCGGCGCTGCATGGTGCCGTCGCGATGGGTCAGGCTCCGGTTCGCCGCCCCGACCGCGTCCTGCAGGACTAGTGACGGGGGTCCGGGGCCTCAGGCTCCGGCTTGGATGCAGGGGGCGGAGCCCCCTGGCTTTTTTTGCCCTCTTGCCAGCCCGCCGCGGCCTCGCTCTTGTCCGGCCGTCCCAAGCCGGATTCCTTGATGCCGTATGCTCCCCCTGTCGATGCGCCGCGCTGTGCCGTGGTCGATCTCGGCTCGAATTCGGTCAGGTTGGTGGTGTTCGAGGGTCGCAGCCGCAATCCGCTGACGATCTTCAACGAGAAAGCTGTGCTGCGTCTCGGTCGCGGTCTGGTCGACACGGGGCGGCTCAATGCCGAGGGGATGCAGCAGGCGCTGACGGTGCTGCATCGCTACCAGGCGGTTGCGCATGCGATGGGTGCGGCGCCGTTCGAGGTGCTTGGCACGGCTGCCGTACGCGATGCGGAAAACGGTATCGCGTTCGTCGCCGCGCTGGAGCAGGCGATGCCTGGTGTTTCGATCCGCATCCTGACGGGCGAGCAGGAGGCGAGGCTGTCGGCGGAGGGGGTGCTGTGCGGCATTCCTGAGGCCGACGGGGTGCTGGCGGATGTCGGCGGCGGCTCACTCGAGCTCGTCCGGTTGCGCGGCGGGACGGTTGGGGAGGTGTGCACGCTGCCGCTCGGCGTGATCCGGCTGGCGGAGCGGGTTGGCGGCGACCTCGCCGCGGCGCGGTCGCTGGTGGATGCCGAGCTTGGCGGCGTTCCCTGGCTGCGCGAGGCGGGCGAGGCGCTGTATCTGGTCGGTGGCGCCTGGCGGGCGATGGCGCGGATTCACATCGCGCAGACCGCCTATCCGCTGGCGATCGTGCATCACTATGCAATCGACCGCGACGCCGCGCGCGATCTGGCCGGCGCTGTGGCGGGGGCGTCACGGCGGGCGCTGGAGCGGCTGCCCGGCCTGTCGCGGCGACGGATCGATGATCTGCCCTTCGCCGCGGTGGTGATGCGGCGGCTGGTGCGTGTGGCGGCGTGGCGGCAGGTGGTGTTCAGCGCCAACGGGCTGCGCGAGGGTTGGTACATGCGGCAGATGCCGGCGGCGCTGCGCGGGCAGGATCCGGTGCTGGCGGCGGGACGGGATTCGGCGCGGCGCCTCGGCCGCGATCCGACTTTGCCGGCGGCGCTGATCGAGTGGATCGCGCCGCTGTTCGCCGATGAGGACGCGGCGGCGCTGCGGTTGCGGGAAGCGGCGTGCTGGATGTCGGATATCGGCAGCCACGATCATCCGGAATACCGGGCGGAGCAGACCTTCCTGCGGGTGCTGCGTCAGCCGGGGGTCGCGCTCGGCCATCCCGAGCGGGCGTTTCTGGCCCTGACGCTGGCGCTGCGGTACGAGGCGGAGCCGGAGGCACCGTTTCTGCGGCCGGCGCGGCTGCTGCTGGAGACCGGGGCTGCGCGGCAGGCGGAGATCATCGGGCTGGCGCTGCGGCTCGCCTACACGCTCTCGGCCGGGACGCCGGATCTGCTGGCACGCACGGCGCTGCGGCGGGAGGAGCGGCGGCTGAGCCTGCTGCTGTCGGGCGGCGGCGTGTTTGGCGGCGAGGCAGTGATGCGGCGGCTCGACCGGCTGGCGCAGGCGGTGGGACTCGAGCCGGTGATCGAGGCCGGGTAGACGGCGCGCGACCGGCCGCGGCGGGACTACAGCGTCAGCAGCTTGATCCGCTTGCCTTCGACCGACAGGGCAATCCGGCCCTCCTTGAGGGCCAAGGCGTCCTCGCCGAACACGGTGCGGCGCCAGCCCTGCAGCGCCGGCAGATCGGGGGAGTCCTCGCCGGCCAGGCGCTCGATCTCCTCGGAGGAGGCGAGCAGCTTCGGGGCGACGTGATGCTGCTCGCTTTTCGCTGCCAGCAGCACCTTGAGCAGCGAGACGAGAGCGGGCGAGGCGCGGCTGTTGTCCCGCACCGCGGGGGCAGGGGGCAGGGCGTCGGGGGGCAAGGCGCGCGCCTCGTTGATCGCCACAAGCAGCGACGCGCCGGACTTGCCCTCGGCGAAGCCGCGGGTGACGCCGCGGGCGCGGGCCAGTGCCTCCGGGGTCTCGGGCGCGGTCGCGGCGATCTCCAGCAAGGCCTCGTCCTTGAGCAGGCGCTGGCGCGGAATGTTGACGCGCTGCGCCTCGCGCTCGCGCCAGGCGGCGACGGCGCGCAGCACGCCGAGCAGGCGGCGATTGGCGGTGCGCGGTCGCAGCCGTTCCCACATCTGATCCGGGTCGGCGCGGTAGGTCGCAGGGTCGGCGAGGCTTGCCATCTCGGCCGCGACCCAGTCGAGCCGGCCGTCCTTTTCCAGCCGGGCGCGAAGCCGGCGGTAGACGCCACGCAGATGCGTGACGTCGGCGGCGGCGTAGGCGATCTGGGCCGCGGAGAGCGGCCGTGCGGCCCAGTCGCTGAACCGATGCGCCTTGTCGATGTGCCCGCCGGTCAATGCGGCGACCAGCGCGTCGTAGCCGACCTGGTCGCCGAACCCGGCCACCATGGCGGCGATCTGGGTGTCGAACAGCGGCCGCGGCACTGTGCCGAAGCGCAGCAGGAAGATCTCGATATCCTGCCGCGCCGCGTGGAATACCTTTAGTACTGCCGGATCGGCGAGCAGGGCGCCGAGCGGCGCCAGATCGAGCCCTGGCGCGAGCGCATCGACCACCGCGACCTCGCGCTCGCCGGCGAGCTGCACGACGCACAGCTCCGGCCAATAGGTGCGTTCGCGCATGAATTCGGTGTCGACCGTCACGAAGCGCTCGGCGCGCAGGCGGTCGCAGAGAGCGGCGAGCGGCGCGGTCTGGTCAATCAGCAGAGGAGGCGGGAACTCGGCCCGCGGAGCGCGCGGCATCGGGCGCTTCTACACGCGGCCGGCGGGGCAGGGCAACGCGCGGCCGGATCTAGGCGAGCGCCTCGCGGCCCATCTCCAGGAATTT
>DATJSJ010000094.1:0-21764 GCA_035504175.1 Acetobacteraceae bacterium
CCGACGAGCAGCAGCAGCAACTGCTCGACGGCAAGTGGTACGCGAACATCCACACCGCGGCCAATCCGGGCGGCGAGATTCGCGGCCAGGTCGAGGAGGGCAAGTAGCGCAGACGCGTCGCCGGCGGAGACGCCGGCGACGACCATCGCGCTTCCCGAAACAGCCTCGTGGCGCGGGATCGGATCGCCCCGATGCGATCCCGCGCCGGCCCGTCGCGCGCGCGGACCCGGCGCGATCGGTCAAAGCCGCGGCGGGCATCGCGTGCGTCCGCTTCGTCCGAGCCGCCGCGGGCGATCGGCTCCGGCGATCAGTCGGGCTCGACCGCGGTCAGGTCGAGGCCGCGCATCTCCGCCGCCGCGGCGATCGCCTCCGGCAGGAGCGACAGCGCGAAGCGCTGCAGCCCCAAGGCGGAGAGATCGAGCAGCCCCGCCGCGAGGAGCGCTGCCAGCGATGCCGGCGCCTCGCGCGGATACATGAAATTGCCGACCACTTCCCAATCGTTGACCAGCATCTCGCCGAACCCGAGCGGCAGCGGCGCGCTCGCACTGCCCATCAGCACCAGCCTTCCGCCACGCCGCAGGGAGCGCAGCGCCGCCAGCGTGGTCGCGGTGCTGGCGGCGCGGCCGAGCAAATCGAGCGCGAGGTCGGCCGGTCCGCCAGCCGCGGCGCGAATCGCCGCCAGGTCCGCTGCGGCGTCCGCCCCACTCAGCACGGCCGGCGCAACCCGCGGCCCGAGGGCCTGTGCAAGCCCCTCCAGCGCCGCCCGGTCGCGACCGAGCGCCACCACAAGCGCCGCCCCCATCGCCAGCGCCACCATCACGCCGGCCGAGCCGTAGAAGCCGCTCGCGCCGTTGATCAGCACGACCTGGCCCGGCCGCAGGCCGCCGCGCAGCAATCCGCCATACGGGACCACCAGCTTGGCGAGGCCGATCAGCCGCTCTGCCGCCACGTTGTCCAGGCGGGGCAGCCTGGTGGTGCAGGCGGCGGGCCAGTGCGCGAGCTCGGCGAACACGCCGTCGCGCCAGGTGCGTTGCAGCGCGCGCGGCCCATCCCCGATCGCATCGAAGCGGCCGGCGCCGATGGCGGTCAGGCCGATCAGGATCTGCGCCGGCGCGGCGCCAGGCGCCTCGGCGACGAGGTGCGGGCTCAGGAAGACGAGGTCGCCGGCGGCGACATGCGTCACCTCCGGCCCGACCGCCTGCACCCGCCCGATCGCGTTGGTGCCCGGGACGAACGGGAAAGGCGGCGTCGCGTAGCCGAGCGAGCCGTCCAGCACGCGGTTCATGTAGGAAAGAACCATCGCGCTGCGGATGCGCACCAGCACGCCCGAGGGGTGGAGCGGCGGGACCGGGCGCTCCTCCAACCGCAAGGGCACGCCGAACTCGTCCAGCACCCAGGCGCGGTAGCGCGCGGTCATCGGGGTCGTCTCCGTGGCGTCGCCTCCCCCGGGCCAGCGGCAGGCGCGGTGCGGATCCCGACCGCCGGCCGATCGCAGCCGCTTCGTCGGGCAGCGGCGACGACGGGCCGATCCGGAGGCGTTCCGGCGATTCCGGCCGGCCGATCCGCTCCGCCGTTCAGCCGAGCGAGCGGATGATCTCCCGATAGGCGTCCTCGGGGAAGGCCTTCAGCGTCGTCGACCGGATGCTGCCGCGCTGGCCGCCCTGCAGCACGGCGCGTGCGGCGACGGCATCGTCCGGAGCTTCGATCACCGCGACCATGTCGTACATGCCCATGGTCATGTAGAAGGCCTTGACCTGGCCGCCCATCGACTGGAGCGCCGACTTGAACGCGTCCAGCCGGCCCGGCGAGTCACTGACGGCGCGGATTCCCTGGTCCGTCCAGTTGATGAGCATGATGTAGGTCGGCATCGGCCTTCCTCCTCCTTCAGCAACATTGCGCAGTTGTAACACAAGCGCCATGCCGCGGGTCCGATGCCGGTCCGATCGCCCTACAATTGACTGCGACTGCCGGCTGCGCGCCGGTGGCGGAGAAGGGGTCGGCCGCGCCGGCTCAGCGCCAGTGGCGCGGTGGCGGGCCGTAGGCGGCGTAGGTGCGCCAGGCGAGATGTGCCCGGGTCTCCCCCAGCATCGCCCAGAGCAGGCAGCCGATCCAGCCGATCATGGTCCAGCCGAACAGCAGGTTGACCAGGAAGATCGCGCCGCCGCTGACCACGTCGCGGCCGCGGGCGATCAGCGTCGGCAGGAAGTAGAGCCCGATCGCGATCGCCAGCGCCAGCCAGACGCCGTGCCCGACGGTCCAGCCAACATGCGCATAGGAACCGTACTGATAGGGGTCCATTGCCTCTCCGCGGGCGCTTCTTTCACCGGAAGGATCGGTCCGGCGAGGCCGGGATTCAAGCGCCGTTCATTCCGCCGCCGCGAGCGCCGGCCGTGCCTCCAGCGCCCGCAGCGCCCGGTCCACCCACTGCGCCGTGAGCTTCTCGGCGAGGCTGTTCTGCCCCAGCCGCTCGTGCAGCACCGGGAAGTCGACGCGGTCGAGCGGCTGGTCCTGGTTGAAGCAGGAGAACACGATGCGGCGCTCGCCGGTCGCGGGATCGGTCTGCGCCTGCAGACACTGGGCGCAGACCTCCTTCATCATGCATTGCATCGGCGAGTTGATGGAGCCGATCGCCGTGTGTCCCGGCTTGAGGTACGGCGCGAGCACGCCATGCCGCGCCGCGCCCACCGCCTGCATCATGCGGTCGGAGCCGATGGCGATGATGTGCTCGGCCGCGGCGAGCGGCACCGGCTGCGGCCCGAGCCGTCCGGCGCCGTACTCGGCCATCGCCGCCACGATCGTCCCGACCACGCTGCGGTCCTGCGGACGGCCGGGGGAAAAACCGGGCGCCTCGTCGCAGGCCCAGATCACCACGTCGGCGGCGCGCTCGATCTCCTCGACCTTGTAGCGGTCGATCAGCCGCTTGTAGCCGGCGAAGTAGATCACGCGCGAGCCCGCCGCGCGCAGGGCTGCGCCGATCGAGAACAGCACTGCATTGCCGAGCCCGCCGCCGACCAGCGCGACGGTCCTGTCGGCAGGAATCTCGGTCGGCGTGCCGGTCGGGCCCATCAGCACCACCGGCTCGCCGGGACGGAGCAGGGCGCAGAGATCGGAACTGCCGCCCATCTCCAACGCGATGATCGATACGAGGCCGGCCGCGGGATCGGTCCAGGCGCCGGTCATCGCCAGACCCTCCATGCCCAGCACGGTGGTGCCGGCTGGATCGGTCAGCCGGGCCGCGAGCGATTCGAAGTTCTGCAGCCGGTAGAACTGGCCCGGGCGGAAGGCGCGCGCCGCGGCCGGAGCGCGGATCACCACCTCGACGATGGTCGGCGTCAGCCGGTGCACGGCGTGCACGGTCGCGCGCAGCGCGTCGCGACAGGCGGCGATCAGCGCCGCGCCGCCGGCGCCGGCCGCAGGGCGCGCGGCGAGCAGGCGCGAGACGATCGGGTAGCCGCGCCGGGCGCTGCCCATCGCCTTGACGACGTTGCCGAAGAAGCTCGGGTGCAGGTCGCCGAAGAAGCTGATGCAGCGCCCGTCCTCGGCGCGATGCATCAGCGGCCAGACGTGATCGGGCTTGGCGAGGCCGCGCTGCGGCTCGACCGGCGCGCCGGTTTCGTCCACGGCCTGGAAATACCTGCCGTCCAGCCGGATCCGGCCGGGATGCGTGCGCGCATCCTCGCGCGCGAGCACCGTGTTCGGCTGCGTGCCGGCGGCGATCAGCACCGCGCGCGCCGGCAGCGTCACGGCGCTGCCATCGGCGCGGGCGCAGCGCAGCCCCTCGGCATGGCCGTACGCGTCGACCTCGACCGCGAGCGGCGCCAGGCCCTCGGCGAAGCGCACGCCCTCCTCCATCGCCTTCGCCACCTCCTCGTGGTTCAGCGTGTAGGACGGGCTGTCGAGCAGGCGCCGGCGATAGGCGATGGTCGCACCACCCCAGGCATCGAGCAGCGGTGCGAAGCGCGGCGCGCGCTGCGCTGCTGCGGCAGAATCGCGCTCGGCCGCGATCGCTTGCGCGTGGGTGAGGAATTCCGCCGCGATCGCGGCCTCCTCGGCGCTCCAGCCGGCGCGCACGGCGGCCTCGCCGCGCTCCGCGACCAGCGTGCGATAGCGCAGCGCGAATTTCTCCACCTGCCGCACATAGTAGGCGAGGCTTTCCGTGGCCGTGTCGATCGCGGTCAGCCCGCCGCCCACCACCACCACCGGCAGGCGGAGCTGCAGATTGGCGATCGACGAGGCTTTCGCGGCACCCGTGAGCTGCAGCGCCATCAGGAAATCCGACGCCGCGCGCACGCCGCGCGCCAGCCCGTTCGGGATGTCGAGCACGGTCGGCCGGCCGGCGCCGAGGCAGAGGGCGATGTGGTCGAACCCCATCGCCCAGGCCTCGTCGATCGACAGCGTGGCGCCGCCGCCGAAGCGCACGCCGCCGAACGCCGCGAATTGCACCCGGCGCTCCAGCAGGATGCGGATCAGCTTCAGGTAGTTCTTGTTCCAGCGCACGGTGATGCCGTATTCGGCGACGCCGCCGAACCCCGCCATCACCCGGTCGTCCAGGTTTTCGTACAGCGCCGCGACGTCGCGCACCGGCGCCGCGGGATCGATGCCGAGCGGTTCCAGTTTCAGTCCGTCGATCGCGACGACGCTGTGCCCGTCATTCATCAGATGGTGCGCCAGCGTGAAGCCGGCCGGACCAAGTCCGACCACGAGCACGCTGCGGCCGGTGTCGGGCCGCGGCAGCGGCCGGCGCAGATCGAGCGGGTTCCAGCGCGTCAGCAGCGCGTTGATCTCGAAGCCCCATGGCAGCTCGAGCACGTCGCGCAGGATCGCGGTCTCGGCCTGCGGAATGTCGACCGGCTCCTGCTTCTGGTAGATGCAGGCTTTCATGCAGTCGTTGCAGATGCGATGGCCGGTCGCCGCCACCATCGGGTTGTCGACCGCGATCGCGGCGAAGGCGCCGAGCACGCAGCCCTGCGCCCGCAGCTCGTGCATCTCCGAGATGCGCTCTTCCAGCGGACAGCCCGCGAGTGTCACGCCGAAGGGCGATTTCGCGAACGCCCCGGTCTTGCGGTCGTGCAGCCCGTGCGAGCAGGAATCCTTGCCCTGGTGCGCGCACCAGATGCAGTAGTTCATCTGATCGAGCGCCTGCTGCTCGCTCATGCCGGGATCGGTCAGCGCGAAACCGTCGCGCGCGCGCCAGTCGTGCTCCGGCAGACGCAGCATGGTGACGCCGTCGCGCTCGATCGTCTCGACCGGAACCAGGTGATCGTAGTCGGTGCGGCGCGGCACGTGGAACAGCGTGCCACCGCGGTGCCGCGCCCGGCCCGCCTCGGTCAGCGTCGCCCAGGCGGCATAGCGCATCGCGAGGTCGAGCGCCGCCGCATCTTCGGCCTTCTCCCACGCGGCGACCGAATCGGCGAAGGCAAGCTCGGTGACCGGCGCGCCGATACGCGCGGCGAGCACCGCTTCCAGCGCCTCGCCATCGAACGCCGCGGCATCGGGGTATTTCTTCACTGCCTGGCGCTGCACGAACAGCCGCTTGCAGGCGTGGATCGGATCGAGCCGGTGGGTGCGCCGGGCGATCGTCGCGAGCTCGTCCTCGATGCGGAACAGCCCGGCGAGAAAGCGCTCGAGCGGCGGCCCCAACGCCAGCAGCAACTCGCTCTCGGCCTTGGACTCCATCGCCTCGGGTGCGGCGCGCGCGGCCAGGAGGCTGGCGTGCAGGGCCGTGTCCTCCGCCGCCAGCCAGGCGAGAAAGGCGCGGTCCAGCCGCACCAGCCCGTCGCGGGAGGCGAGATCGTCGAAGCCGAAGCCGTGCGAAAGCGTGGGAGCGTCCATCCTCAGACCGTGTCGCGCCAATGGAGGAGCGTTGCCCCGCGCCGCCGCGCGGAGCGGGGCGAGGCCTGTCCTGAAGGCCGCAGCCGGATGGGATGCGGCGGGAGGGCGCCGTATAGCCCGCGGGTCGCTCGCCTGCCATGGTCGTGGGCGCCGCCGCGAAATCTGGCCCGGCCGACGCATTCGGATGCGGCGGCCACCCCCCGGCGCGAGACCATGTGAAGGAGCAGCACCGCCCAGTCAACCGCAGGTTTGGGCGCAGGCCGGCGCGCCAACTCCCTGCGCTTTTCGCCATGGCATGGAGCCAAAGTCGCCGGGATCCTCTCCTGGGCGCGTCGGCGCGGCAAAGCCGTCGCTCATCCCCCGGTCCGAAGCCGCGTGCCGCCGACGAAGCGTGCAGCCAGTCGGGCTGCAAAGACCGCGCGAGCGCGGCCCCAGGCACGGATGCGCGCCGCTCGCGGGTTGGCGGCTCGGCCATGCGCCGGGCGACCGGGGAGGCGAGCTGCTGCTGACAGGAACTGACACCGGCACCGGCCAGAATGGCGGCGTCACACCGATCAGGAGAAGCCGCCATGCCGCAATTCGGACTCGCCATCCTCTACGTCGAAAGCCCGGCCCGCAGCGCCGCTTTCTACGGGGATCTCTTCGGTCTCACCCCGCTGGAGGCCTCACCGACATTCGCCATGTTCGCCCTGCCGGGCGGGACGCGGCTCGGGCTCTGGTCGCGTCAGACGGTCGAGCCCGCGGCGGTTGCGGCCGGCGGAGGCGGCGAACTCGCCTTCACGGCCGATGACGTCGATGCCGTGCACAGCGACTGGTCCGGCCGCGGTCTCGCCATCGCCCAGCCGCCGACCGACATGGATTTCGGCCGCTGCTTCGTGGCGCTGGACCCCGACGGGCACCGGATGCGGGTCTTCGCGCCGGCGCCCTCGTAACACCGGTCGGTGACACGCCCGCCGCTCACCCGAGCGGCGGGTGCGCGTGAGGCTCAGCCGGAGTCGCGCTCCCGGCCGGGCGTTGCCTCCCGCTCCGGGTCGGCTGTGAACCGGACGGCGTCCTCGGGACAAGGCGCCGTACGCTCGATCGGCAGGCCCTGCGCAAGCGCGATCCGGCGGAACGTGTTGCAGTCCATCGGTGCCTGCCTCTCCCCTGTGCGACCCGCCACACAGTGCGGACGCCGCCCCGGCACGGCTGTGACGCGCGCCATACCGGGAAGCGGAGCCTCGCCGCGTGGCAGGATCGCGGCAGCCGGGTGACAGGTCGGGGGCGGCGGCTCTCCGGCCTGCCGCCTCTACCGGGGCGTGCAGCGCACCAGCGGGTTGGGAAACTCGGCGCAGCCCGGGAAGACGATCTCATTCGGGCCGCGGCGCTGCACATGCAGCACGTCGGGGGACTCGCAGCCGAAGCCGACCGCCCGCGGCGGCGGCGCGATGCCAAGCATCGTCCCGCCTGGCAGCGGACTGCTCGCCGGCCGGAAGCGGAACTCGGCACCGTCCGGCGTGGCCCGGACCGTCTCCACTTCGCGCTGGGCAAACAGCAGCTCGGTCAGGGTCGCCCGCAACACGACGTCGCGCGTGAAGATCACCACCGGTTGCGCGAGGCAGACATCGGCAGTGACGCCGCCGGCCGGGACCGGAAACATCCCGCCGGTCCACTCCCCGAACAGCCAGGCATGGGGCGGCGTTCCCGTTTGGGCCGCGGCGGGACCGGCGCCGGCAGCGAGCAGCATAAGAGCGGCGGCAAGGATCGATCGCATGCGTTTCCCCGGGGAGCAGTGGCGGCGCTACCATAAGGGTGTGCGCGCGCGGCCGCCTAGATGGCCGGGCTATGCTTTGGTGAGCAGTAAAGGAAGGTGTTCTTTTTTGTAAAAAAGAACCAAAAAACTTTCATTACTTTAGGCGGAGTCGACACATCCGCTCAGGCCTGAAACGGATGAAAGTCTTTTTGCTTCTTTTTCTACAGAAAAAGAAGCCCTTCCTTCCTTGTCAGCCGACGCGCAGCAGGCCCAGCCCCTCGTGGCGCAGCCACGCGCTCGCCGCCTCCCGATGCGGCGTCAACCCGTCCACCAGCGCCCAGAAATCCTGCCCGTGATCCATGTGACGCAAATGCGCCACCTCGTGCGCCACCGCGTAGTCCTGCACCGGCGGCGGCGCCATCACCAGGCGCCAGGAGAACATCAGCGTTCCGTCCGCGGCACAGCTTCCCCAGCGTGTGCTCGGATCCTTGACGACGACACAACGGATCGGCGCCGCAATGGCGCGGGCCTTGCTCAGCGCCGCGGCCGCCAGCCGCCGGCGTGCCTCGTTGCGCAGGAACTCGCCGACCCGGCGGGACAGCAAGGCTGCCTCGCCGCCGACCAGAAGCTCGCCACGCTCCAGCCAGGCGGGCCCGCGGCCGCGCCGCCAGGCGGCGACGTGACGAATGCGCACGGGCCTGCCACCCAGCGGCAGCACCGCGCCGTCCGCGAAGCGGACCCGTCCCGGCAGTGCCGCGAGCCGGTCGGCGACCCAGCCGGCCTGATCCATCAGCAGCGCCATGCCGGCGGGGCGCCCGGCCCGTGCCGGCAGGGTGATCACCACGGCGCCGTCGCGGGCATCGATCCGCAGGCTGACGCGGCGGGCCCGCAGGCTTTGGCGCCAGGCGACCGGCACCGGGCCACGCGGAAGGGTCAGGATCTCCGGAAATGTCTGCATCTGCCGGGCAAGCATGGCGCCGCGGCGCGCCGGCTTCAACCCGGGCCGGCTGCCTCGCCGGAGAGCGGCGGCAAGGCCACGCCGCACGCATCGAAGGCAGCAAAAAGCCGCGCCGCAGCCTCCGGCGCCAGCGGAAGGTGCGGCGGCCGCACCGATGCCCAGCCGGCGAGACCGCTGTGCCGCGCGAGCAGCGCCTTCAGCCCCGGGATCAGCGGGCCGGCGGTGATCGCCCGCCGAACCGATGCGAGCGTCGCCTGGGCCGCGTCCGCCGCCGGCGCGACCGGATCGGCGCAGATCCGCGCGGCAAGGAAGGCCGCGACATTGCTCACCGCGGTGATGCAGCCGGCGCCGCCGGCCTTCAGCAGGCGCTGCAGCGCGCCGTCATCGCCGCAATAGACCTCGAAACCGTCGGCGGCGAAGTGCTCGACATAGGCGAGCGTGTTGGCGAGATCGGCGCTGCTGTCCTTGATGCCGGCAATCACCCCGGGATAGGCGGCCAGCAGCCGGGCGATCAGGTCGAGGCCGAACGGCACCGCCGATTGCTGCGGGAAATGATAGAGGTAGACCGAGGGCGTGCCGCCGGTGCGCTGGATCACCTCGCTGAAATACGCGAACAGCCCCTCATCGCTCGGGTTCTTGTAGAAGAACGGCGGCAGCAGCAGCACGCCCGGACAGCCGAGCGCGCCGGCGCGCCGCGTCAGCATCACCGTATCGGGGATCGCCGGGGTGCCACAGCCGGGCAGCATCCGCGCGGTCGGGATGCCGCGCGCGACCAGCCCCTCGATCACCGCCAGCCGCTCCTCGAGCCCGAGCGAGTTGGCCTCGCCGGTGGTGCCGAGCACCGCGAGCCCGGTGCAGCCGTTCGCCAGCAGCCAGCGGCAATGCGCCGCCATGCGGTCGAGATCGACCGTGAGATCGGGCCGCATCGGCGTCAGGGCGGCGGCGTTGACGCCGCCGAAGCGGGCGGCGCGCATCATTCCGCCGCCCGGTCGGGGATGCGACGGCGCGGCGGGCGCGGCATCTGCCCGGGCCACTCGACGATGTGATGCTCGAACGGGCCGGCGCGGCGCTCGCTGACGGCGCGGCCGCGCACCGAGACGCCGGCCGTGTGCACCGTCTCCGGATCGCCGGAAACGAGCGGGTGCCACCAGGCCAGGTCCCGCCCCTCGGCGATGCGGCGATAGGCGCAGGACGGCGGCAGCCAGTCGATCTTCGCCACCGATCGCGCCGACAAGGCGACGCAATCCGGCACGCGCTCGCGCCGGCGGGCGTAGTCGCCGCAGCGGCAGGTGTGCAGGTCGAGCAGGCGGCAGGCGATGTTGGTGAAGGAGAGCGCGCCGGTGTCCTCGTCGCGCAGCTTGTGCAGGCAGCAGCGGCCGCAGCCGTCGCAGAGGCTTTCCCACTCGTCCCGGCTCATCTGCGCGAGCGTCTTGGTCTTCCAGAACGGCGGCTCGGACGGCGGTGGTGGCATGACCAGCGCAGATTACCCGGCTGGAGGGAACGCGTCATCCCGCCGCAGCGAAACCGGCACCCGTCGGAATTGCGCCAGCAGGGCGTGATGGTGCCGCGCGCCTGGCGGCGGCCATCCACACACTGGTCAGGACCGCAGACGAAACGCCCGCATCTTCGCCTCCGGGCGCGCGACGGGCGGCTATTTCGGCGGCGGCAGCGATTCCTGCTGCACCGGGGCGAGCGACAGCGGCCGGGAGGTGGGCGCGGCCGCGGCCGCGGCGGCCGGCGGATAGGTCGGCGCCGCAGCGGGATAGGCGGGCGCGCTGGCCGCGGCGGCGGTCACCTCGGGGTAGGGTGATCCCGCCCGGGTCAGCACGGCGCGCAGCGGGTCGGCGCCGGGATTGTTGGCCTGCATCTCGATCACGATCTGCTCCGCCCCGAGCGGCCGGCCGTAATACGCCGCGTTCCAGTTCGAGCGCGAGCCGAGCATCGAGCCGGAGAGCGACACGCCGGCGAACAGGCCGCGATTGCGGGCGAAGGCGACGATGTCCGCCCCGACCGCCGCGGTGGTGGCGCCTTCGACGCCGGCGCCGAAGGTGACGAAGGTGATGTCGGCGCCGGCGCCGATCTTGAAGTGGTCATCGATGATCGCGTTCAGGCCGCGCTGCGTCAGGATCATCATCATGATCTCGGCGTCCTGGATGCCGGCCTGAAATCCGATGCTGCCGGCCCCCATGCCATAGAAGGCCGGATCGGACCAGGAACCGGCGCCGCCCCGGGCGAGCAGCACGCAGGACCCGCCCTGGCCACCGATGATGAAGCCGGCGCGGAACACGCGCGGGCAGATCAGCACGGCGCGTGCCCGCCGCAGCAGGTCCTGCGCGTCGCTGGTCGGCTGATGGCCGAGAATGTCCTGCGCCGCGAGCGTCGCGCGATCGACCAGCTCCTGCTGTTCGGCCTGGGCCCGCGCCAGGCCCGGCAGCGCGGCCAGGGCCATCGCGGCGAGGCCGGCGACCAGGATGCGTTTCATGGTGTATCCCCCAAACTGCCCGCGACCCGGCGCCGACGGCCGCAGTTTAGCAACGCGATAATGCCGCAAGCTCATCCGGTTTCGCAAGTCTTGCGGCTATCGCGCCAGAACGGCGCGCTCAGCGGCGCCGCGCGCCGCCCTGCTCCGGCTTCCGGGCGGAGGCGGTCGCCCGGGCCCCGCCCTTGGCACCGGCGCGGCGGGGCGACACGAGCGGCGACTTCGCCTGCCCCGCGACGGCGTCCCAGCGGGCGCGCACCAGCTCCCGCATCCGCAGCGCGTCTTCCCAGCGATCGGCGAGTTCGTTGCCGTCCGCGCCGGTGATCGCATAGGGCGGCGGGCCGAGCTCGCAGACGAACACCATGCGGTCGTCGGCGCCGGCGCGACGCCGCCAGCCGCGGAACGCATACTCCCACCAGCCGAGGAACAGCTCGACCCAGCCCCGGTGCTGCGCAAAGCCGATTTCGATCTGTGCCTGCTCGGAACTCGCGATCCTTCCGTGCAACACCCAGCACTGATCGAGGATGCGGCGCATCATCGCCTGGTTCTCCTCCGACACCGGCCAGACGAATTCGCGCCCGACGACGAAGTGCGAGATGTCGCCGACCAGGCGCAGATCGGGAAAGCAGTCCAGCAGATCGAGCGTGAAATGCAGGTCCGTGGTCATGCGGTCGCGATGCGTCTCGACATAGACCGGGAAATCGACCTGCTCGGCCAGGCGTCGCCAGCCCTCCAGCAGCGGGATGCACTCCTGCAGCCGGCGCGGCCGGATGTCGGGCTGGATGTCGAGATGCTGCACGCGACATTCCGTCGCGTTCTCCAGCACCGGCTTGAGGTCGTCGACCGTGCGCGGGAAGCACTGGCCCTCGGCGGCGAGACGGTGTGCCGCGAGCAGCCGGTGCACGGTGCGCACGGTGGCCCGGTCGGTCCAGTGCGTGCTGATGCCCGCGTAGCCGGCCTCGGCGATGCGACGGATCTGCTCCTCGAGCGGCAATTCGACGCCGTCCGGGTGACGGCGCTGCATGGCCCAGAGCGATTGGAAGAACAGCAGGTCCTGCATCGCGGCTGACCTCGAATTTGCAATACCGGGCGTCACATCCGGCAATCGCGGCCGGGTCCGGGCGACGCGTCCGCGATCATCGCACCGCTCCGGCCCGCTCCCAATCCCGGGCGGCTGCGCCGCGTCGGTCACCATCCCGTGCGATCCCGTGCCGGCGATTGACACGCGGCCAGGCGGAGTGAAACCGTCTCCCCGACGCGCATGCGGCCCGCCGGGTCACCTGCGCCTGCCGGTCGGTCGCGGCACGCCAGCGCCGCCGGGCGACCGCCTCCCTTTTCCTAGTTGACGGATAGGAATTAGCCGCCTAGGCTTCCTCCTGCGCCTGACATGACCACGACAGGGAGGATGTCCTTTGACAACGGGTCACGCTCACCGCATCACGATCTCGCCCGCCGGGGATGGCGTCATTCTGGCGATGTGGCCGAACGAAGCCGTCGCGGATCACTGGCCGCTGGCCTTCCGGCACCTCTCCCGCGTCGAGGCGGAGATGCTGCTGCAGCGGCTCGGCCGTTCGCTGCGACCGGCGCGCGATCGCGCCGGACATGATCCGGATCTCGTGGCTCTCGCGCGCCACGCGCACTGACCCCGCGCATGCATCTCGAATCGACGGCGACCACGAGATCGGCGCCACGTCGTGGCGGGCTCGTGGGATGGCTGCGGCCCCGTGCCGCTTGCGTCGGCGCCGCCGCCGCGCTGCCCGATGCCGGGCAGGGTCATGCGATCAACCTGCAGGGCCAGGTGGTCGGGCTCGCCATGCCGCACAGCCTCGGCTTCCGCTTCGTCTCCCTCGATGCCAGCGTCCGGGAGATGCACGGCAGTATCTGGCCCACCTTGCGGCATCTGAGCCAGGCCGCCGCGGATTGCCGTTTCGCATCGCTGCGGGCCGGCGGCTCCGGCCGGATCGCGCGCGGACCGACCGCCCGGCGACGCTAGACCGCGATCGCCGGAGGTCGAACGACCGACGGCGTGACGCGGGCGACCGTGGCGAGCTGAAGCCGATCGTCCCGATCGGGGACGGTCCGCAGGATATCGATCCGAGCTTCGCGGCGCAGGCGCGATGCCGGCTCGCGCGCGAAGCGGACGTCCGCGACGACGCGGTGGCGCCCGACGACGACCGGCTCGGCCGCGGCGCGCGACCCGATACCGATATCCGGCGAGGCGGCTGAAGTAAGGCCGACTCCTCCGGGCATGTCAGCGCGATTGGTCATGCCAATGCGGGCGCTCTGCTGCCGCCGAAACCGGTTCGCCAGTCGGAGGCCTCAGCCAGGAGCGAGCGACCAGCAACCGCACCTGACTTGCGCGCGCCGCCGGCTGGAAGAGCGAGAGATCGCGCGCAGCCGGACCTCTCCCATCACCGACCCGGCCGTGCGGTCTATCCCAACCTTAGCGCGAACAATGGCGCTCAATATGAACTTGTGACTTGCACTCGGCGGGATGTTCTCGTAACGTGCTGCAACTCACGCCGTTGCGAGCATTCACCGGGCAGAGGCTGCGAGCGGATTGATCCAGACGCCACGCTCTGCCGTGCCCGGCCTTCGGCGGCCCCCACCCTGCCGGCAGGTCGCCGGACTGCCCGACGCGCCGTTCCGGCCGGCGCTCCGGGGCACTCATCCCGGCGACCGCTTCCTGGTTGCGTCATCGGCCGGCCGCGGACGTCCGTCATGAGCAAGCTGCACCTGGTCCCGCCGCACCGGCCCCCATCGGGCGTCAAGGCCGATGAGGCCGGCGAGGGACGCGGAGATGCCGCCGCCGGCGGCCCAAGCCCGCTCGAGCGGCGGCTGGCGGCGGTCGAGGCGGAGAACCAGGTGCTGCGGACCGTGCTGGAGAATGTCTCGCAGGGGGTCTGCTTCTTCGACGGCGCGGGCCAGCTCACCGCCAGCAACCGCCCCTATGCCGAGCTCTACGGATTGCGCGCGGACCAGATCCGTCCCGGCATGACGCTGCCCGAGATCCTCGGCCTGCGGGCGGAGATCGGCACCATGCCGCCGATGAGCATCGATGAGTACATGGCCTGGAGCCGCGGGCGCGAGAGCGAGACGCCCGGCACCGCGCGGACGCTCAGGCTGCGCAACGGCCATACCATGTTCATCCGCAACCATGCGCTGGCCGGCGGCGGCTACGTCTCCACGCACGAGGACATCACCGAGCGCTGCGAGGCGGAGGCGCAGATCGCCTTCATGGCGCATCACGACCCGCTGACCGGCCTGCCGAACCGTGCGCGCTTCAATCAGCAGGTGCTGCAGCGCCTGGCGCGGGCGGCGCATGGCGAGGCGACGGCGATCCTTTTCCTCGACCTCGACAACTTCAAGACGGTCAACGACACGCTGGGGCATCCGGTGGGCGATGCGCTGCTCTGCGCCGTCGCCGACCGGCTGCGCCGGGTCACGCGCAGCGTCGATTCGGTCGCCCGGCTCGGCGGCGACGAGTTCGCCATCCTGCAGAGCGAGGTCGATTCGCGCCTCGACTGCGCCGCGACCGCGCGTCGCATCATCCGCGAACTCGGCCGCCCGTTCGACATCATGGGGCATCACGTGGTGATCGGCGCCAGCGTCGGGCTCGCCCTGGCGCCGGCCGACGGGTACGCGCCGGACGATCTGCTGAAGCGCGCCGACATGGCGCTGTACAGCGCCAAGGCCGATGGCCGCGGCTGCTTCCGCTTCTTCGAGCGCGAGCTGGAAACGCAGATCCAGGCGCGGCACCGCACCGAGCTCGACCTGCGCGAGGCGCTGGCGGCCGGGCAGCTCGACATCCACTACCAGCCGATCATCAACGTCGAGTCCGGCCGCATCATCGCCTTCGAGGCGCTGGTGCGGTGGCACCACCCGAACCGCGGACTGGTGCTGCCGAACGAGTTCATCCCGCTCTCCGAGGATATCGGGCTGATCCAACCGATCGGCGACTGGGTGCTGCACCGCGCCTGCCGCGACGCGATCGGCTGGCCGCCGGAGATCAAGGTCTCGGTCAATGTCTCGCCGGTGCAGTTCCGCACCCATTCCGTGGTGCCGAGCGTGGTGGCGGCGCTGCGCGAAAGCGGGCTCGCACCGGGGCGGCTGGTGCTGGAGATCACCGAATCGGTCATGATCGAGGACATCGTCACCGCGGTCGCGACGCTGCGCGAGCTGAAATCCTACGGCATCGGCATCTCGCTCGACGATTTTGGCACCGGCTACTCCTTCCTCAGCCACCTGCGGAGCTTTCCCTTCGACAAGATCAAGATCGACCGCTCCTTCATCGCCGAGCTGGGACAGAAGCCCGACTGCACCGCCATCGTCCGCTCGGTGACCGGGCTGTGCCGCAGCCTCAACCTCGAGGCGACCGCGGAGGGGGTGGAGACGGAAGCGCAAATGCAGCTTCTGCGCGACGAGAAATGCACCGACGTGCAGGGCTTCCTGTTCAGCCGGCCGAGGCCGGCTGCGGACATCCCGGCGATCCTGGCGCAGTTCGGCCAGGCGCCGGCAGGGCCCGGTCCGGCGCGGGCGGCACCACTGCCGCCTCCCGCCTGAGCGGCGGCGCCGGCGCGGTCAGCCGCCCGGCGGCAGTCCGGCCGTCATCGGGCCGGCGGAGCCGGCAACATGGTCTCCCGCGGCCTGCGCCCAGGCCGGCCGCCCGGTGAGTTCGCGAACCAGCCGGGCGAGAAGCGGCGGCGCGAAGGGTTTGGGCAGCACGCATTCCTGACCGCCCGGGAGCCGCGCCGCGGCCGCCCCCATCGCGCTGCTGGCGTAGACGATGCCGATGGTCGGGCGCCGGCGGCAGGCCTCGCGCGCCGCCGCCCAACCCGGCAACGGCGGACAGGTCCAGGGATCGGCCACCATGACGGCCGGGTCGGGCAGCCAGGTGAGCGCCGCGGCGGCCTCCTTCCCGTCGGCCGCCTCGCGCACGGCAAATCCCTCCTCGCGCAGGAACGCGGCGAGACTCGCCCGCACCAGATCGTCGCCGTCCAGGACCAGTACCGTGCTCCGTCGCATCACCGACACACTCGAACAATCGCGGCACAGCGCTCTGCCCCGTCCCGGGGTTGCGCCGTGTCGCGGGGCTGTGAGCAATCAGGCCTCGGCGCGCGGGCCGGGCAGCCGGGCGATGAAGCGGGTGGTGCCGGCGCTGCGGTCGAGCTCGAGCGTTCCCGCCGGCGGCCGCAGCAACCCCTTGACCAGGCGCAGGCCGAGCCCGCCTGCCGTGAGCGGGTCGAGATCCGCCGGCGGCACCCCTTCATCCTCCACCACCAGCTCGGGCGGACCGTCCGCCGGCTGGCGGAATTGCACCCGCACCGCGCCGGCGCCGTATTTCAGCGCGTTGGTCACGAGCTCGGTCAGCACCAGCCCCAGCGTCGGCACCGCGCCGGCCGGCCAGATCGCCGCATCGGTGCGCAGCGAGAGCGGCCGCGGGTCGGCATCCGAGACCATCGCCGCCGCGAGCTCATCCACCAGTCCCTGCAGATAGGCGGCGACATCGACCTCCAGCCCGGAGCCGGCACGGTACAGCCGGTCGTGGATCGCGGCGATGGTGCGCACCCGCGCCGCACTCTCCTCGAGCTGCATCGTGACCTCGGGGTCTTCCGCGGCGCGGCCCTGCAGCGCCAGCAGGTTCTGCACCAGCTGCAGCGAGTTCTTCACCCGGTGATGCACCTCCTGCATCAGCAGGTCCTTCTCGCCCAGCGCCCGGCGCAGCGCCTCCTCCGCCTCGCGCCTTGCGGTCTGATCGCGCAGGATCTTGAGGTAGCCGAGAATCTCGCCCGAATCCTGCAGCGGCATCAACAGGCCGGAGGCCCAGAAGCGGCTGCCGTCGCGGCGCTGGTGCCAGCGCTCGTCCTCGGCGCGGCCCTCGAGGCGTGCGCGCGCCATCTCCTGCTCCGGCACGCGCGTGGCGCGATCCTCCGGCGTGAAGATCAGCGCCAGTTCCTGGCCGACCGCCTCCGCCTCGGGCCACTGCATCAGGTTGCCGGCGCCGACATTCCAGCCGGTGATGCGCCCGGCGATGTCGGCGGTGATGATGGCGTAGTCGGTGGCGCTTTCGCAGACCAGCTCGTACCAGCCATCGGTGTCGCGCAGCGCTGCGCGGCTGGCGGCCAGACGGGCCTTGACCTCGTCCTCGCGCGACGGCTCGGTGCCGCCATCCGGCCTGGCACGGCCGGACCCGGAGTGCGCGCGCAGCAGCGACAGTTCCGCTTCCAGGCTGGCGATCCGTCGATGCAGGTCGGCCGCGCCGAGATCCTCGAGAGCCGTCGTGTCGGGCATGGCGGAACCGTAGGTCAAGGGCACGCGTTTTTCTGTAGAAGAAGCCTGCCCCCTGTCAACCGACACGGCCATCCGGGCCGTGCAATAGCTCGCGCGCCGATCCCGCAAGGCGGCGCGGCTCGGCGCGCCGGCTTGTGCGGGCGGTCGGGACGCGGGAGCTTCGCGCCGTGGATCGCTGCCGCGCGGCAGCCGGAGGCCGCCCGATGCACAAACTGCTGGACAGTTTCCGCCGGCCGCCGCGGGCGCCGCGCATCGGCGATGTCGCCGACGACCGGCCGATCCGGCTGACCATCGTGCTGCGCCCCGGCACGCCGCTGCCGAGCCCGCCGGCGGCCGGCCGCGCGCTGTCGCACGCCGAATACCGCGACCGCCACGCGACCCCGTCGGCCGTGCTCGACCAGGTCACGACCTTGGCGCAGAGGCATGGCCTGCGCGTCGTCGAGACCAGCGGCGCGCAGCACATGGTGCGGCTCGAGGGCACCTACGGCCAGGCGCGGGCGGCGTTCCAGCCGGAGGGCCTCGGCCTCTACCGCCTGCACGGGCGGGAGGTCGTGGCCCGCGACGGCCATCTCTTCGTCCCGGAAGCGCTGGCGCGGCACGTCGTCGCCGTCATGGGCTTCGATCAGCGGCCGGTGGTCAAGCCGCATTTCCGGCTGCGTCCGGCGGCGACCCTCGCCTGGGATCCGGCGGCGGTCGCGGCGCGGTATCAGTTCCCGACCGGCGTCGACGGCATCGGCCAGGCGATCGCGCTGATCGAGTTCGGCGGCGGCTTCGATCCGGATGACGTCGGCCGCTACTTCGCCGCGCGCGGCGTGCGCCGCTCCGGCCGGCTGGTCGCGGTCGCGGCCGGCGCGTCGAATGCGCCGGACCGCGACCCGAACGGCGCCGACGGCGAGGTGCAGCTCGACATCGACGTCGCCGGCTCGGTCGCCCCCGGCGCCGACCTGGTCGTCTATTTCGGCGAGAACGCCGCCGCCGGGTTCATCGACGCGATCCAGGCGGCGATCGGCGACGAGACCAACCATCCGGCGGTGATCTCGCTGTCCTGGGGCGCGCCGGAGGCGGCGTTCTCCGCCCAGGACCTGCAGGCGATCGACCAGGCGCTGCAATCGGCGGCGGCGCTCGGTATCACGGTCTGTGCCGCGTCCGGCGACAGCGGCGCCACCGAGGGCTCGCCCGACGGTTCGCTGCAGGTCGATTTCCCCGCGTCCAGCCCGCACGCGCTGGGCTGCGGCGGCACGCGGCTGCCGCAGTCCGGCGCCGAGACGGCGTGGAATGACGGGCCGGGCCAGGGCGCGAGCGGCGGCGGCTACTCCGCCGTGTTCCCGATCCCCGCCTGGCAGGCCGGCGTCTCCGGGCCGGGCCGCGGCGTGCCGGATGTCGCGGGCGACGCCGATCCGGCCACGGGCTATCGCGTGCAGGTGGACGGGCAGGCGACGGTCGCCGGCGGCACCAGCGCCGTCGCCCCGCTCTGGGCCGGGCTCGTCGCCCGGCTGAACCAGTCGCTCGGCCGCCGCGTCGGCTTCATCAACCCGACGCTGTACGCGCATCCGGAGGCGTTCGCGGACGTCACCGCCGGGGACAATGGCGGGTTCCAGGCCGGGCCGGGCTGGGATCCGGTGACCGGCCTCGGCTCACCGATCGGCACCGCGCTGCTCGCGGCGCTGCGAACGGCGCCGGCACAGGAGGCACCACCCATGGGCACGAGCCAAGGCCCGGCCGCGACCCCGAGCGGGCCGTCCGGCGCGACCAGCGCCACGACGGGTGCGGCGGCCGACCACCCGTTCCTCGACCCGGTCGCGTACGGCAACGGGCCGCAGGATGCCGTCGCCGATCCGAACCAGGGTGCCGCGGTGACGCATCACAGCGTCACGATCGACGGCCGCGCCATTGCCTATACCGCGACCGCAGGTCATCTGACCGCGGTCGATCCGGTGAGTTCGAAGCCGGCGGCGACG
The DNA here is from genome assembly GCA_035504175.1 of Acetobacteraceae bacterium. GTDB lineage: Bacteria > Pseudomonadota > Alphaproteobacteria > Acetobacterales > Acetobacteraceae > DATJSJ01. The sequence continues at coordinate 19,251 of DATJSJ010000094.1, forward strand.
TTCTTCTACGTCGCGTTCACCGCCGACGCGGTCGATCGCGTCACGCGGCCGGTGACGTTCTTCTACAATGGCGGGCCGGGCTCATCCTCGGTCTACGTGCTGCTCGGCTCGTTCGGGCCGCGGCGCATCCGCACGTCGCTGCCGGATTTCACGCCGCCGCCGCCGTATACGATCGAGGACAATCCCGACAGCCTGCTCGACCGCAGCGACCTGGTATTCGTCAACCCGGTCGGCACCGGCTATTCCGCGGCGATCGCGCCGAAGGTGAACAAGGATTTCTGGGGCGTGGATCAGGATGCCGCCTCGATCTGCCAGTTCATCAAGCGCTATCTGACGGCGAACGACCGCTGGAACTCGCCCAAGTTCCTGTTCGGCGAATCCTACGGCACGGCGCGCACGGCGGTGCTGTCGTACAGGCTGCACGAGGACGGGATCGACCTGAACGGGCTCACCATCCAGTCGTCGATCCTGGATTACGCGCAGGCCGGCGATCCGGTCGGGCTGCTGCCGACCTGGGCCGCCGATGCCTGGTATCACGACCGCACGGGTGTGGCGCCGCGGCCGGCCTCGCTCGCCGAGTACGCGGCGCAGGCCAGCGCTTTCGCCGATGGCCCGTATGCGACGGCGCTCGCCAGATTTCCCGATGCCGGCCCGGCGGTGGTGCAGCGGCTGAGTGCCTTGATCGGCATCAGTCCGACCGTGCTGACGAGCTGGTCGTTGAACGTCGCGGCGACAGATGGGCGCGGCACCGACCTGTTCCTGGTGACGCTGCTCAAGGACAAGGGGCTGGCGCTCGGCGCCTATGACGGGCGCGCCACGGGGATCGACACCGGCATCGCGGCGCGGATCGACCCGATGTCCGGCGGCAACGATCCGACGATGACGGCGGTGAACGGCGTCTATACCGCGATGTGGAACACCTACCTGAACGACGAGCTGAAATACACCTGCGATTCGGCGTTCACCGATCTCAACGATCTCGCGTTCCAGAACTGGGATTTTCATCATATCGACCCGACCGGGGCGGAGCGCGGCATTGATGCGAAGGGCAACATCATTCTGTACACGGCGGGCGATCTCGCCGCGACGATGAGCCTGAACATCGATCTCAAGGTGCTGTCGGCGAACGGGTACTATGATTCGGTGACGCCGTTCCATCGTACTGCGCTCGATCTCGCTTCGATGCCGGTGATCGACAAGCGGGTGCGTGCCAACCTCACGATCCGCAACTACCCGTCCGGGCACATGATCTATCTCGACGCAGGCTCGCGTACGGCGCTGAAGGCCGATCTCGCGCGGATGTACGACAGCGCGACGGCGGATCATCCGGCAATGGCGCGGGTGCGGGTGCTGCAGCAGCGGCGGCGGGAGCGGTTTGCGTTGGTGGGGAGGTGAGGAGGTTGGGCGGGCAAGACGGTTGCGGTTGCGCGGATTGAAATTGGCACGGGGAAAAATCAATGCCCGATGACAGCCGCCTCGGGGAATGACCGCTGAGGGTGGGTTCCAGACTGTCAGGTTGCGGGCGACCGGGGGCAGACAGCCGAATGTCGAGTCCACCGCCCGTTTTTCCGAGAGCGGTATGTCCCCAATGGAGCAAGGATTGGAAGAACCGGACACACTGCGCCGGCGTCGAAACCCGACAGGCATGACCGAGCCCATCGGAGCGCGACCCTGGACCAACGAAGCTTTGAGCCTGGGTATGCCCAGACCATGGCCTTGCTGGACAACTACGCGTTAACCGGGACGGTTGGGTCGGGGACGCTGCGCTGTTCGTCCGCCGTGGACTCGCGCTTCCGGCCGGGCGAATGTTTTGACCTGGGAGCGTCCATGGACCTGACATCCAACCACAGCGTGAGTGCCGCGGAGGCTCTGCTCGACAAGCTGGCAGCGGGCGGTGCCGTCGCGCCGCTGCGCATCGCGACGAAGAGCCACGGGCATGCTGCCGGAGGCGAGGCGGCCGTCGCCCAAGCGGTGATCACGTGGGCACAGGCGGCGAACCGGGCCGAGCTGCGGACATACGCGAAGAACGCCGACGACAGCCAGGTCGGGGACCTGCCCCGGCGCCTCGTCGGGCTGACCGCGGCGCTGGTCTGCGACGAGGCGGCAGCAGCTGGCGGCCTGCCGATCGGGCCGAACTTGAGGCGGAGCGCGCTCGAGCGCCTGGAAGTCCTCCAGGGCTGGCAGCCACGGGACGGCTCCAGGGGACCCCAGATCGAGATCCTCTGCGCGGATCACCTCGGCAAATCCTTCCCGGTCACGCTCTACGAACCGAAAGGCGAGGACGTGCGGTCGGTCCGGCCCGCAAAGGCCTTCAAAGATCTTGCGAAGGTGCTGCTCCGCACGGTGATGACAAGCGGCATGGCAGGGACCATGCCGCTGGGACTGCCGGACGCGATCGGCGACGCCCTCTACGAGCTGTTCCGCAACACCCACCAGCACGCGCTCACCGACGTGCGCGGCGACCACCTCCGGCGTTCGATCAGAGGCATACACGCGCGGCGGCATTCGCTCGAT
>DATJSJ010000095.1:0-10328 GCA_035504175.1 Acetobacteraceae bacterium
TGCTCCCGCTCGGAACCCAGCTCACCGCCGACACCCCACTCTGCCTGGTGCACGCCCGAACTGCCGCGGAGGCGGCGCAGGCGCGCCAGCGCATCCTCGCCGCCGTCACCATCGCCGACGAAGTCCCGACCCCACCGCCAATCATTCGCGGCCGCATCGCCGAGGCCGTCTGACCGGCGCGACGCCCCGCGCCTGCCCGTCCGGCGGCGCCGGACAGCGGTCATTCTGCGCGCCGCGTCACACCCGATCGCGCCGCACGCCCCTTCGGACGAGATTGCCGGCGCCGGTTGTGCACGCCGCCACGCCGGGCCGTCCGGCGCCGCGATTAGGGTCCGCCGCACCAGCAACCCATACGGCTTCCGCAGCCGCAGAGGACATCCATGGCGCAGCAACGGCTCGGACGACTGGCGGCGCTGGCGGCCTGCGCCGCCCTCGTGATGCGGGTGGGAGTAGCGCAGGCAACCATCCTCAATGCCGGCGACACGCTCGACATCCCGTTTCACTTCAGCGCCGCCCCGGTCACGCCCTTCGGCGCCACCGACACGGTCGAGTTCGACGAGAGCGACACCAATCTCAGCTTCACGCCGCTGCAGGCGGTCGCGACGTTCTACAACGGCACGACCCTGCTGGCGCAGACCAACTTCACGCCGCTGGTGTTCCAGACGATCACCCTGGCCAGCACCGCCAGCGCGTGGAACTTCGACTTCACCGCCTTCGCCACCGACTTCTCCTCGATCGTCAACGGCACGATCGACGGCCACCTCGACATCACCCTGCTGCAGGGCCGCGACGATATCAGCATCGGCGTGATCGGCGCGGGCCACAGCACCGGCGCGCAGAGCTTCGTCGATGCCTCGGTCTTTCCGACCCTCGGCCCGGCCACGGTGATCCCGGCCAACGGCGTCCCGGAGCCGGCGAGCATTGCCGTGTTCGGCACCGGGCTGCTCGGGCTCGGTCTGCTGACCCGCCGGCGGGCCAGATACCGGCCGGACGCACGCGGGTAGCGCGCTCCGCGCCGCGACCGCGGCGATCCGACGGAGCGCAGGAAAGGCGACGCCGCCCCTGGCCGGTCACCCGGCGTGACCTGCTGCCGATTTGGGCTATGCTACTCCGGCCGTCCGGTCCGCGGCAGGGCCGGGCGACATCGGATTGGCCAGGGAAAGCGGGTGACTGGGATGAGGCGGTTGATCGCGAACTGGGCATGCCGGGGCGGCGCGGCGGTGATGCCGGCCCTGCTGGCGCTCTCGCTCGTCTCGCCGGCGCGGGCGGGCGACACGCCCACCCAGTCCGCCGATCAGGCGATGAGCCATCAGGTCATGATGGACCAGATGATGATGGGTCAGTCGATGATGACCCAGGCCTCGCTGGTCCGCAGCCTGCTGCCAACCGTGGTCAACATCACCGCCAAGGCCGAAGTCTCCTCCGACAACTCGCCGGTGGTCGCCTCCGCCTCCAGCGGCTCACTGGTGACCCAGACCTCGGCCGGATCCGGCTTCATCATCGACCCGTCCGGCATCATCGTCACCAACTGGCACGTGGTCAGCGGCGCCTACGAAATCATCGTCACCTTCTCGGACGGCGCCCGGGCGCCGGCCAACATCCTGAACGCGGCCCGGATCGTCGACCTGGCACTGCTCAAGGTGACGCCACCGCACCCGCTGATCGCGGCACACTGGGGCAACAGCGACGAGGTGCAGGTGGGCGATCCGGTGCTGGCGATCGGCAATCCGCTCGGCGTCGGCATGACGGTTACATCCGGCATCGTCAGCGCGCTCAACCGCAACATCATGGACACGCCTTACGACGATTTCATCCAGACCGACGCGCCGATCAATCACGGCAATTCCGGCGGACCGCTGTTCGACATGGCCGGCAAGGTAATCGGGGTGAACGCCGCGATCATCTCGCCCACCTCCGCTTCCGCCGGCCTCGGCTTCGCGATTCCCGCGAATGACGCGCATTTCGTCGCCGAGCGGCTGCTGCGCTATGGCTGGGTGCGGCCGGGCTTCCTCGGAGTGAAGGTGCAGCAGGTGACGCCCGACATGGCGGTCGCCCTCGGGATGAAGCAGCCGGAAGGCTCGATCGTCGCCAACGTGATCGCGCAAGGGCCGGCATCGAAGGCCGGGCTCGAGATCGGCGACGTGATCCTGAAGTTCGGTACCAAGAGCCCGCCGGACGAGCGGGCGCTGCTGCGCGACATCGCCTCCACCCAGTCGGGCACGCAGGTGCCGGTCGCGGTGCTGCGCGACGGCCAGCCGCTCACGCTGACCGTGACCATTGCCGAGTGGCCGAAGAGCGAGTGGGAGGAGCGCGATGAGCCGACCAAGGTCATCCGCCCGCATCTCGACATTCCGGCCAATCTCGGCCTGACCCTGGCGCCGCTGACCCAGGAAAGCCGTGCGAAATACGGGCTGCAGCTCGGCCAGAACGGCGTGTTGATCACCGGCGTCGCGGCCGGCACCGATGCCGCGCAACGGGGTCTGACCCCCGGCGATGTCATCTTGCAGGTGAAAAACAGCAAGGTGAATTCGCCAAATGAGTTCCAGACCCGCATCGACGAGGCACGTCGCGGCCACGACCCGCTCGTGATGTTGCTGCTTCTGCCGAGGGAAGAGCAGAATCCCGGTCCGAAATGGGTCCCGGTGCAGATTTCTGCCGGCTGACGGCCGGCTGGGTACTCATAGCGGACGCGGCTCATATGCACGGCCTGCAGGCATGGCCGGCGCCGGCCCTCCGGGGCGATTTCCCCGGAAGGGCGAGAATCGGAGTGATTTCAAACTTGTGATGTCCTGGCGGCGAACCGGGCGCGGCAAGGCTGGTGTGAGCCGCATCACCCGGTCAGTCGGCCGGTCCCTGACCGTTCTTGACTTTATCCTGCCACCGCACAACGTCAGCGCGCGTAACGGCTTATCAGGATCCGGGAAATGAAGCTCTATACCGTTGCTGCCGCGGCAGCGCTTGCTTTGACCTTCTCTGCTGGCGCTTTCGCGCAGTCGACGTCCGTCACGCCGTGCGGGCCGCAGCTCGCCTCGCGCGGTGGCGTCGACGACCAGCCGAACAAGGCGCAGCTCGCCTCGCGCGCTGGCGTCGACAACCAGCCGAACAAGGCGCAGCTCGCCTCGCGCGCCGGCGTCGACAACCAGCCGAACAAGGCACAGCTCGCCTCGCGCGCTGGCGTCGACAACCAGCCGAACAAGGCGCAGCTTGCCTCGCGTGCCGGCGTCGACAACCAGCCGAACAAGGCGCAGCTCGCCTCGCGTGCCGGCGTCGGCGACCAGCCGAACAAGCCGCAGCTCGCCTCGCGCGCTGGCGTCGGCGATCAGCCGAACAAGCCGCAGCTCGCCTCGCGCGCCGGCATCGGCGACCAGCCGAACAAGCCGCAGCTCGCCTCGCGCGCTGGCATCGGCGACCAGCCGAACAAGCCGCAGCTCGCTTCCGCGACGGCCTGCCAGTAAGCCAGGCGCGCCAACTCTAAACTTCACGCTTTGACTTCTGGCGGTGCCCCTTGCGGGCACCGTTTTCTTTTTGTCCGCGCTGCGTCAGCGGCGAGTCGGTCGCCGCGCTTCAGGCGACCGGCTCGACCGTCTGCGTCTCCCGCGCCGCACCGATAAGCCCGGGTTCGGCCGGCAATACCCGGGCCGCATCTTCGGCCCACGAGACATGCACGGCCGCACCCGGCGGCAATTCCTCCGCCTCGACCGCCGGCACCAGCGCCAGCACCACCGCGTCCGGGCCGACGCCGACCTCGAGCCGCGTGTGTGCGCCGGTGAAAGTGCGCGCACGCACCGTGCCCGGAAGTCCGGACGCGTCCTCGCCGGCCGCCGCGACCCGCACGCTCTCCGGACGCAGCAGGAAGTGCACCGATGCTCCCTCCGGCAGGCCGCGCGCCCGGGCGGCGCGCACCGGCCGGCCCATCACCTCGACGATGCCCGCAGCGCCGTCCAGTACCCGTCCGGAAAACTCCGCCGCCTGGCCGACGAAGCGGGCGACGAAGATGTTTTCCGGCTCGGCATAGATCGCGCTCGGGTCGCCGACCTGCGCCAACCGGCCCTGGTTCATCACCACCACCCGGTCGGACACCGACAACGCCTCCTCCTGGTCATGGGTGACGAAGATCGTGGTGACGCCGGTATCCTGCTGGATGCGCCGGATCTCGTCGCGCAACTGCACCCGCACCTTGGCATCCAACGCCGAGAGCGGCTCGTCCAGCAGCAGCAGCGCCGGACGGATCGCCAGCGCGCGGGCCAGCGCGACACGCTGCTGCTGCCCGCCGGAAAGCTGGTGCGGGAACTTGCCCATGTGATCGCCGAGCCCGACCAGATCCAGCATCTCGCGCGCGCGACGCTGCTGCTCCGCCGGATCGAGCTGCCGCACCCGCAACCCGAAGCGCACGTTGTCGAGCGCGGTCATGTTGGGGAACAGGCTGTAGGCCTGGAACACCATGCCCATCTGCCGCTGCCGCGGCGCCAGCGCGGTGATGTCGCGCTCCTCGAGCAGCAGCCGGCCGGCATCGGGCAGCTCGAACCCGGCGACGATGCGAAGCAGCGTCGTCTTGCCGCAGCCGGACGGGCCGAGCAGCGACAGGAACTCGCCACGCGGCAGCGCGAGCGAGATGTCGTGCAGCACGGTGCGCCCGCCATACTGCTTGGCCACATGCTCGATGCGGAGATGGGTCATCAGCGCGCGCCCCCGATCTGCACCTGGCCCCGCCCGGTCAGCAGCACGCCGGTCATGGCAAGCCAGGTTATGACGAAACTCAGCAGCGTCAGCGCCGCGGCCTGGGTCGCCGCCGTGCCGCCGATATAGTTGATGTAGACCGCGAAGGTGTTGAACAGCAGGATGTTGGCGAAGGTAAACTCGCCCATGACGATCGCGATCGTCAGCAGCGCCGCGCCGATCAGCGCCGTCGTCAGGTTCGGGATCACCACGCGGAACACCAGCGTTCCCCAGCCGGCGCCGAGATTCTGCGCCGCCTCGGTCAAGGTGCGCACGTCGAGCGCGCGCAGCCCGACATCCAGCGCGCGATAGGTGTAGGGCAGCGCCAGGATGACATACGGGATGACGAGGTAGTTCGGCGTCGAGACCAGCCAGTCCGGCCCGGTGTAGAGCGCGGTCATGCCGGCGACCAGCACCACCGGCGGGACCACGAAAGGCAGCACCGAGATGAAGTCGAACACCGGCTTCAGCCGCGGCGTGCGCAGGTGCATCCAGAACACCGCCGGCACCAGGATGACCAGGCCGACCAGGATCGTCTCCAGCGCCAGGCGGAAGGAGAGGAACAGGCTCGCCCAGAGCGGCGCCTGCTGCACGACGGCGATATAGGCGGCAGGCCCGTAGCGCGACCCACCTTCCCACAGGCTGAACAGGCCGGTCGCGATCAGCGGCACGGCGAAATACAGCCCGACCACGATCAGGAACGGGATGCCGCCGCCCCAGGCGCGCCGGCGTCCGGCGCTCATCGCCGCCCCCAGCGATTCACCCGCCGCGCGATCACCGCGTACAGCGCCATCACCACAACCATCACCACGATCATGCCGATGGACAGCGCCGCGCCGGTCTGCGGCGCCAGCATGACGTTGCCGGAGAGCACGTTGCTGATCTCGATCGGCACCAGCGCGAGTGAGCCGGAAGTCAACGCGTACGGCGTCGCGTAGGCGGAGAAGGCGTTGCCGAACAGCAGGATGTAGGCCGAGAGCAGCGACGGCAGCAGGATCGGCAGCCCGACGTGCCGCCAGTAATCGCCGGCCGAGGCACCGAGATTCTCGGCCGCCTCGCGCCATTCGCGCCGCAGCCCCTCCAGGGCCGGCGCGATCACGATCAGCATGAGCGGAATCTGGAAATACGCGTATACCAGCACCATGCCGCTCAGCGAGTAGAGGCTGAAGCCGGCGGCGTAGATGTCGATGCCCCATTGCTTCAGCCAGACGGTGATCATGCCGAGGCTGCCGAGTGTCGCGATGAAGGCGAAGGCGAGCGGCACGCCGGCGAAATTCGCCGCGACGGCGCTGAAGGTGGTGACGAAGGAGCGCAAGCCGCGCGGCGCGTTCGGCCCCATCGCGAAATAGGCGGTGAGGCCGCCGACGATCAGCCCGACCAGCGCCGAGAATGCCGAGAGCAGGATCGAGTTGGCGAAGGCGTGCAGCACCTGCGGCTCGGCCAGTTCGGCGACGTATTGCAGCGTCACGCCGCCCTTGGCGCCGCTGAATGCCTGGGTCAGCAGGCGCAGCGCCGGCAGCACCAGGAACGCCGTGACGTAGAGCAGGAACGGACCGACGAAGAGCGCGGTCGCGACTGCGGCGGCCCGGGCCCGCCGCCCGGCGGCGGAAAGCTGCCAGGGAGCGGGCCGTGCCGTCGCCGCGGTCAGGACTTGACCAGTTTCGACCATTGCTCGGCGAGCGTCTTCTGCGCCTTCTTGGTCTGCTCGCTGTCGGGAAATTTCACGTTCTTGTAGGGCTCGGCCGGCGGCAGCGCCGCCATGACATCGGCCGGGATGACGTTGCGGCTGACCATGTCGGCAAAGCGCGCCGGATGCGCGAAGCCCTTCAGCAGCAGGATCTGGCCCTGGTCGGAATAGAAGAACTCCTGCCACAGCTTCGCCGCCTCGGGATGCGGCGCATATTTGCTGATCGCCTGGCAGTAGTAGTTGCCGAACGGCGGCGCGCCCTCGGGGATGACCACGTCGATCTTCAGCATCCCCTTGGTCTTCTGCGCCTGCGCCAGGTTCAGATAGTCCCAGTTGATCACGATCGGCGTCTGGCCGGAGGTGATGCTGGCCGCGGTCGCCGCCACCGGCGTGAAGTTGCCGCTCTTCGCCAGCTCGGCGAAGAACTGGATGCCGGGTCCGATATCGTCGAGCGAGCCGCCATTGCCGAGCGAGGCGGCGAACACGCCGGCGAAGGCTGCGGCGGCGCCGAGCGGGCTGCCGTTCAGCGCGATCATGCCCTTGTAATCAGGCTTCTTCAGATCGGCCCAGCTTTTCGGCGGGTTCTTCACCGCCGAGGTGTTCACGCCCAGAGAGACGATGCCGAAATAGTCGCCGTACCACAGGCCGCCGGCATCCTTCATGTCGTCCGGAATCGTGTCCCAGACCGAGACCTTGTACGGCTGGAACAGGCCCTCGCCGGCGCCGATCAGCGCGAAGGACGGGCCGACATCGACCACGTCCGGCCCGCGCCGCTGGCCTTTGAGCGAGCGGATCGCCTGCAGTTCCTGCGCCGAGCTGGCGTCCGGCGAGGCGTTCGAGATCGGGATGCCGTACTTATCCTGGTAGGTCTTGATGATCTCGCCATAGTTCGCCCAGTCGGGCGGCAGGGCGATGGTGTTGAGGCCGCCTTCGGCCTTGGCGGCGGCGATCAGCGTGGCGTCGTCCGCCCCGCCGGCCGCCCAGGCGCGATGTGACAAGGCCGGCATCGCGGCCAGCGCGCCGGCCCCGAGGCCGAGCTTCAGAACGTCCCGCCGGCCGGTGCCCGGCCCCCATCCGCTCCGCATGCGTCCTGTTCTCCCTGGTTTGATTGTGGCGCGCGCCTGATAGCATCGCCCCCGCGACAGTTTGATGACAAGGGCGACAGCGGCCGGACCCCGCCGGGACGGGTCAGGACGACCAGGGTCAGGAGGAGCCGGCAACCGGCAGCCGCGCCATCAGCTCCTTCGTGCGATCGTAGAGCCCCCGCCAGATGCCGAACTGTGCGTCGTAGAGCGGCTTCAGCGCCGGATCCGGCCGGGCCATCCCAGCCTCCGGGTTCCATCCTCTTACCTGCTCCAGCGTCGCGGCGCCGGTCGCGATCGCCGCCAGCATGGCGTCGCCGAGCGAAGCGCCGAAGGTGACCCGCGGCAGGCTCTGCGCGATGCCGCCGATGTCGGAGACCGCCTGCAGCCAGACCGCATTCTTGGTGCCGCCGCCGACCGCGACGACGCGTCGCGGCGGCTCGCCCGCCTCGGCGTAGGGCACCATCAGATGCCGCACGCCGAAGGCGATGCCCTCGAGGAAGGCGCGGAACAGATGCGCGCGGGTGTGGGTCAGGTTGAGGCCGAAGATCACGCCCTTGGCGCGTGGGTCATGGATCGGCGTGCGTTCGCCGGAGAAATAGGGCAGCACCACCAGCCCCTCGGCGCCGGGCGGCGCGGCCGCCGCCTCCTGCGCCAGCAGCGGCATCGCCTGGTCGTGCGGCAGGTCGCGCCCGATCTGGTCGCGGAACCAATGGGTCAGCGTACCGGAGGTTGCGAGCCCGGCGGCGCTGGCGTGCAGGCCTTCGATGATCCAGGGCACGTACCACAGCCGCGCATCGCGGATCGGCGCCCGGCTGACCAGGATCGCGAAGATGGTCGAGCCGTACATCAGCATCAGGTCGCCGGGTTCGTGCACGCCGATGCTGAACGCCTCGGCGGCGGCGTCGATCGTGCCGGCGATGACCGGTGTGCCGGCGGCAAGCCCGGTCTCCGCCGCGGCCGCCGCGGTGACGCCGCCCGCGATCGCCATGGTCGGCACCGGGCGCGGCAGCCGGTCGAGCGGGATGATGTCGGGTGCCAGCGCATCGCTCCACTCCCGCCGCGCGATGTCGTAGAGCGGCGCGAAGCCGGCGGCGCTGTAATGGTCGATGACGCACTCCCCGGTCAGGCGCTGCACCAGGTAGGTCGAGGAATTCACCACCTTCGCGGTGCGCGCGAAGATCTCCGGGCGGTGCCGGCGCAGCCAGAGGATCTTCGGCCCGACCGATTGCGTGGTCAGCGTGACGCCGCACTCGCGCAGCAGTGCCTCGGTGCCGATGCGCCGGGTCAGTTCCTCGATCTCGGCCACGGCGCGGGTGTCGACGCCGTACAGCACCGCGTTCATCAGCGCGTGCCCGTCGGCGTCCACCGGCAGCATGCACGGGCCGATGGCGCTGACGCCAACGCCCTTCACCTCCGCCGGCGGCACGCGGGTCTTGTCCAGCAGTTCGCGGCTGATGGCGGCGAGGTCATCCCACCAGTCTTGCTGCGGCCGGTGCTCCGCCCAGCCGGGCTGCGGCACCAGCATGCGGTGCGGCCGCGCGGCCTGGGCCAGCACCTGGCCCTGGTCGCTGACCAGCACGCCCTTCGATTCGAACGTGCCGATATCGATGCCGAGGAACGTGCTCATTCGTATTCCTCCCGGTTCAGCGAGAAGCCGGCGTCGATCGCGAGGATGCCCTGGGTGACCAGGGCCGCCAGCGCGTCGAGGTCGCGCAGGTCGCACATCTCCATGGGCGCATGCGAGTAGCGGATGGGAAAGCCGAGATCGATGCAGGCGACTCCCCGCCCGACGAGCTGCACGTAGGAATTGTCTGTCAGCACCCCGGTCTGCGCGCTGCGCTGCAGCGGAATGGCATGGCGGGCGGCGGTCGCTTCGAACAGGCGCACCAGTCCGGGGTGCGGGATGACGCCGTTCAGCGTGCCGCGGCCGTGGAAGCTGTAGAGGCTCATCCCCGGGCCGCCGCCGAGCCGGCACTCGCCGCGCGCGGCCAGGTCGGGCGTGTCGGTCGCCAGCACCAGGTCGAGCTGGATCGCGATGTCCGGGCTCAGCGCCTGGGCCGCGAGCACAGCGCCGCGCAGGTTGAACTCCTCCTGCACGGAGAACACGGCGTGCACGGTGGTGGCGGCGTTGGCCGCCGCAAGGCGCCGGATCGCCTCGATCAGCACGGCGCAGCCGGCGCGGTCATCGACCGCGGTGCCGGCGACGCGGTGCTCGCCGATCGCGACGGCGCGCGGCTCGTAGACGACCGGCGTGCCGATATCGATGCCGGCGGCGCGGACCTCCGCCGCGTCGGGGGCGCCGATATCGACGAACAGCTCGGCATAGGGCAGGACGCGGTATTTCTCCTCCTGCGGCGTCGCGTGGTGGCTCTTGTGGCCGATCACCCCGAGTCGGTCGCGCCCCTCGGCGACGCAGCACAGCACGGCGGCGGCGGCCAGTGCCCGTTCCGGCACGCCGCCCAGCCGTTCCAGCCGCAGCAGCCCGTCCGGCTCGATCCGCCGCACCACGAAGCCGAGCTGGTCCATATGGGTGAACAGCATGACGGATGGCGCACGCGGATCCTTGCCCGGCAGGGTCAGGATCAGGTTGCCGGCCCGATCGGTGCGCGTCTGTTCGCCGAGCGGCCCGAGCGCCGCGCGGATGCGCCGGCGCACGCGGCCTTCGTGGCCCGAGAGTCCGGGCGTGAGCATCAGCGTGCGCAGCAGCTCTGCAATCGCCGCTGTCACGCGCACCCCGCCGCGGATTGGTCACGCCTCGCCATTCCCGCCCTCGTCTTGTTCCTGAGCGCATGCACCCACGGTGCGTGCGCTCGACGTCGTCGAGCGCACCCCAAGCCCTC
>DATJSJ010000096.1:0-10582 GCA_035504175.1 Acetobacteraceae bacterium
GTCGGAGGCGAAATCCTCGAGCGGTCGCCAGTACGGTCCCGCATCCATGGCAATGACCGAAAACCCCGCCTCGGCCAAGCGACATGCCAGCGTGCCGCCGCCCGCGCCGGTGCCGACGATGACGAAATCGACCGCATCGTCGTCGTGATATTCCCGCATCGGCACCCAGCCGCCCGGCCGCATGACATCGGGCGCGCGGCCGCCGACCGCCCGCGGCACGCGCTGCGGATCAACCGACACGACGATTCTCGTCCCGCACGTGCTCCTCGTTGCCGCCATGCGCCTCGACCGCCTCCCAGGAATCGCGGCGGTCGAACCCCATCCGGACATAGCCGCGCGGGCTCGCCGGGCCGCCGAAGCCGATCTCGTTCCAGGTCTGCGGAAATGCGTAATGTCCGTGCACGATGTCGTGCATCAGGCGCTGGCTGAAGAACAGCGCGGGCGGCATCTCGCCCCAGGCCGCGTCCCGCAGCTCGCCCTGCTGCATCCGGCGCAGCAGCACGTCCTGATCAGTTCCCGCGAGGCGCACGAACGCGCGGCCATAGGCCGTCTGCGCCTCCTGCTCCAGCGCGTGCAGGCCGCGCCGCCAGGCCTCGCGCTGCGGCGGCAGCCTGGCGTTGCGATAGCCGTCGAGCGCGTTGGTGTGCAACCGGTGATCGACCATCGCGACCGCGGGCACCGGTGGTCGGCCCGGCACTTGCGGCACCACGCGCTGGCAGATCGCCTGTACCATCTCCCATTCCGCGAGCGTGAAGAAACGCGGCTCGCCCGGCAGCGACAGTCGCTGATCGATCACCCGCCGGGTGATTTCGTTCCAGGAGGGTGTGTGACGTTTGCGCATCACGTCATAGCCAGGAAAGTGCTCACGCATCGGGCTGGTCCCGCATCAGGCCGAGCGCCGCGAGTGCCGCGAGGGCGAGACCGGTGAAACTCGGTGGCGCCGGAATCGGCGGGCCGTTCTGCACGTTCTGACGCCAGTTGCGCCAGCCGCCCATGTTGCGGGCGACGCCGATGACATGGAACCCGGCGCCGGCCAGCCCGACGATTGCGGTCAGCCGCAGCCAAAGCCGCGTGAACCAGCGATCGCGGCGGCCGGGACCCATCGCCGCCTCCGCCATCAGCGCCGCCGCCGCCGGCGGCACGGTGACCGGCAGGAACATGAACGGGTCGTGGAAGGCACCGCGGAAATGCAGCAGCCAGGCCTCGCCCGTGGTGCCGAGCAGGCCGGCGCTGCTGACCGCCGCCATGGCACGGCCGGCATGCACGCCGAAGATCGTCGGCCTGGCGTCCGGCGGCGTCTCGCGCACCCGTTCCGAGCAGAAGCCGAGCAGGCCCGAGAGCAGGATCGCCATCGGCGCGCCGAGCGGAGCACCGTAGAAGAGGTTGCTCCAGGAAAAGCCGCCCGGCCGCTTGGTGACGTTGTAGAGGTGGAATCCCGTGCCGACGACGCCGGTGACCGCGGTCAAGCCGTACGTGATGTCGCGCAGCCAATGCGCTCCGGCTTGGCGATCGGCGGTGCCGTGTGCGCTGACGCCGAGCGCCAGCGATGCCACGGCGAGCGGGGTGTACATTGCGCTGTTGTGGTAGCTCCCGCGATAGTGCTCGACCGCGCTGTCGGCGAGGACCGAGGCTGCGAGCACGCCTGCCGCCGTGTTCAGCCGGCGCGCCGCGCGAACCGCCGCCGCATGCGGGATGACCGGACCTCGCCGCAACGGTGCGCGCAATCCACGCGGCGCCGACACCGCAAGGCTCTGCGTCGATCGCTCGGGCACGCGTTCACGCGCGACCGGCGATGCGATCCGCCGGGCAACCGTCTTCGTCCTCATCAGCCGCGCCCTCCGGCGAGAGCGGCCGCGCGGGGCAGCGTGCGCTGCCCCCGGGCCCGTGCCATCACTCCTTGCTGCCGGGCAGCACGGAACTCAGCACCTGCCGCGCCGCTCCCACCAGCACGCCACTCTCGTCCGGATCGCCCTCGACCAGCATCGAGGTGAAATTCTTCGCCTGCTTCAGCGTGATGTGCGGCGGCAGCGGCGGCACCTCCGGATCCGTCTTGACCTCCAGCACCACCGGGCGGTCGGAGGCGAGCGCCTCGTCCCAGGCAGCCCCGAGCCGCTCGGGATCGTCGCAGAACAGGCCGCGCAACCCGATCAGCTCGGCGAAGCGATGGTAGGGCACGTCGGGGATCTGCTGCGATGCGTTGAACTTCGGATCGCCCTCCTGCACCCGCTGCTCCCAGGTCACCTGGTTGAGGTCCTGGTTGTTGAACACGCAGACGACCCATTTCGGATTCGACCATTCGCGCCAGTATTTCGCGACGGTGATCAGCTCCGCCATGTTGTTCATCTGCATCGCCCCGTCGCCGACCAGCGCCACCACGGGCCGATCGGGATGCGCGAACTTGGCCGCGATCGCGTATGGCACCGCGGCACCCATCGAGGCGAGACCGCCAGACAGCGAGCACATCATGCCGCGGCGGATCTTCAGATCCCGCGCGAACCAGTTGGCGCAGGAGCCGGAATCGCTGGTGATGATGCAGCGGTCGGGCAGGCGCGGCGACAATTCCCAGGTGACCCGCTGCGGGTTGACCGGTGTCGCCTTGGCCATCGCCCGCTCGCGCATCGTCTCCCACCACTCCGAGACGTTCTTCTCGATCTCGGCCCGCCAGGCACGGTCGGTCTTCTCCCGCAGCAGCGGCAGCAGCGCGCGCAAGGTGGTGGTGCTGTCGCCGACGAGATTGACCTCCATCGGATAGCGCAGGCTCAGCATGTCCGGCTTGAGATCGATCTGCACGCCGCGCGCCTGGCCTTCCTTCGGCAGGAACTCGGAATAGGGAAAACCCGAGCCGATCATCAGCAGCGTGTCGCATCCGGTCATCATGTCCGAGCTCGGCCGGGTGCCGAGCAGACCGATCGAGCCGGTGACCCAGGGCAGATCGTCGGGCAGCGCCGCCTTGCCGAGCAACGCCTTGGCCACGCCCGCGCCGAGCTTCTCGGCCACCGCAATGACCTCGTCCGTCGCGTGCAGCGCGCCGGCGCCGACCAGTATCGCGACCTTCCTGCCCTCGTTGAGCACGGCGGCGGCGCGGTGAAGATCGTCATCCCGCGGCACCACCACCGGATCGCTGTAGCCGATGCCGGAGTGCAGCGTGCCGTGCTTGCGCGGCGGTGGCGCGTAGCTCATCTCCTGCAGGTCGTTCGGCATTATGATCGCCGTGACACGGCGTTCGCCCTTAGCGATGCGCACCGCCCGGTCGATCAGGTGACGCACCTGCGCCGGCACCGTCGCCTGTTCGACGAAGGCGCCGGCCACGTCCTTGTACATGCTGACCACGTCCAGCTCCTGCTGGTAGTGGCCGCCGACTGCGGCGCGGGCCTGCTGTCCGGCGATCGCGAGCACAGGCATGTGATCGAGCCGCGCGTCATAAAGCCCGGTGATCAGGTGCGAGGCGCCGGGGCCGGAGGTCGCGAGGCAGACGCCGAGCTCACCGGTGAACTTGGCATAGGCGCTGGCCATGAAGGCGGCCATTTCCTCGTGCCGCACCTGCACCAGCTTGATCTTGCCGTCGGCCCGGTTCATCGCGCCGAGGAGGCCGTTGATGCCATCGCCCGGATAGCCAAAGACGATCCGCACGCCCCACTCATGCAGGCGTTCCCAGAAGAAGTCTCCAACGGTCTGGCTCATGACGGGCGCTCCGGGGCAGGATTGTGGCGGGCTGCACCGGCAACGCGCCGCCGCGGGCGGCGGTTCGCCTCAAGTCGCGGTCTGTCGTGGCGGGAATCCTTGCCTGGCAAAGGCCGTGACCGGTCGAGGCCGCGCCGGCGTCGCAGCGCGTGAGATCACGGCTTCGCGAACAGGCATCCTCACATGCGGCGCAACGGCACCGCGGCGCAGCCGTTGCCGCGTCAACCAATGGCGAGATCAATGGAGCGACGCGTGGCGACCGCGCGGCGGCACGACCGGGATCGCGGCGCCGCAACGGCGCGTGCTCAGCCGCCCACCCCGCAAGCAGGAGAGTGCCATGTCGAAGATCGTTGTCGTGACCGGAGCCGGCGCTGGGGTGGGTCGTGCCACGGCCACGGAATTCGCACGACACGGGTGGGACATCGCCCTGCTCGCCCGCGACGCGGACCGCCTGGAGCGGGCGGCGAGCGAACTGCGCAGCCATGGCGTGCGGGCCCTGCCGATCCCGGTCGACGTCGCGGACGACGCCGCCGTCGAAGCCGCCGCGACGCGCGTCGAATCCGAGCTCGGCCCGATCGACGTCTGGGTGAACGTGGCGATGGCGACCGTGTTCGCGCCGTTCGCCGAGATCTCACCCGATGAGTACCGGCGGGCGACGGAGGTGACCTATCTCGGCCAGGTCTACGGCACGATGGCGGCGCTGAAGCGCATGCGCACGCGCAACCGCGGCACAATCGTCCATGTCGGCTCCGCGCTCGCCTACCGATCCGTGCCGCTGCAATCCGCGTATTGCGGCGCGAAGGCGGCGATCCGAGGCTTCACCGATTCGCTGCGGTCGGAGATCATCCATGACGGGCTGAACGTGCACCTCACCACGGTCGACCTGCCGGCGGTCAACACGCCGCAATTCGACTGGGCGCTCAATCGCACCGGGCAGCAGGCGCAGCCGGTGCCACCGATCTATCAGCCCGAGGTTCCGGCGCGCGCGATCTACTTCGCGGCAACGCATCGCCGGCGCGAGATCTGGGTGGGCTTTCCCACGGTGAAGGCGATCCTTGGCAACCGCGTGGCGCCGGGCCTGCTCGATCGCTACCTCGCCTCCGCCGGATACAAGGGCCAGCTTACCGATGAGCCGCGGCCGGCCGATGCCCCGGCCAATCTGTTCGACCCGGTCACGGGCGCCTACGGCGCGCATGGCCGTTTCGATTCCCGCGCGCGCAGCGGAAGCTGGGAGATGTTCACCAGTCGCCACCGCGACGCGTTCTGGGCTGGCGCACTCGCTCTCATGGGCCTCGGCGCCGCGACACTGGTCCGCGAGCTCGGGCGAAATCGCTCACATCATTCGGCGGCGGCAGGCCAAAGCGGCCAAATCCGCGCTGCGGAGCGCGGGCTGCGGCGCAGGGCCTGCCCCGGAACCCCAACGCGATGATGACCGGGATGCGCGCCGCCTGACCGGCGGCCGCTACCTCGCCGCCGCCCGCCGGATCGCCGCGATGTTGTCGCCGTAGGCGGGCGGACCGCCCCGGAAGATCGCCGAGCCGGCGACCAGCACATCCGCCCCGGCCTCGGCGCAGAGCCGGGCCGTGTCCGGTGCGACGCCCCCATCCACCTGCAGCCGGATGTCGCGATCGCCGATCATCGCCCGCACGCGACGGATCTTCTCGAGCTGGGACGGCAGGAAAGCCTGGCCGCCGAACCCGGGATTTACCGTCATCACCAGCACGAGATCGGCCGCGTCCAGGACGTATTCCAGCGCGGTCTCCGGCGTCGCCGGACAAAGCGAAACGCCGGCGCGCTTGCCCAAGGCGCGGATCGCCTGCAGCGAGCGGTGCAGATGCGGCCCGGCCTCCGCGTGCACGGTGATGCGATCGGCACCGGCGCGCGCAAACGCCTCCAGATACGGATCCGCCGGCGCGATCATCAGATGCACGTCGAATGGCCGATCGCTCGCGCCACGCACCGCCGCCATCACCGCCGGACCGAAGGTGATGTTGGGCACGAAATGCCCGTCCATCACGTCGACGTGGATCCAGTCCGCGCCCGCCGCCGTCACCGCCCGCACCTCCTCGCCCAGCCGCGCGAAATCGGCGGAGAGGATGGAGGGCGCGATCAGCACCCGCTCAGCCATGCGTCGCTCCCGCCTGGCGCTCGGCCGCCTGGAGCTCAGCCTGGGCAAAGACGCGGCTGGCCAGGATGTCGGGCGCCTCGATCGTCAGCAGCGCCTCGGGCGCCACCGGCCCCTCGGTGCGATCGACCAGGCGGTTCGCCTGGCGCAGCCGCGCCCGGTCGAGCGCGTTGCGGATCGAACGGGCGTTGGCGAAATGCGGCTGCGGCCGCCGGGTCGCGATATAGCGCGCCAGCGCCTCCCGCGCCGCGTCGCTCAGCCGGTAGTTCTGCCGCGCCAGGATCGATTCGCCGATCGCCAGCAGCTCCTCGTCGGCGTAATCGGGAAAGTCGATGTGATGCGCGATGCGCGAGCGGAACCCGGGATTGGTCGAGAAGAACCGGTCCATCCGATCGGCATAGCCGGCCAGGATCACGACCAGATCCTCGCGCTGGTTCTCCATCACCTGCAGCAGGATCTCGATCGATTCCTGCCCGTAGTCGCGCTCGTTCTCGGGCCGGTGCAGGTAGTACGCCTCGTCGATGAACAGCACGCCGCCCATCGCGCGCTTCAGCACCTCGCGCGTCTTCGGCGCGGTATGGCCAATATACTGCCCGACCAGATCGTCGCGCGTCACGGACACCAGATGGCCGCGGCGGATGAAGCCGAGCCCGTGCAGCAGCTCCGCCATCCGCATCGCGACCGTCGTCTTGCCGGTGCCGGGATTGCCGGTGAAGGACATGTGCAGCGTCGGCGGCTCGGCGGACAGACCGAGCCGGCGCCGCACACGTTCCACCAGCAACAGCGAGGCGATCTCCCGGATGCGCTGCTTCACCGGGCGCAGTCCGACCAGGTCGCGGTCGAGCTGCACCAGCACATCTCCGATCCCGGCCTCGCCGAACTCGGCCCGCAGGTCGATCGTCGCCGGCGCCGCCGCCGCGGGCGCGGCTGGCGCCAGCGCCGCGACGTCGCTCATGACGAATACCGCGTCCCTTCCGGCCGATCGGTGACATAGGCCTGGGTGGTGTAGCGGATGCCGCGGCCACCCACCTCCTGCCGCGTCAGGCGGAAGCCGGGCTCCTCCTTCGGCCGGGTGACGATGAATGACAGCCGCAGCGACTCCCATCCCGCGGTCGAATCGAAGCCGCTGATGCGGATGTAGCGATCGCCGTAGACCCGCCGGCACGCGTCCAGTTCCATCATCACCGCGCGCGCGTCAGCGAGATCGAACATCGGGTGACCCCACATCTCCCAGAACGTGTTGCGGGGATGCGGGTCGTCGGTGAACTCGATGTTCACCGCCCAGCCGTGATCGAGACAATACTGCACCTGCCGCTCGATCTGCGCGTCGGTCAGATCGGGCAGGAAGGAAAAGCAGCCCTGGGTGATGCGCATGGTCTCGCTCCTTCAGACGGCGACGCTGGCGGTGGGGATAAAATCGGGCGTGTCGGTGCTGGCGTAGTTGAAGGTGACATCCTTCCACACGTCCAGCGCCTGGCGCAGCGGCTGGCAGGTGCGCGCCGCCGCGTCCAGGATCTCCGGCCCCTCGGCGCGGAAGTCGCGGCCCTCGTTGCGCGCCAGGATCATCGCCTCCAGCGCCACGCGGTTCGCCGTCGCCCCCGCCGCGATGCCGAGCGGATGCCCGATCGTGCCGCCGCCGAACTGCAGCACCACGTCCTCGCCCAGATGATCGAGCAGCAGGTGCATCTGCCCCGCATGAATGCCGCCGGAGGCGACCGGCATCACCCGCCGAAGCGAGGCCCAGTCCTGGTCGAAGAAGATGCCGTGCTCGAGCTGCATCGGATTCCGCGGCTCGCGGCAGATGTCGTAGTAGCCGCGCGTGGTCAGCGGATCGCCTTCCAGCTTGCCGACCACCGTCCCGGCATGGATGTGGTCGACGCCGGCCAGCCGCATCCACTTCGCGATCACCCGGAACGACACGCCATGCGTCTTCTGCCGCGTGTAGGTGCCGTGCCCGGCGCGGTGCAGATGCAGGATCATGTCATTGCGGCGCGCCCATTTCGACATCGACTGGATCGCGGTGTAGCCGATCACCAGGTCGATCATCACGATGACGGAGCCGAGCGACTTGGCGAACTCCGCCCGCTCGTACATGTCCTCCATTGTCCCGGCGGTGACGTTCAGATACGTGCCCTTGACCTCGCCGGTCGCCGCCTGAGCCCGGTTCACCGCCTCCATGCAATACAGGAACCGGTCCCGCCAGTGCATGAAGGGCTGCGAGTTGATGTTCTCGTCATCCTTGGTGAAGTCGAGCCCGCCGTGCAGCGCCTCGTACACCACCCGCCCGTAATTCCGCCCGGACAGGCCGAGCTTTGGCTTCACCGTCGCCCCGAGCAGCGGACGACCGAACTTGTCCAGCCGCTCCCGCTCCACCACGATTCCCGTCGGCGGCCCGTTGAACGTCTTCACGTAGGCCACCGGCAGCCGCATGTCCTCGAGCCGGAGCGCCTTCAGCGGCTTGAAGCCGAACACGTTGCCGATGATCGAGGCCGTCAGGTTGGCGATAGACCCCGGCTCGAACAAATCGAGATCGTACGCAATATAGGCGAAATACGACCCCGGCGCGTTCGGCACCGGATCGACGCGATAGCACTTGCCGCGATACTTCTCGCAGGCGGTCAGCCGGTCCGTCCACACCACCGTCCAGGTCGCGGTGGACGACTCGCCCGCCACCGCCGCCGAGGCCTCGACCGGATCAACCCCGTCCTGCGGCGTCACCCGGAACAGGGCGATGATGTCCGTGTCCTTCGGCGTGTAGTCGGGTTCCCAATACCCCATCTTCTTATACTCGAGGACGCCGGCGCGATACCGATCCTTGCCGCGGATCGTGGTGGCCTTGGTGTCCAGGGCGACGTTCATTGTGTGTCTCCTGTCTGAAGGGTCAGGCCGCGCGAGCCATCGCGCCCATGCGCGGCGCGAGCGTCCCGGCGGCATAGCGCCGCGCCATCTCGGGCAGCGGCAGCGGCCGGATGCGATGCGCCTGCCCGGCGGTGCCGAATGCCTCGAACCGCTCGCGGCACAGCGCACGCAGCGCATCCATCGACGGCTGCAGGAACTTGCGCGGATCGAACTCGCCCGGCTTCTCGGTCGCCACCCGCCGGAACTGCGCCGCCATCGCCAGGCGGCAATCGGTGTCGATGTTGATCTTGCGCACACCGTGGCGAATCCCGGTCTGGATCTCCTCCACCGGCACCCCCCAGGTCTGCGGCATCGCGCCGCCGAACCGCGTGAACACCGCCTGCAGCGCCTCCGGCACCGACGAGGAGCCATGCATCACCAGGTGCAGCGCCGGCAGCCGCGCATGGATCGCCTGCACCACATGCAGCGCCAGAATCTCGCCGTCCGGCTTGCGGGAGAATTTGTACGCGCCATGCGACGTGCCCATCGCGATCGCCAGCGCATCCACCCCGGTCGCCTCGACGAACGCAACCGCCTGGTCGGGATCGGTCAGCAACTGCTCGCGCGACAGCACGCAATCGGCCCCATGCCCGTCCTCGACGTCGCCCTTGCCGTGCTCGAGACTGCCCAGCACGCCGAGCTCGCCCTCGACCGACACCCCCACCGCATGCGCCATCGCCGCGACCCGCGCGGTGATGTCCACGTTGTACTCATACGACGCCGGCGTCTTCGCATCCGCCAGCAGCGACCCGTCCATCATCACGCTGGTAAAGCCGTGCTGCATCGCCGACAGGCAGGTCGCCACGTCATTGCCGTGATCCTGATGCACGCACACCGGAATCGCCGGATGCATCGCCTCCACCGCCTCGATCATCTTCGCCAACATGATGTCACCGGCATAGGCGCGCGCGCCACGCGACGCCTGCAGGATCACCGGCGCGTCAGCCTCGGACGCGGCGGCCATGATCGCCAGCACCTGCTCCATGTTGTTGACGTTGAAGGCAGGCACGCCATAACCGTGCTCGGCGGCGTCATCCAGCAATTGCCGCAACGTGATACGGGACATTCAGCTCTCCTATAAGGAAGTCAAAGGCCAGGGCTCCGCCCTGAACCCGCTGGGGCCGTCGTGCGAAGCACGCTTTCGCGTGACGGCCCCAGACCCCCATTCGTTCGGGCAACAACCGCGCGATGCGCGGCGGCGGCAACGGCGTCAGCGGTGATGCCGAATTCGCGGTACAGAACGTCGGCGGGTGCGGAGGCACCAAAGCCGCGCATCCCGACAAACGCGCCACCCTCGCCGATCCAGCGCGGCCACAACCCCTCCACCGCCGCCTCCACCGCCACGCGCGGTGCATCGCCCAGCACGCGGTCCCGGTATTCCTCCGGCTGCGCCGCAAACAGTTCCAAACACGGCGCCGACACCACCGCCGCCGCAACGCCCTCCTGCGCCAGCATCTCGGCCGCCGCGAGCGCGATCCCGACTTCCGACCCGGTTGCGATCAGCGTCACGTCGCGCCCACCGGGCACTTCGCGCAGCACGTAGGCGCCAAACCGCACGCCGCCCTCCAGCCCGGGATGCCTCGGCAGCGGTGCCAGCGCCTGCCGAGACAGACACAGCACGCTCGGCGCATCCTCGGCCGCCAACGCGCAGATCCACGCCCCCACCGTCTCCACCGCATCCGCCGGCCGGAACACGCGCAGATTCGGAACCGCCCGCAGTGATGGCAGATGCTCGACCGGCTGATGCGTCGGCCCATCCTCGCCGAGCCCGATCGAATCATGCGTCATCACGTAGACGACCCGCAGCCGCATCAACGCCGACAAGCGGATCGCCGGCCGGCAGTAGTCGGAAAAGCACAGGAACGTGCCGCCATACGG
>DATJSJ010000097.1:0-2762 GCA_035504175.1 Acetobacteraceae bacterium
GCCCTCGCCTCGGGCGCGCTCGACCTCTACGCCGGCGAAGTGACGGCGCTGGTCGGGGAGAACGGTGCCGGCAAGTCGACGCTGGTGAAGATCCTGACTGGCGTCTACCAGGCGGATGCGGGCAGCATCCGCCTGGACGGCGAGCCGGTGCATATCGGCTCCGCCGAGGCGGCGCAGCGCCTCGGCATCTCGGTCATCCACCAGGAGGCGGTGATCTTCGACGACCTCTCGGTCGCCGAGAACATCTTCATCGGCGACCGCCCGCGCCGCGGCGGCCTGGTCGCCTGGACGGAGATGCGGCGCCGGGCGCGCAGCCTGCTGGCCGAGCTCGAGGCCGAGATCGATCCGGCGGCGCCGATGCGCAGCCTGAGCGTGGCGCAGAAGCATCTGGTGCAGATCGCCCGCGCGCTGTCGCATGCCGCGCGCATCGTCATCATGGACGAGCCGACCGCCTCGCTGTCGCACCGCGAGGTCGAGGATCTGTTCGCCATCGTGCGCCGGCTCAAGGCGGAGGGCCGCGCCGTCCTGTTCATCAGCCACAAATTCGAGGAGATTTTCGCCATCGCGGACCGCTGGGCGGTGTTTCGCGACGGCGCCGCGGTCGGTGCCGGGAGCATCGGGGAGACCACGCGCGACGCGATGATCGCACTCATGGTCGGCCGGCCGGTCGACCAGATTTTCCCGAAAGTGGCGGCGACGATCGGCGCGGAGGTGCTGCGCGTCGAGCACCTGTCGCGCGCCGCCGAGTTCGAGGGCATCGACCTCTCCGTCCGGCGCGGCGAGATCCTCGGCCTGTACGGCCTGGTCGGGGCCGGGCGCAGCGAGGTGATGCAGGCGCTGTTCGGCGCGAGCCACGCCGATCGCGGCCGCATTCTGCTCGAGGGGCGGGAGATCCGCATCCGCGGCCCGGAGGACGCGATCCGGCACGGCATCGTCTACGTGCCGGAGGACCGGCAGGGCCAGGGCGCGATCCTGAAGCTGCCGATCGTCGAGAACATCACCCTGCCGAGCCTGTCGCGCCTGGCGCGCTGGGGCTTCGTGCGCCCGGCGGCGCAACAGGACGTGGCGGCGCGGATGGCGACCCGACTGCAGATCAAGGCGGCGAGCCTGATGCAGAACGTGGAGGAACTCTCCGGCGGCAACCAGCAGAAGGTGGTGATCGCCAAGTGGCTCGCGACCGAGCCGCGGGTGCTGATCCTGGACGAGCCGACCAAGGGCATCGATGTCGGCTCGAAGGCGGCGGTGCACCGGTTCATGAGCGAGCTGGTCGGGCGGGGGCTTGCCGTGATCATGGTCTCCTCCGAACTGCCCGAGGTGCTCGGCATGGCGGACCGCGTGCTGGTGATGCGGCGCGGCCGCGCCCGCGCCGTGTTCGACCGCGCAGAGGCGACGCCCGAGGCGGTGGTGCGCGCCGCGACGGATGCCTGAGACGATGGTCGCCGCCCGACGCGCCGGCTTGCGCATCAGCCGTGATGCCGGCCTCGCCGCCCTGACATTGCTGCTGCTGGCGCTCGTCGCCGCGGCATTCCCGCAATTCATCCTGCCCGGCAACCTGCGCAGCGTGTTCGACGACACGGCGATCCTGATCATGCTGGCACTGGGCGAAACGCTGGTGCTGCTGACCCGCGCCGTCGATCTGTCGGTTGCGGCCAATCTGGCGCTCTCGGGCATGCTCTGCGCGCTGTTCAACAAGCTGCATCCCGGCGCCGGCGTGCTGCCAGTGCTGCTGATCAGCACGCTCTGCGGCACGGTGCTCGGCGCGTTCAACGGGCTGCTCGTGTGGCTGCTGGAGATCCCGTCGATCGTCGTGACGCTCGGCACGCTGTCAGTGTACAGGGGGCTCGTCTACGTTGCCTCGGGCGGTGCCTGGGTCAACAGCAACCAGATGTCGCCCGCCTTCCTCGGCTTCGTGCGCGCACCGGTCGCGGGGCTGCCGGTGCTGTCCTGGCTCGCGATCGTCACGATCGTGTTGACCTGGGTGTTCCTCCGCTTCCGCATCGCCGGGCGCAATTTCTACGCCGCCGGCAACAATCCCTCGGCCGCCACCTATGCCGGGATCGATGTCGGGCGGATGCAGTGCCTCGCCTTCGTACTGTCCGGCACGATCGCCGGGCTGTGCGGCTATCTCTGGGTGTCGCGGTTCGGCGTCGCCTACACCGATATCGCGATCGGCTTCGAGCTGCAGGTGATCGCGGCCTGCGTGATCGGCGGCGTCTCGATCGGCGGCGGCGTCGGCACGGTGCTGGGCGTCGTGCTCGGCGCGCTGTTCCTCGGCATCGTCAAGAACGCGCTGCCGCTGGTGGGCGTGTCGCCGTTCTGGCAGATGGTGGTGAGCGGCGTGGTGATCACCGGCGCCGTGGTGGTCAACAGCCGTAGCGCATTGGCGCCCAGCCGCCGCATCCTCGAGGAGCACGCGGCATGAACGTGATCCCGGGCGAGGCCGCCCTCGCCCCGGCCACGCCGCGTCGCCGTCCGGTGCGCGTCCTCCGCTGGGAGGCGATGCTGGCGCTGGTGGTGGTCGGCGATTTCGCGCTGAACGCGTTCGCCTCACCGTACTTCCTCGATCCCTGGACGCTGTCGGATGCGACCTTCAACTTCACCGAAAAGGCGATCGTGGCGCTGCCGATGGCGCTGCTGATCATCGCCGGCGAGATCGACATTTCGGTCGCCGGCATCATGGCGCTCGCCTCGGTCGCGATGGGGCTCGGCGCGCAGGTCGGGCTTGCCACCGGCCTGCTGGTGCTGATCGCGCTCGTGTCGGG
>DATJSJ010000098.1:0-7594 GCA_035504175.1 Acetobacteraceae bacterium
TATCCCCTGGGCTCAAATCCCGGCACGGCTCACAGCAGGAGGCATCGACATGGCCTGCACCCACCGGATCGCGGTCATTCCCGGTGATGGCATCGGCAAGGAGACAGTACCGGAGTCACTCAAGGTACTCGACGCCGCCGCTGCCCGGTTCGACTTCCGGCTAGACTTCACGCACTACGACTGGTCCTGCGATCTCTACAAGAAGACCGGGGCGATGATGCCGGCCGATGGCATGGACCGGCTCGCCGAGGCGGATTCCATCCTGCTCGGCGCGATCGGCTGGCCGGACGTGCCGGACCATATCTCGCTCTGGGGCCTGTTGATCCCGATCCGGCGCGGCTTCGACCAGTACGTGAACC
This sequence comes from Acetobacteraceae bacterium, assembly GCA_035504175.1. Taxonomy (GTDB): domain Bacteria; phylum Pseudomonadota; class Alphaproteobacteria; order Acetobacterales; family Acetobacteraceae; genus DATJSJ01. The sequence goes on from DATJSJ010000098.1 coordinate 360, forward strand.
TCCGCCCCTGCAAGCTGATGCCCGGCGTGCGCACGCCGCTTGCCGGGCGCACCGAGGCGGATATCGACTTCTACGTGGTGCGCGAGAACACCGAAGGCGAGTATTCCTCGGTGGGCGGCCGGATGTTCCAGGGCACCGAGCGGGAGTTCGTCTCGCAGCAGAGCGTGTTCACCCGCCACGGCGTCGATCGCGTGCTGCGCTACGCCTTCGAGCTGGCACAGAGCCGACCGAAGCGTCACCTGACCTCGGCCACTAAATCGAACGGCATCACCTTCACCATGCCCTATTGGGACGAGCGCTTCGCTGCGATGGCGAGGTCCTATCCGGAGGTGCGCACGGACCAGTACCACATCGACATCCTCTGCGCGCATTTCGTGCAGCATCCGGACTGGTTCGACGTGGTGGTCGGGTCGAACCTCTTCGGCGACATTCTGAGCGACCTCGGCCCGGCAGTGGCGGGCTCGATCGGCATCGCGCCGTCGGCGAACATCAACCCCGAACGGAGGCACCCGTCGATGTTCGAGCCGGTGCACGGCTCGGCGCCCGATATTGCCGGGCGGGGCATCTGCAACCCGATCGGCCAGATCTGGTCGGCGGCGATGATGCTGGAGCATCTGGGGGAGGCGGAGGCCGGGCGGACAATCGTCGCGGCGATCGAGACGCTGCTGCAAGGCGGCGGGCCGGGCACGCGCGACATGGGCGGACAGGCGGGCACCGCCGAGGTAGGCTCGGCGCTGGCGGAGATTGTCGCAGCCCGCTGAGCGGCTTGCAGGCTCGCGGCTCGGCCCTTAAACTCGGGCGGTTCTTGCGAACGATTCGCAACTAGGAGTCTGCGCCCGATGGGCAATGAGTTCAGCCAGATCGGCCGCCGCTGTGAGCGCGCGGTGGTCACCGCCTATCGCGACCTTCGCCAGCTTGGCTCGGACGATCTGGCGGCGTTTCGCGCCTGCACGGTGCTTTACCGGATCCACCACCCGGAGGCCTCGGTGAACGAGGCGCGGCGCCTGGTCGCGGAATGGATCGATCATCACGTGGTCCGGCAGGATCGCGGCCCGACCCGCGGCTGCGATTGCAATTGACAAAGGGACATAGAGTCTCACCGAGAAGGATCATGCGCTTCGCGCCACCGCCGTCATGAGCGGTAAAGGCCGTCATCCAAACTTTCTCTTTGCAATGTGAGTCAACCGACTGCGCGATTTGGTATTATACTTTATCAGCGGCCCGAAAGGATGACCCACGGCTGGGACTGGGCTCACCCGAAGAGTCGATCTTTCGGGCGCTCTCAGCCGTACAGGTATTAAACATCCAGTCCCCGCTCGCGCGCCCAGATCGCGATCGGCTCGCGCAGGCTCGCAGCGCCGGCATCCTGCCGGACCCCCGCGAGGACGGCACGGAACGCCGCCAGATCGAGCCCGCTCAGCACGCTCTTCACCGGCATGATGTTGGAGGCCGACATCGATAGTGTGGTGACGCCCAGCCCGACCAGCGCCATCGCCTCGAGCGGCCGCCCCGCCGCCTCGCCGCACAACGAGACCGGCACGCCCGTCCCACCTTTGGCGACAGCGGCAGCGCATACGATCTGCTCGATCAGGCAGAGCACGGGTGGCGACAGCAGGTCGTAACGACCGGCCAATGTCGGCGAGCCACGGTCGGCCGCGAACAGGAACTGCAGCAGATCGTTGGAGCCGATCGAGACAAAATCGACCTCGGCCAGCAGCGCATCAAGCTGCCACATCAGGGCCGGCACTTCCAGCATGGTGCCGATCTCCAGCCGTTCGGGCGGCCGGTGGATTCGCTTCGCCTCGGCCAGCAACAGCGCACGGGCGGCGCGGAACTCCGCCACGGTGGCGACCATCGGGAACATGACCGTCAGCGGCCGGCCGGCCGCGCCCAGCAGCAGGGCGCGGAGCTGCCGCCGCAACACCGCCGGACGATCGAGGCCAACGCGCAGGCTGCGCCAGCCCATCGCCGGGTTGGCTTCTTCCGGCAGCCCGGCATCCGGCAGCAGCTTGTCGCCGCCGAGATCCAGCGTGCGGAATGCCACCGGCCGATGGCCGGCCGCGTCCAGCACGCGGGAATAGAACGCCGCCTGCTCGGCAACATCGGGAACCGAGCCGCGCGCGAGCATGGCGATCTCGGTACGGAACAGGCCGATGCCCTCGGCGCCGGTGCGGTCCAGCTCTCCCAGCTCCAGGGCGAGGCCGGCGTTCAGCATCAACTGCACCCGCGTCCCGTCGCCCGTGGCAGGCGGCGTGCGGCGCAGCCGCTCCCAGCCCGCCCTGCGAGCCGTTCGCGCTTTCAGCGCGCGCTCATAGGCAGTCGCCACATCGGCCTCGGGCCGCAAATAGAACGCACCTTCGTCGGCGTCGAGCACCGCCTGGTCGGTCGGCGCGGCCGCGCTCAGCGCACCGCGGGCCCCGCCGAGTGCCGGCAGGCCCAGCGCGCGCGCCAAAATGGCCGCGTGTCCCGCCGGACTCGCTTCCTCGATCACCAGGCCGCCAATCCCGCTGTCGTGCCAGCCGAGCAGCTCGGCCGGGCCCAACCGTCGGGCGAGCAGGATCGCACCCGGTGGCACCGGCGGACGCGCCGATCCGCCGGTCAATTCGGCCAGCAACCGGCCGGCCATGTCGTCGAGATCGGCGAGCCGCTCGCGCAGATAGGGGTCGGCAATGCGGCGCATGCGGTCGTGCACATCGCTCGCCACGCGCTGCACGGCGGCTTCGGCAGTCAGGCCGCTGCGGATCACCTCGCCAACTCGGTTGAGCCAGCCGGCATCGGCAGCGACCAGCCGATAGGCCTCCAGCACCTCGCGCGAGGCAGCGCCCGCTTCGCCAACCGCGGGAAGATGGCCATCCAGCAGCTCGTCAAGGCCGCGCTGCAGGCGCTCGGCCGCACTCTGCAGTCGATCGAGCTCCGCCCTGGGGTCATCGGCGAGCAGGCGACCGGCCACAACGCGCGCGCCGTGCTGCACGATCACCCCGATGACGATCCCGCCGACCAGCGGCACGCCGGAAAAGACCCGCGGGACGGTACCGGCGATCCCCTCCTCCGAGCCGTCCGCGGCGCCGGCGGCCGCCAGCGGCTCGGCAAGCAGCATGGCGACGGTCTCCAGCTCTTCGACTTCGTCTGCTGAATAATGCCGTGCCTCGCGGGTTTGCACCGCCAGCACGCCCATCGTGCGCCCCGCCCGGCGCACCGGGACGGCGAGGATGGAGGCGAATGCCTCCTCGCCGGTTTCGGGGCGATAGACGAAGCGCGGATGGTACTGCGCGTCGGCCAGATTCATCACCTGTCCGCTGGCGGCGCACAGGCCGATGATGCCCTCGCCGACACGGAGCCGGGTGCGTCCGACGGCGGACGGGTTGAGCCCCTTGGTCGCCGCCAGCTCCAGGATGTCGCCGGGGCGTTTGATGTAGATGGAGCAGACATCGACGGGCATCTCGGCCGCCACCAGCTCGACAAGCTCCGAGAGTTTCGGTGCCCCATGCGCCATCAGTGAGCGCAGCGAGCCGAGCATGCGGCGCGGCCTCGTCAGCCGAACGTCAGCCGGGGCCGGCACGGGCGGCGATCCGACCGCGCGCCACAAGCGCGCCGACTGCCTGTTCCACCAGTTCCTGGAGAATGGAAGCGGTGGACTGCTCGGCGGTCACCATGCCGACCGATTGGCCGGCCATCACCGAGCCGGTCTCCACATCGCCGTCGATCACGGCGCGGCGCAGGGCACCGGCCCAGAAATGCTCGATCTCAAGCTGGGCCGCCTCACGCGTAAGCTCGCCGGCCTGGAAGCGACGGATCACCTCGGCCTGGTGCACCAGGAAGCGCCTGGTGCCTTGGTTGACCAGGCCGCGCACGGGGATCACCGGGAACCGGTCGTCGAGCTGAACCGAGGGCAGCGCGTCGCGGGCATTGGCGCGCATGAACGCCTGCTTGAAGCGGGGGTGGGCGATGGACTCGGTGGCGGCGGCGAAGCGGGTGCCGAGTTGCGCGCCGGCGGCGCCCATTTCGAGATAGGCCAGGATTGCCTCGCCGCGGCCGAGGCCGCCGGCGACGAAGACCGGCACCTCGCGCAAATGCGGCAGGATCTCTTGCGCCAGGACGCTGAGCGAGACCGGACCGATGTGGCCGCCGGCCTCGGAGCCTTCGATTACCAGCGCGTCGGCGCCCGAACGCACCAGCCGCTTGGCGAGGACCAGGGCGGGGGTGAAGGTGATCAGCTTTGCGCCGCCATCCTTTACGGCGCGCACCGCATTGCCGGGCGGGATGCCGCCGGCCAGGACGATGTGGCCGACCCGGGCGGCGAGGCAGACCTGGATCAGCTCGGGCAGCGCTGGATGCAGGGTGATCAGGTTGACGCCGAACGGCTTGTCGGTCAGCGCCTGCGTCGCCGCGATCTCGGCGGCGAGCGCGTCGGGGTTCATCGAGCCGCAGGCGATCACGCCGAAGCCGCCGGCGTTGGAGATGGCCGCGACCAGGTGGCGTTCGCTTACCCAGGTCATCGCGCCCCCCATGATGGCGTAGCGGCAGCCGAGGAACGCGGTGCCGCGTTGCCAGAGGCGATCGAGCTCGATGCGGGCGGCACCCTCACCCGGTTCGCTGCGCGAACCGACCTCTCCCGCAGAGCGGGAGAGGTGGACGGCGATCTCTCCCGGTGGGAGCGTGTCGAATTCAGTCGGCATCGAGGCCGTACGCGGTGTGCAGCGCTCGCACGGCAAGCTCGGTGTATTCAGCGGCGATCAATACGCTGACCTTGATCTCGCTGGTCGAGATCACCTGGATGTTGATCGCCTTGTCGGCCAGCGCGCGGAACATCGTGCTGGCGACGCCAGCGTGGCTGCGCATGCCGACGCCAACCACGCTGATCTTGGCCACGTCCGGATCGGTCAGGAGATCGGCGTAGCCGACCTGCGGGCGGGTCGCGTCGAGTGCCCCTTTTGCCCGCGGCAGGTCCGATTTGCCGACAGTGAAGGTCATGTCCGTCATGCCGTCGGCCGAGACGTTCTGCACGATCATGTCGACATTGACGTGCTGCTCGGCGAGCGCGCCGAAGATCGCGGCGGCGATCCCCGGCCGGTCGGGGACGCGACGGACCGTGATCTTCGCCTCGTCGCGGGAATAGGCAATGCCGGAGACGTTTTCCTGCTCCACGATCTCTTCCTCGTCCACCACCAGCGTGCCGGGCAGGTCCTGGAAGCTCGAGCGCACCTGCACGCGCACCTGCTGGTTCATTGCGAGCTCGACGCTACGGGTCTGCAGCACCTTGGCGCCGCCCGAGGCGAGCTCCAGCATCTCTTCATAGCTGATCCGAGCGAGCTTGCGCGCCCGCGGGACCAGCCGGGGATCGGTTGTATAGACCCCATCCACGTCAGTGTAGATGTCGCAGCGATCGGCCCCTAACGCGGCGGCCAGCGCCACCGCGGAGGTATCGGAGCCGCCGCGGCCGAGCGTGGTGACGCGGCCGGTCGGGCTGATCCCCTGGAAGCCGGGGACAACCGCCACTTGTCCGGCCTGCATGCGGCGGATCAGCTCGGTGCCTTCAATCGAGGCGATGCGCGCCTTGCCGTGCGCGTTGTCGGTGCGGATGGGAAGCTGCCAGCCCTGCCAGGACCGTGCCTCGACCCCGATCTCCTGCAAGGCGATGGCCAGCAGGCCGGCGGTGACCTGCTCGCCGGTGGCGAGCACGGCGTCGTATTCACGGGCGTCGTGCAGGGGCGACAGAGTCTGGCACCAGGCGACGAGCTGGTTGGTCACGCCGGCCATGGCGGAGACGACCACCGCGACTTCGTGGCCGGCCTCGATCTCGCGCTTCACCCGGGTGGCAACGTTGCGGATACGATCGAGGTCGGCCACCGAGGTGCCGCCGAATTTCAGGACAAGGCGCATGTTTCGATGGTCGGGTTGTCAGCCGGGATGCCGAGGGCAGACATAACGGGGGGGTGCGGGAGGGGCAACATGCCTTCGAAGACGGTCTCGGATGCGGAACTGGCGCGATTCGACGCGATGGCGGCGCGCTGGTGGGATCCACGGGGACCCATGCGCGCGCTGCACGGGATGAACCCGGCGCGGATCGGCTGGATCGCGGAACGGGTCGGCCGCCGGTTTCCCGGCCGTTCGGGCCTGTCGCTGCTGGACGTGGGCTGCGGCGGCGGGATTGCCGCGGAGGCGCTGGCTGCACGGGGCTTTCAGGTGGTGGGGATCGACGCCGCCGCGGCGACGATAGGCGTGGCGCAGCGGCACGCCGAGGGACGCGGGCTGCCAGTCGTTTACCGGGTCGCGACCGCCGAGGCGGTGCTTGCGGAGGGGAGTCGGTTTTCGGTGGTGACGGCGCTCGAAGTGATTGAACACGTGCCCGATCCTGACGCTTTCGTCGCGGTGCTGGGGCGATTGCTGGAGCCGGGCGGCGTGCTGTTCCTCTCGACGCTCAACCGCACCGGCCGGTCGTTTATCGCCGCCAAGATCGGCGCCGAATATCTGCTGCGGTGGCTGCCGGTTGGAACGCATGATTGGCGGCGCTTCATCACCCCGGCGGAGCTGGCAGCCAAGCTTCGTCACGCGGGACTGCACCTGGCTGATCTGGCTGGGCTGTCACCGGATCCGCTGCGCGGGGGCTGGCGGGTGACAGCGGACCTGTCGGTGAACTATCTCGCGGCCGCCCATGCGGGGTGACAACTCGACTCGAACCAGAACTATAATAAGGGTCTTCCGTGATTTGTGTGGGCGGTTTTGGCGGCGAAGCATTCGGCGGCACGACGAAAAGGAAAGTAAGGCTTTACGCAGATGCACGCGGATTTATGCAGACGATATGCGGTGAATTACAGATGGTTGGCCGCGCGTTTTACTTCGGGGCGTGACACGCCGAAGTTCAGCAGCAGGCACAGGGGTGGGCGGGGTTGCCATATGTATAATTGACATACTGAGCGCGATGCTTCACGATTTTCAGCTCGACCAACAAATCCACGAAATACTCGCCGACCACCATGCCGTCAGATGATCCGGCTCCGAGGGGATTGAGCACGGTTGAAAGCACAGCCGATGATAGCCCCCGAAAGCTCATTCAGCCCGTTCGTATCCGCGTGCATCTGCGGAAATCTGCGTGCATCTGCATTAAACCTTCTCTTTCTTACTGTCGTGCCGTCGAATGATTGCCAAGGCGTTGACGCGCGAACGAATAACACCAGGGCCACTCTGCCGGCGTCGCCGGTGTGCCGGAACTGGCGGGAGATGGCTGGGACAAGGCA
>DATJSJ010000099.1:0-14722 GCA_035504175.1 Acetobacteraceae bacterium
CCCCTGGACCCCGCCTTCCCGGATCGAGCGCGCCCACGCCGACCACGTGCGCCGAGGCCGGACGGCAGCCTTTTAGGTTCCGGTGAATGCAACAGAGCGATGTTTGTCTTCATGCAGAGGCACTGAGGCGCATCGCCCGGACGGAGCCCAGCCATGCCTGAACCACTCGACCTGCTCGCCGATCTGATCCGGGCCGCCCGCACCGCCGGCGCGGACGCGGCGGACGCGGTGCTGGTCGCCGGGACCTCGCTCTCGGTGCAACGCCGGCTCGGGCGCATCGAGCATCTCGAGCGGTCGGAGGCGCGCGACCTCGGTCTGCGCGTCTTCGTCGGCCAACGCTCGGCGCTCGTGTCCTCGACAGCCGCCGACCCGGCCGGCTTCGGCCTGCTCGCCGAGCGGGCGGTGGCGATGGCGCGCGTCGTGCCGGAAGATCCCCACGCCGGCCTCGCCGCCGAGGCCGCGCCCGCCGATGCCGCCGCCCTCGATCTCGACGACCGTGCCGAACCCGACACCGCGACACTCGCCGCCCGCGCGGCGCTGGCCGAGGAGGCTGCACTCGCCGTCCCCGGCATCACCAACTCGGAGGGCGCCGAGGCCGGCTACTCCCGCACCGAGATCGCGCTCGCGACCTCCGCTGGTTTCGCCGGCACCTACGCGCGCACGATGCATTCCGTCTCCGCGACGGCCCTGGCCGGCCAGGGCACATCCATGCAGCGCGACTACGACCACGCGAGCGCCGTGCATCTCGCCGATCTGGAGGACGCCGTCGTCATCGGCCATCGCGCCGGCGAGCGCGCCGTGGCGCGACTGAACCCGACACGGCCAAAGACGACGCGCCTGCCCGTCGTGTACGACCCGCGCGTCGCAGGCGGCCTGCTCGGCCATCTCGCCGGCGCGATCAACGGCGCCGCCGTCGCACGCAACACCAGCTTTCTCAAGGACAGGCTCGGCAGCCGCATCTTCGCCGCCGGCATCGCGGTGCGCGACGATCCGCGCCGGGTGCGCGGCCTGCGCTCCCGCCCGTTCGACGGCGAGGGCGTGCCGACAGCGCCGCGCGCCATCATCGAGGACGGCGTCCTCACCACCTGGCTGCTTGACAGCCGCACCGCGCGCCAGCTCGGCATGATCACGACCGGCCATGCCAGCCGCGGCACCGGCGCGCCGCCATCACCGGCGCCGACCAACCTCTATCTCGCCCCCGGCAGCCTGACGCCGGCAGCGCTGATGGCCGATATCGCGCTCGGCCTCTACGTCACCGAGCTGATCGGCATGGGGGTGAATCAGGTGACCGGCGACTACAGCCGCGGGGCCGCCGGCTTCATGATCCGTGACGGCGCGATCGCCGAGCCGGTCGCCGAGATCACCATCGCCGGCAACCTGCCGGATATGTTCGCGGCCTTGGTTCCCGCCGACGACCTGGTGTTCCGCCGCGGCACCGACGCGCCCTCCATCCGCATCGACGGCATGACACTGGCCGGCGCCTGATCCGCGCCGGCGCACGCAACCAACCGTTGGGCTGGGGCACGCCCCGGCCGGCTCGGCCGCGCGCGCCCGCGCTGGCGCGACGGCACGGACCGCCGGATCAGTGCCGCCTGCTTGCCGCCGCCCGGTGCCGCCGGCAAGGATCGTCGCATGCAGGGGGGATCTCGGGCATCCGCGATGGGGGAGGGGCGAATGCGGCGCTGGGCAGTGACAATGCTGGCGCTTGCCGGGCTGCTGGCGTGCCGCTCGCCGCTTGCCTCCAACCCGAATGCGCTGTGGCAGATCGTGCACGGCCAATGCGTCCCCCACGCGCAGGCGGGTGGCGATCCGGCGCCCTGCGCCCGGGTGGATCTGACGGCGGGCTACGCGGTGCTGAAGGACAACAGCCCGGAAAAACCTGACGCCTATCTGCTGATCCCGACCGAGCGGTTGACCGGCATCGGCAGCAAGGCGCTGCTGCAGCCGGACGCACCGGATTACTGGCAGGACGCCTGGCAGGCGCGCGACCTGGTCGCCGCGCAGCTGGGCCGGCCCTTGCCGCGGGACTGGGTGGGGATGGCGATCAATTCCCGCTATGGCCGCACGCAGGACCAGCTGCACATCCATGTCTCCTGCCTGCGCGCCGACGTGCGGGCGGCGCTGGCACGGCACCAGGCCGCGATCGGGGCCCGCTGGGCAGCCTTTCCCGATCCGCTCGCCGGCGAGCGATACGAGGCGATGCGGATCGACGGCGCGGACCTGCGCGCCGTGGCACCGTTCCGCCTGCTGGCCGACGGCATCCCCGGGGCGCGGGAGGCGATGGACGGCGAGACCCTGGCGGTGGCCGGCATCGTCTTCGACGGCGGCCGGCCGGGCTTCGTGCTGCTCGCCGACCGGGCCGATCCGGCGCGCGGCAACTGGGGCGTGGCGGAAGAACTACTCGGCCAGACCTGCCGGCTCGGCCGGTGAGCCGAGGCGACGCACGGGATGTTCGCCTCTTGGGTGCCCGCCCGGCTTCGCCCATATTCGCGGCACCATGATGCGCTCCCTGATGCACGCACGGTCGCGCGGGGTCGCCCGCGTGATCGCCGGTTTGCTCGTCCTGGCCGTGGCCCTGGCGCCCGTCGTCGCAGAGGCCCGCGCCGGCGGCGGCTTCTCCATGGGCAGTCGCGGCATGCGGACCTATTCCGCCCCGCCGATGACTCGCACCGCCCCCTATGGCGCGGCGCCGATGCAGCGCAGCCTGACGCCGCGCCAGGCGCCGTCGACGGCGCCGATGCCCGGATACGGCCAGCCCTCTTACGGCGGCCGCTCACCGTTCATGTCGGGGCTGCTGGGCGGCCTGATCGGCGCCGGGATCGGCGGCTTGCTGTTCGGGCACGGCTTCTTCGGCGGCGTGCGCGGCGGATTCGGCTTCCTCGGCCTGCTGCTGCAGATCTTCCTGATCGTGCTGGTGGTGCGTTGGCTGATCCGGCGGTTCCACGGCGGGGGCTACGCCTTCGCCTCGCCATTCGGCGGCAACCAGCGGCCGCCCGACGACGCGCCCGGCTACGGCGCTGCCGGCCCGGCCGGCTCGGTACCGACCGCGGGTGCCGCGCCGGCGTCGCTCAGGCTGTCACGCCCCGATTTCGAGGAGTTCGAGCGACTGCTGAAGGCGGTGCAGGCAAGCTGGAGCGCCCAGGACCTCAACACCCTGCGCGGCCTGGCGACGCCGGAGATGGTCGGCTACTTCGCCGAGCAGCTTGGCGACTACGCCAGCCGCGGCCTGCGCAACGTGGTCAGCGACGTGCGTCTGGAACAGGGCGACCTCGCCGAGGCCTGGACCGAAGGCGACCGCGACTACGCGACCGTCGCCATGCGCTACTCCATGCGTGACGTGACGCAGGATGCGGTCGGGCACACTGTGGACGGCAGCGCGAGCGAACGCGTCCTGGTGACCGAACTCTGGACCTTCATGCGCGCGCATGGCGGCCGGTGGCTGCTGTCAGCGATCCAGCAGACACGATAGAGTCTGCCTAGCACGGCGGCAGATCGGCGCCCTTCTGCCGCTGATTTGGGCGCCCTTGGATCCGATCTGACGTTTTCCCGTCACGGGAGATATTCCAGCCGGGCGCGGGCTGGCATTACAGTCGGGCGGTCGAGACACAGGGGCGCTGCGCCATGCCGATGACCCAGGCTTCCGTCGTCACCCCGCTGCCGCGTCGCCGCGGCGGCGTCATGGACGGCTATATGCCCGGGGACTTCTTCTGCGAGATGCTGCGCGCCGGCGAGCCGGCCGATCCGGCCATCGCCCTGCTGCTGGAGCGCCTGGACAGCGTGCCGCTGGAGGCGCTGCGCAAGCGGGCGAGTGACGCCGAGCGCGATCTGGTCGAGCGCGGCATCACATTTACGGTCTATTCCGAGGCGGACGCGATCGACCGCATCCTGCCCTTCGATCTGATCCCCCGGATCATCACGGCGGCCGAGTGGCAGGTGATCGAGCGTGGCGTCATCCAGCGCGTCGCGGCGCTCAACGCCTTCCTGCACGACGTCTATCACGACCAGAGGATCCTCGCCGACGGCGTGGTGCCGCGCGAGCGGGTGCTCGGCAATGCCGGCTACTGCGCCGAGATGGCGGGGTTCGACGTGCCGCTTGGCTGCTACGTGCATGTCTGCGGCACCGACATCGTGCGCGACGAGACCGGGCGTTTCCTGGTGCTGGAGGACAATGCCCGCACCCCCTCGGGCGTCGCCTACGTGGTCGAGAACCGGCACATGACGCGCCGCGTGCTGTCCGACCTGATGGCCGGGCTGCGCGTGCGCTCGGTCGACGATTACGGGCTGATGCTGCACCGCGCGCTGGTCGAGATCGCGCCGACGGCGGCCACCGATCCGCAGGTCGTGCTGCTCTCCCCCGGCATCTACAACTCCGCCTATTTCGAGCACGTGTTTCTGGCACGCGAGATGGGCGTGCCGCTGGTCGAGGGCCGCGATCTGGTCGTCGAGGACGGCCGCGTCTGGATGCGCACCACCGCCGGCCTGGCACCGGTGCACACGATCTACCGGCGGCTGAACGACGAATTCCTCGACCCGGCGGTGTTCCGGCCGGACAGCACGCTCGGCGTGCGCGGCCTGTTCGACTGCTGGCGCCGGGGGACGGTCTCGATCGCCAACGCGGTCGGTGCCGGGGTTGCCGACGACAAGGCGATCTACGCCTACATGCCGCGCATCATCCGCTACTATCTCGGCGAAGATGCGATCCTGCCCAATGTCGAGACGCAGATCTGCGCCGAGCCGGAGGGCCTCGCCTACACGCTCGAACATCTGGCGGAACTGGTGGTCAAGCCGGTCGCGGAATCCGGCGGCTACGGCCTGATCATCGGGCCGCTCGCGACCCGCGCCGAGATCGAGGCGTTCCGCCGCAAGCTGCTGGCCAATCCGGCGAACTATATCAGCCAGCCGATGGTGCGCCTCTCGGTCTCGCCGACACTGTGCGAGGACGGCACCGGCGGCCGGCACGTCGATCTCCGGCCCTTTGCCGTCAGCGGGCGCAGCACCTGGGTGCTGCCGGGCGGCCTGACCCGGGTGGCGCTGCGCGAGGGGGCGATGGTGGTCAATTCGTCGCAGGGCGGCGGCTCGAAGGACACGTGGGTCCTGGCGTGAGCGCCGTCGCCCCCGCCGAGGACGAGGCCGTCCCGCGCCCCGCGCCGCGGCTGCTGGCGCGCTACGCTGCCGGCATCCTCTGGCTCGGCCGCTACATGGAGCGGATCGAGAACCTGGCACGCCAGATCGACGTCACCCGCACCTTCGCACTCGACGATGTCGAGGGCCGGATCTGGCGCGCTTTGCTGCGCGTCAATGCCGACGAGCCGCGCTTCCTCGAGCGCCACAGGGAGGCGACGGCGACCGCGGTCGCGCATTTCTATTTGCTGGACCGCGACAACCCGACCTCGATCCAGACCGCGATGGCGGCGGTGCGGGAGAATGCGCGCACGCTCAGGGCGCTGATCTCGACCGAGATGTGGCTGCAGATCAACGTCTTCCATGCCCGCATCCGGGGCCTGACCGAGGCGGACATCGCGCCCGGCGAGATCACCCGCGTCTGCACCATGCTCAAGGACGGCTGCCAGTCGCATGCCGGCATCACCGAGGGCACGTTCTACCGCGACCAGAGCTGGAGCTTCTACGAGATCGGCCGGCATCTGGAGCGCGCCGACCAGACCACGCGGCTGCTCGACATGCGCTTCTCGGCGCTGCTGCCGGGCGGAAACGCCGGGCGCGAGGTGGTGCGGGACGGGCCGGACGCCGAGGTGCAGGCGGGGCAGTGGAACGCGCTGCTGCGCGCCGCGGCCGGCTATCACGCCTATCGCCGGGTGCGCCCGCACGGCTACTCCCCGCGCGACGTCGCCGCTTTCCTGTTGATCGACACCGCCTTCCCGCGCTCGGTCGGCCTCAACCTGGCGCAGATCGAGTGGCACCTGACCCAGCTGCGCACGCATCACGACCTGCATGGCGGGCGGGCGGCGATGGAGCGGATGGACCTGCTGCGCGCCCTGCTGCACGAGCAGAGCGTCGACAGCATCCTCAAGCGCGGCCTGTCACCCTTCCTCGACTGGCTGCAGCAGCAGATCGGCGGACTGTATCGCGACCTCGAGGCGGCGTTCTTCCCGGCCTGAGGCAGCGCCCCGCCACGTCGTGGCGGGACAGCCCGCGTCAGGAATGCGCGATTGCCGTCGTATCGGTGACGTGGAAGCTGTCGAAGGCCTGGGCGCCGGCCAGCGTCATCGATCCGGCGTGGCCCAGCGCCTGGCCATTCCACGCGATATGGTTCGACACCGACTGTCCGTCCCAGGTGATGCCCTGGACCTGCATCGCGGCGCCGGCGCCGGCATCGAGCAGGTGCAGCAGCACGTGATGCGTGCCGGCCGCCCAGTTGCCTTTCAGGGTGAACGTCTCGGTCTGACCCGCGGCGGCGGTGACGGTGAGGGGACCGCCGACCTGCTGGTCACCGACGGCAACCGCGAAGCGCGGCGCTGCCGCCTGGCCGAGGGTCGCCGCCGTCACCTTGATCACCAGCGAATCGCTGCCGGTCGATCCGCTGGTGAACGGCGCGCTGGTGTCGAGCGCCGGCTCCGAGGCGAGCGCCTGCACGCCGGAGACGTTGGCCGCGCCATGCGCGATCTGGCTGGATGAAAGGCCCCAGGTCTTGTCGTTGCTGATCGTCGCAGTGCCGGTGCCGTCGTTCTGCAGCAGCACGACGGAGGACGAGGGATCGTCGTTGAGGAAGGTGTCGTTGGTGATCGAGATCGTGCTCCCGGCATGCAGCCCGCCCTCCTCGCCGTAGGAGATCATGATCGGATTCTGCGCGTTCGGTCCCTTCTCAACCACGTCGTTGTGCATGCTGAGATTGCCGCCGTTCGGCAGGTCGACATCATAGCTCGCCGTGCCGGTGGGACCGTCCTGGATGCGCGTGTTGTTGATGGTCGTGCTTTCGGCCCGGCTCTTGATCTCGTGTCCGACCACGGCGTTGGTGAAATAGCTGTTGTTGATGTTGAGCGCGGCGATGTCGCCGACATAGAGATTGTGCGTGTAGCCGTCGCCCGCACCGTTATGGGCGAATTCCGAGTGGTTGATGTTGATGGTGCCGACACCCGGGCTGGAGTAGCCGCCGAGCAGCCCTTCCTGGTTGTCGTGGAAATAGTCGTTGTTCAGCGTCAGCGTGCCGCCCTCGTAGCGGATGCCGGCGCCGTTGTTGTCCGGCACGCTGGCGCCGGAGAACGAAAATCCGTTGATCGTGATGTTCGATGTCGCGGTGCCCAGCGTGACGATGGCCTTGCCGTCCGGTGGCGATTGCGTTGCGACCAGATTGACCCGGCCGCCCACCGCCTGCAGCGTGATGCTGTCGCGGATGGTGGCGAAGTCGTTGACGTAGGTGCCCGCCTTCACGTCGATGGTGTCACCGTCCTGTGAGGCGGCGACGGCGGCGGCGATGGTCGCGAATTGCTGTCCCGGACCGACGGTCAGGATTGCCATGTGTTCCCCCGATATATCTGGCGCGCCGGCGCCGCATGAGCGCAGGCGCATGGGATGAGGCCGACCGCGCTAGCGGACCTGCGCGGGATCACGCAATCGCGATGGGCGAAAAGTCCGTCAAATCGGTCGATTTTGAGGTTTTGCGCCTGCCGGGGCGCGTCCGGTTAGGAACACCGGCCTATCCGGGCCGCAGGGCGGACTGCGGAGACGGTCCACATGCCCGATATCGCCGCTGCGGCGGCAACCGAGCGCCAGAATGATGCGATCTAGCACCATTGCTTCTGCAGTTTCATTTGGCTATGGTTCCACCCGCCATCGAGCGCGCATGCAGGGCGCTGTCGAGGCGTTGCCGGTGCGCGGTCGTGCCGGGCTGGTCCGGCGGCAGCGGCGTGATCGCTCGACGGACCGAAGCCGCGCCGGGCGTGTTCGAGCCGATCTGCGCCGATCCCGGGCGGCTCCTGGACCCGGGCTTGCGAGCCGTCCGACGCATCGCCGGAAACGGCGGTGGGATCGAGCGATTTGGGAGACGTCAATGACCGACTATTCCGAGCAGCCCGACATCATGGCGATCGGCGATTCCATGTACCAGGGCATTCGCTCACTCAGCCTGCTTCCGGAGATGATGCGCTGGTCTCCACCGGCTCAGGTCGCGCACGCGATCGGCATGGCGATGACGCTGCCCGATCTGCAGCACCCGCTGCTGTTCGATATGGAGGCGGAGCTCCGGCGCGGCGGGTTGCTGAACCTGGTCACGCATATCCGCGACGTCTGCGTCGCCGATCTTCGCAATTGGGACATGCAGCAGCCCTGGTCACGCCACCAGGCCTTCGACAACGTCGCGATCGGCGGCGCGGATATCGGCACGCTCGCGACCGACACGTACGATACCTATGCGGCGCAGATCCCGGTGCAGATCGCCAAGCTCACGACGCCCGGCCTGCCGATCGCCGAGCTGGCCACGGCGGTCGGCACGCTGTGGTTTGCGCTCAACACCTGCTACACATTGAACCCGCAGCACCGCACGCAGCAGACGCGCAAGTCGCAGCTCGACCAGGTGGAGGAGCGGCAGCCGCGCATCCTGCTTATCAATATCGGCAGCAATGAGGGGCTGTTCCGCGCCGGCTTCCTCGGCGATTTCTCCCAGGCGACGCTGCAAGGTGTGGCGGCGATCCCGGAACGGCTGCGGTCCATCGCCGAGCGTCTGGCCCGGCTGCCGGCACGGACCGAGCGCATCGTGTTCAACCGGCTGATCCAGCCGCGCTTCATCCCGAACCTGATGCCAAACCCGTCGCACGAGAACGACTTTCCTGGGACTGGCTATTACGCCGCGTATGGGCCGCGCATCTCGAGCACGCAGCAGGCGATCACCGGCGAGCAGGTGCGGGCCTTCGACCAGTTGGTCGATCAGGTTAATGCTGCGGCCGAGGACGTCCTGCGCAGCGCGATAGGCGACCGCGTCGTCTTCGCCGATCTCTACGGTGCCTGCGCGCCGCTGGACGGCAAGCACACGCTCGGCCACGGCCTCGCCGTCCCCGGGACGCATCGCACGCTGACGAACAAGCCGATCACGCCCGTCCCGTTCGACTGGCTCGGCGGACTCGCGGGCCTCGACAACATGCACCCGACCGCGCCGGGCTATGCCGCGATTGCCGACGCCGTGCTGGACGCGCTCGGCGATCGCACGATCCGCACCGACAAGGCCGCGGCCTTCGCCGCCGACACGCTGCTCAACAACATACGCGGCCTCCCGTTCCTGATCGCGGAGGCCGAGCTGAGCCTGCTCGGCACGCTTGGCGTCTTCCGCTCCCAGCAGCCGCAACCCGTCACGACCGCACCGGTCGCGGCCTGAGTTTTGGCCTGAACGGCCGGCCGCTTCGACGCGGTTTCGTCGACGCGAGCGGAACGCGCTACCCGGCGACCACCTGGATCGATCCAGCGGCGTCGCTGATCGCGACCGGCGTCTTGCCCGCGGCGTCGCCGTCGGCCTGGGCGGGCACGCCGTCGCGGCCCAGGATTTCCACCTGCGAGGCACGCAGCAGCCGCAGATTCGGCAGCCGCGGCAGCAGGTTGAAGGGCAGGGCGGCGCCGGAGAGCAGCGTCGGCCAGCAGCCGCCGCGCGGGAAGATTGCAACGGCAAACCCCGGCTCGCAGGGCCGCGCCTCGGGCGCCAGGAGATAGGGACCGCCGTACAGCCGGCCCTTGGAGACGATCACGCTCGCCGCTTCCATCTCGGCGCCGTCGATTCGCAGCTGCAGGCGCGGGAAGTCGTAGCGCGCGAGCTCGCGCAGCGTCTGCAGCACGTAGGCGCCGCGCCCGATGCCGCGCTTCAGCGCCGGCGGAATGCGATGCACCACCTGTGCATCGAGCCCGACGCCGAGCATCTGGACGAACAGCCGCTCGCCCGATGGGCCGCGCGCCAGGCCTGGCCAGAGCGTGCGGGTGCGTCCGAAGGCGAGGGCTGCCGCCACCGCGCGCGGGGCGAAGGGCAGCCCCAGCTCCTGCGCCAGCACGTTCGCCGTGCCGAGGGGAATCACCCCGAGGCGCGCGGCGGATCCGGTTATGCCGCCGGCCACCTCGGCGATCGTGCCGTCGCCGCCGGCCGCCACCACCATGCGCGCGCCGGCCCGCACCGCCTCCCGCGCCAGCGCGGTCGCATGTCCGGCATGCCGCGTCTCCTGCAGCTCGAGCCGCGCGCCGTTCTCCGACAGCACGTCGAGCACGCGCCAAAGCAGATGCGCCCGTCGCCGCCCAGCGACCGGATTGAAAATTATAATCATCGGGCGAGCGGAATGGCGCGGCTGCCTGGCTGAACGGCGAGCCTGCAACACTGCTCGGGATCGATGACGAAGCGATGACATATCGGCGTCATCTGCATGATGTTCGCGGCTCGCGCGAAAATCGGGCGATTCATACAAACTTCACGGATGTGTGCCCCGTGCCTGCCCTATGTGCTGCGCGACATGACGCGACTGCGAGTCGAAGGACACCCGCCCGGATGAACGCGATCACGGACGGCACAGGGCGTACCTGGCGGTTCCGCAGCATCTTCATCTCCGACACGCATCTGGGAACGCGCGGCTGCCGCGGCGACTTCCTGGCCGATTTCCTCTCCCGCGTGAGCTGCCAGAACCTCTATCTCGTCGGCGACATCATCGACGGCTGGCGGCTGCGCAAATCCTGGTACTGGGATGAATGGCACGACGAGGTGATCCGGCTGATCCTGCGCCACGCACGGGCCGGCACCGCCATCACCTACATCCCCGGCAATCACGACGAGATGTTTCGCGCCTGGCTGCCGCTCGGGCTGGAAGTCGCCGGCATCCGTCTGCAGCGGGAGGCGGCGCATGTCACCGCCGATGGCCGGCGCCTGCTGATCATCCACGGCGACGAGTTCGACAGCGTGGTGCGCTACGCCAAATTTCTCGCCCTGCTCGGCGACTGGGCCTATGGCGTCGCGCTGATCGTGAACCGCTGGTTCAACGCGGTGCGCCGCCGGCTCGGCCATCCCTACTGGTCGCTCTCCGCCTGGCTGAAGCGGCAGGTCAAGGAGGCGCTGGCGGCGATCGACCGGTTCGAGGCGGCGCTCGCCGGCGAAGCGCGCCGGCGCGGCTTCGACGGCGTCGTGTGCGGCCATATCCACCACGCGGAAATGCGCGAGGTCGGCGGCGTGCTCTATCTCAATGACGGCGACTGGGTGGAGAGCTGCACCGCGCTCGTCGAGCACGAAGACGGACGCCTGGAGCTGATCGACTGGGCGGCGCTGAACCGGCTTTCCTTCTTCACCTCCGCCACGACGCGGGCCACGTCCGAAGCCAGTGCTCGACAGAGCGAAGCCGCCTGAGGCGGACGGCGCCGCAGCCGGGGAGGTCGCGCCGCCGCTCGTGGCGGCGAGCCCTGGCCTGCGGATCCTGATCGTCACCGATGCCTGGTTTCCGCAGGTCAACGGCGTCGTGCGCACCATGGCGACGGTGGTGCGTGAACTCGCCGCCATGGGCCATGTGGTGGAGGTGATCGGTCCCGACCGGTTCCGCACCGTGCCGTGCCCGACCTATCCCGATATCCGGCTCGCGGTGCTGCCGGGGCGGCGGCTCGGCCGGATGCTCGAGGATTTTGCCCCGGATGCGCTGCACATCTCGACGGAAGGGCCGCTCGGCATGGCGGCGCGGAGCTGGGCGCGCCACCGCGGGCTCCCCTTCACGACTGCCTTCCACACCCGGTTTCCGGAATACGTCCAGGCACGGATCGGCCTGCCGCCGGCGCTTGCCTATGCCGTGCTGCGGCGGTTCCACAATGCCGGGGTCGGCACGATGGTGGCGACGGCCGGGCTGCGACGCGAGCTGACGGCCCGTGGCTTCACCAAGCTGCGGCGCTGGTCACGCGGCGTCGATCTCGACCTGTTCCGGCCGGAGCCGCGCGAGGCGTGGGCTCTGCCGCGCCCGGTCTTCACCTATGTCGGGCGCGTCGCCGTCGAGAAGAATATCGGCGCCTTCCTGTCGCTCGACCTGCCCGGGTCGAAGGTCGTGGTCGGCGACGGGCCGCAGCGCGCGGCGCTCGCCCGCGCCCATCCGGAAGTTCACTTCGCCGGCACGCGCCACGGCGAGCCGCTGGCCCGCGCCTATGCCGGGTCCGACGTGTTCGTCTTCCCGTCGCGCACCGACACGTTCGGCCTGGTGATGCTGGAGGCGCTGGCCTGCGGCACGCCGGTCGCCGCCTTCCCGGTGACCGGACCGGCCGATCTGCTCGGCGACCAGCCCGGGATCGGCGCGATCGATGCCGATCTGCGCCGCGCATGCCTCGCGGCTCTGGAAGCCGACCGGGCGGCGTGCCGCGCCTTTGCCGAGCGCTTCTCCTGGCGCGCCTGCGCGGAGTTGTTTCTCAGCCACCTCGCACCCTGGCAGACCGCGGCGCGCGGCTGATCGCTCGTCAGGGTCTCTGCCGCCATTTCGTTGGTCGCGCGGTCGCACGGGTGTGGGTCAGGCCCGTCGGGTCTCGACGGCGCCGCGCGGCCCGGTGCCAAGCACCACGCCGAGCGCTGACCGCAGCCCGATCTCTCCGGCCTCGGTCACCATGACCGCCCGGCTGTCGCGTGCGTGCGTGATCCAACCGAGTGACAGCAGGCGGCTGCAGAGGGCCGATCCGAGCTCGCCCGCGACATGCAGCCGTCGCTCGCTCCAGTCGATGCAGGTCCGGCAGTACGGGTGGCGGCGGGTCTGCGGCAGCTCGAGGCCGAACGACGCGAAGAAGTCGAGCCCGCGCGCCGTGACCTCGCTTGCATCGACGGCAAGGTGCACGTGGCCCGAGTCCTGCAAGGCCTCGGCCAGCGCGACGCCCAGCTGTCCAGCCAGGTGGTTGTAGCAGGTGCGACCGGCGCGGAGCGCCGCGTCGGCGCGGCTCGCGACGATCCGGCGTGGCGGCGCCTCGGCGGCAACGGCGAGAAGGGATTCCAGCAATGTCCCGACACGTTCCGAGGCGAGCCGGTAATAGCGATGCCGGCCCTGTTGCACGACCGAGAGCAGCCCGGCCGCGACCAGGCGCGCCAGGTGCCCGCTCGCGGTTTGCGGTGTGACCCGCGCGGCATAGGCGAGTTCGCCCGCCGGCAACGCCCGCCCGTCGCCCAAAGCCAGCAGGATGTTCGCGCGCGCCGGATCGCCCATCAGCGCGCCGATCTCCGCCATCTGCAGCACCGTGCTCATACGACGCACATAGGCCGATCCCGGCGCCAGCAAAGCGGAATCGCTTCGACACGCGCCGAAGCAATTCGGCTGGCAGCGGCGCCCCGGGCGGCCAGCTTTGGGTGATGCCAAGCAATGTATGCATCCAATCCAGCGAACGGATGGCGACCCGCCATCGGGGCGTGCTCGTCGCGCTCTGCCTCGGCGTGCTGGTGGCGCAGACCGACAGCCTGGTCGCCAACCTCGCGGTTCGCGAGATCGGGGTCCGGCTGCACGCCGGCGTCGCTGCCCTGCAATGGGTGGTCGACGCCTACAACCTCGCCTACGCGGTGCTGCTGCTGACCGGCGGACTGCTTGGCGATCTCTATGGGCGACGCCGCGGCTTCGTCGCCGGAGTGGCGCTGTTCCTCGTCGGCTCCGCAACCTGCGGGCTGGCGCCGACGATCGGGGTGCTGATCATCGGCAGGGCGGTGGCGGGGACGGGCGCCGCGCTGTTGCTGCCGTGCTCGCTCGCCATCCTGCGCGTCGTCTGGACCGATGCGGCGGCGCGGGGGCGGGCGATCGGCCTCTGGGCCGCTTGCAATGGGATTGCCATCGCAATCGGCCCCACGCTCGGCGGCGTGCTGATCCAGACCACCGGCTGGCGCAGCGTCTTCCTTCTCATCCTGCCCCCGGCCGCGTTGGCCCTGGCGCTGGCGTTGCGGGCGGTTCCGGAATCGGCCGATCCGCATGGGAGGCACTTCGACGCGACCGGCCAGATCACCGGCGCGCTCACTCTGGGCGCGCTGGCCATGGCCGCCATCCAGGGGCGCGACGATCCACGCGTGCTGGCCGGCGCCGTCACGGTCAGCATGCTCGCAGGTGCCGTCTTCGTCGCCGCCGAACGACGGCGCGGCGCGGCGGCCCTGGTGCCGCTCGGTCTGCTGCGCCTCCCGGCCCTGGTCGGCGCGCTGGCCGCCGCCGCCGGGATGACCTTCGCGATGTACGGGATGATGTTCCTGGTGCCGCTTGTCTGGCAGGCGGCGGACGGGCGCTCGGCCTTGGCGGCGGGTCTGGCGCTTGTGCCGATGGCGTTGGTGTTCATCCTGGTCTCGCAGCAATCAGGACGGCTGACGCAGCTTTGGGGCGCGCGGTTGATGATCGGCTTGGGCACGGCGTTGATCGGCGCGGCGCTGCTCGTGCTGGCCGCGACTCGCGCGGGGCTGCCGATGCCGCTGGCGCAGCTTGGTCTCGGCCTGGCCGGGCTCGGCATGGGGTTGAACACCGGGCCGGTCAACGCCGTCGCGGTCGCAGCGGTGCCGGCGGCCCGGGCGGGCACGGCGGCGGCGTTGATCAATGTGGCCCGAATGGTCGGGGCGACGCTTGGCGTGGCAGCGCTTGGGGCGGTCTACGCGCTGGGCGGCGGGTTACGGGCGGCGATGCTGGTGGGGGCGGTCGCGCCGCTTGTCGGGGCGGTTGTTGCCGTCCGGGCGATCGAGGGATAAGGCCAGGGGGGCTCTGCCCCCCTGGACCCCCCGCTGGGGGCAGCGCCCCCAGACCCGCAAAACGAATGGGGGTCTGGGGCCTCAGGCCCCAGC
>DATJSJ010000100.1:0-11961 GCA_035504175.1 Acetobacteraceae bacterium
TTGAGCGGCTGCGCCTCGACGCCGAGATAGCCGCGCGTCACATGGCCGTTCTTCTCGAGCGCCGCCACCACGGTCTTGACCGTGTTGGACGGGATCGCGAAGCCGATGCCGATGCTGCCGCCGGTCGGCGACAGGATCGCGGTATTGACGCCGATCACCTTGCCGTCCTGGGTGAACAGCGGGCCGCCAGAGTTGCCGCGGTTGATCGGGGCGTCGATCTGGATGAAGGAATCGTAAGGACCATCGCCGATATCCCGGCCGCGCGCCGAGACGATGCCGGCGGTCACC
Organism: Acetobacteraceae bacterium; assembly: GCA_035504175.1. Classification (GTDB taxonomy): domain Bacteria; phylum Pseudomonadota; class Alphaproteobacteria; order Acetobacterales; family Acetobacteraceae; genus DATJSJ01. The sequence continues at coordinate 289 of DATJSJ010000100.1, forward strand.
GTGCCGCCGAGCCCGTACGGGTTACCGACCGCGACCACCCACTGGCCGACCCGCACGTCATTGGAGTTGCCGAGCTGCAGGAACGGCAGCTTATGGTCGGCATGCACCCGCAACAGCGCAAGGTCGGTCTTCGGATCAGTGCCGATGATCTTGGCCTTGACGTTGGTGCCGTCATCCAGCGTCACGTAGACCGACTTCGCGTCCTTCACCACGTGGTTGTTGGTGACCACCAGCCCGTCGGCGCTGATGATGAAGCCTGATCCGCGCGCCTCGACCGCCTCCTGCTGCTGCGGCGCGAAGGGGAAGAACTGGCGGAAGGGGAGCGGAATCTGCTCGCCCTGCATGTCGGCCGGGACCTGCTTCAGATGTGTGGTGATCGACACCACGGCCGGCTTCACCTGCGCCACCAGGTCGGCGAAGTCCGGAATGAGGTGCGAGCTCGGAACGGGCTGAATGGCGCCGTTCTGAGTCGTGGTCTGGCCCTGGGTCGTGGCGGGGCCGGCGGCGAAAACGTCATGCCCGGCGGCGTAGCCACCGAGCGCGGTGCCGGCCAGCAGCGCCGCGGCAAGTGTCAGGCGCCAGTGGCGCCGCTTTCCGTGATCGTCACGCGTCATCGTCCATCCCTTTACTGATACTCGATGCGGCGCCGACGCGCCGAGACGGGTGGTAAATGAGGCCGAGGGGTGAACATTGCTGTGTCGCCACGGTGAAACCCGCTTCATTTGCGGCTCGATGCCTGCCGCTACGGGCTCCCCGCTGGCCGGCGGCGGCAATGCCCGAAGGCGCGCCACCGCGCTGGCCAGCCCAGGCCGCAGATTGTAAACCCGACGCGGGCTGGGGTGGCCGAGCGGCTAGGCACCTGATTTGTAATCAGGCTCACGCAGGTTCGAATCCTGTCCCCAGCACCATCCCGGAGCGCGACCTGCAGGCGCAACGCGCATACAGCCGCCCGGATGTTTGCCGACGCGCAAGGACGTCGGTCCGGCCCGGCAGGCAGGCCCGGCGGCCTGCCTTCCGCCGGACCCGCCCGCCCGGACTCCGACGGCGGCAGGAGACGCCGCCGCCGGGCCGCCGGAACAGCGTTCAGTGCGCGGTGACGGGTCCGGCCGCGGGCTTCGGGCGCGGCATCAGCAGCAGCGCCACGACGGAAACCAGCAGCACCACGCCCATGCCGAAGAAACAATCGCTGTAGGTCATCGTGAAGGCTTCCCGCCGCACCAGCGCCTGCAGCTCGGCCATCGCCTGCGGCATGGCAAGACTCGCCGCCGTGCCCTTGGCCACGAACATCGCCGCCGTGTCATGCAGCCAGCGCTGCACCAGCGCGCTGTCTATCGTCACCCGCTCCGAGATGATCTCGTAGTGGTAGTGCTCGCGGATCGTGGTCACGGTCGACAGCATGGCGATGCCGAGTGAGCCGCCGAGATTGCGCGCGATGTTGAACAGCGCCGAGACGTCCGCCTGGTTCTCCCGCTTCACCCCGCCGGTCGCGAGTGCCGAGAGCGGCACGATGATGAAGGGCTGGCCCAGCGCCCGCACCAGCTGCGGGATCCGCAGCTGCGGCTCCGCCGTGTCATGTGACATGTAGCCGTTCATTAGGCAGGAGATGCCGAACAGGATGAAGCCGAAGGCGACCAGCAGGCGCGGGTCGAAGCGGCGCATGAAGCGCGGCACGAAGGGGATGATCAGGAGCTGCGGCGCGCCCGCCCACATGATCACCTCGCCGATCTGCTGCGCGTTGTAGTGCTGCACCTGGCCGAGATAGACCGGCAGCAGATAGACCGAGCCGTACAGTCCGATACCCATGATCAGACCGAGCGCGGTCGAGGCGCCGACGCTGCGCTGCCCGAGCAGCTTCAGGTTGATGAACGGCTCGCGCCGCAGGAACTCGATCGCGATGAACACCGGGATGCAGATTGCCGCGACCAGGGTCGCGTAGCGGATCCACTCGGCGGTGAACCAGTCCTGCCGCTCGCCCTCTTCCAGCACGCTGATCAGCGAGCCGAGCCCGGCGGCCATGAACAGGATGCCGAACCAGTCGCCGCGCCGCAGCAGGTGAAGCTGCATCTTCTCCTGATCGAGCCCGTACCAGATCGACCAGATCAGCAACACGCCCGGCAGCAGGTTGACGTAGAAGATCCACTGCCACGACCAGGTGTCGGTGAGCCAGCCGCCGATCGTCGGCCCGATCGCCGGCGCGAAGGTCGCGGTCACGCCGAACAGCGCCAGTCCGGCGGGCTGTTTCGCCGGCGGCAGCTTGCGCAGGATGATCGACAGCGCGATCGGGATCAGCACGCCGCCGGTGAAGCCCTGGCCGACGCGGAACACGATCATCTCGGAGAGATTGGTCGCGGTGCCGCACAGCATCGAGAACACCAGAAACAGCGCCGCATTGACCAGCAGATAGCGCCGCAGCGAGAACACGCGCGACAGCCAGCCGGTCAGCGGAATGACGATGATCTCGGCAACCAGATAGGCCGTGGAGATCCAGCTTCCCTCATCGAGCGAGGCGGCCAGCCCGCCCTGAATATCCTGCAGCGAGGCGTTGGTGATCTGGATGTCCAGCACCGCCATGAAGGCGCCGAGCACGGCGCCCAGCACGGCGATCCAGTCGCGCAGCGACACGTCGTCACTGCGCACCGGCAGCGTGGCGGCCGAACTCATGACGCGGTGCCCGCATGCCGGTCGGAGCGGGTATCGACATCGGCCTCGACCGAGAGGCCGGGGCGCAGCCGGCTGACCAGCGGATCGGTCGGATCGAGGCGGATCTTCACCGGCACGCGCTGCACGATCTTGGTGAAGTTGCCGGTCGCGTTCTCCGGCGGCAGCAGCGCGAACTGCGAGCCCGAGCCGGGCGAGAGACTGTCCACCGTGCCTTCGAAGGTATGGTCGGGAAAGGTATCGACGTCCACCGCCACCTTTTCGCCCGCCACCATGTGCGCGAGCTGTGTCTCCTTGAAATTGGCGACGACGTAGATGTTGCTGGCCATCGGTACGACCTGCATCAGCGCCGTGCCGGGCTGGACGTATTGACCGAGGCGCAGGCTGCGATCGCCGACCGTGCCGTCGACCGGGGCAGTCAGCACCGTGTAGGACAGATTGAGCGCGGCCTGCTGCTCGGCGGCGCGATCCGCGGCCAACGTCGCCTGCGCCATGGTCCGCTGCGTCTTCAGCACATCCACCTGCTGCTCCGCCGCCGCGAGGCCGGCCCGGTCGCGCTGCAGCAACGCCGCCTTCTCGCGGATGTCGGACGCGGAGCGCTGCGCGCTCTGCACCGTGCCGGCGCCGGTCCGCGCCAGGTTGGCGTAGCGCCGGTAATCCTGGTCGGCGAAGGTCAGCGCCGCCTCGTCCGCCTCGATATTGGCATTCTGCTGCGCGATCGTGGATTGCTGCAGCGCGACCTGGGCGTCGATGTTGCGGATCTGCGCCGCGGCGTTCTCCACCGTGGCATGCGCCTTGTCGAGGGCGGCGCGGAAGTCGCGGTCGTCGATTCGGGCAAGCACCTGCCCCGCCTTCACCCGCTGGTTGTCGCCTACGCCGACCTCCGAGATGTAGCCGGTGACGCGGGGGCTGATCGTCACGCTGTCGGACTGCAGATAGGCGTCGTCCGTGCCCTCGATGAACCGCCCCACCGTCCACCAGCGCTGCGCATAGAGCCCGGCGCCGGTCAGCAAGGCGATGGCAGCCGAGCCGAACAGCAGCGGGCGCAACAGCGCGCCAAGTCGCGGCCGCGGTCGGGCGATGACCGGGGTCTTCAGCGTGATGGCCGCCGCCTCCGACCTCAGGCTCGCATCTTCGCTCCAGGCAGGAATCGGTTGGTCCATGGGGAACCTCGACGTGGCAGGATGCTCTGGCGCGGGACGGGACGCCCCGTGGAAGCGGCCTTGACGTATTGTATCGGACAGTACATATCAAGCCCACGCTCGGATGAGCACGAGGACGTGATGAACGTGGACATCGACGCGACGTGCCGGCCTCGCCTGGAAGCCCGACGCCGCGCCTTCCTGACGGCGGCGACCGAGGTGTTCCTCGAGAAAGGCTATTCGGCCGCCACCCTGGACGACGTGATCGCCCGCTCCGGCGGCTCGCGCCAGACGCTGTACTCTCTGTTCGGCGGCAAGCAGGGCCTGTTCGAGGCCCTGATGACGGACCGCTGCGGCAAGATCTTCGGGCCGCTCAGCCCGGAGGACCTGCTGGAACGGCCACCCGACGAGGTTCTGGTCGAGCTCGGCACCCGCTATCTCGAGGTGCTCACCTCACCCGAGGGCCTGGGCGTCTACCGCCTGGTGATCTCCGAGAGCCTGCGCATGCGGGACGTGGCGGAGCGCTTCTGGGAGCTTGGCCCGGGCCGCAACCGTGCCCTGCTTGCCCGGTATTTCGAGCGGCAGACCGAGCGCGGCGCGCTCAAGGTCGCCAATCCGCAGGCCGCCGCGCATCAGTTCTGGGGCATGCTGCTCGGGCCGGTGCACGTGAAATGCCTGCTCGGCCTGCGCGAGCCGCCCGACGCCGCGGAAATCGACACCATCGTGCGGGGCGCCGTCGCCCAGTTTCTCGACGGCTGCCGGCCGGATCATCGCACTGGCGACCGCCGGCCGACCGCCTGACCGCCCGGGCCGCGCCGCAATGGCGCGGCCGCGCCGTCGCTCCGATCAGGCGGGCGCGTTGAAACTGCCGGGACTGCCCGGCGTCGCCCGCCAGTTCGCCGTGCGGTCCGCACTCGCCGCAGCCAGCGCACGCCGCACGCCTTCGGCGTCCAGATCGGCCGCGTAGACCGGCGTCCCGGGCTGCTGCCGCCAGGATTCGTCGAGCCCGCCGGCATCGACCGGGTCGAAGCCCAGCGCGTCGACCAGACTCATCACCGCCTGCTTCGACCGAGCATCATCCCCCGCCACCGGCAGCGCGATGCGGCCGGGCGTGCCCGCCGGCTTGCCGTGCTCCAGCAGATGCCGCGCATAGATGTTGTTGAACGCCTTGATGACCGGGTGACCGAGCTGGCGCTCGACCCAGCGACTCTCCGTCAGCCCCTCCTCGATCCCGGCAATGCGGCCGTCGCGCTGCCGCGGATAGTAGTTCCCGGTATCGACCACCGCGACCGCCGCCGGCACGTCACGGAACAGGCCGGGTGGCAGGCTCGGGATATTCCTCTCGGGAATCGTGACCACGACCAGCTCGGCGCCGCGCACCGCGTCCGGGACCGCAACCGCGCGGGCGCCGGTCTCAGCCGCGAGCGCGGCAAGCGTCTCCGGTCCGCGTGAATTCGCCACCGCGACCTCATGACCGAGGGCGCGGAACCGCCGGGTCAGCGTGCCGCCGATCTGGCCGGCGCCGATAATGCCGATGCGCATGCCTGCTCCTTCGCGCTTCCAGTTGCCATCCAGCGCTGAGCTGGGACCTTCGGCCCCCGCCGGCAACCGGGTGGCTGACCGGGGCGCGGCCCGACCGGCCCCTTTCCCGCCCTCCCGCTGTCCTCGCCTGGCCAAGCCGAGCCGGGACGCGCCGGTCAGACCATGACCCCCTGCCCGGTCCGCGCCGCCTCCTCGATCGCCGCCAGCACCCGCGTGGCCGCCACCCCATCCTCCGCATCCGCGAGCAACGGCCCGTCGGAGACCACGGCATCAACGAACCGGGCGATCGCCTCATACACGAAGCCGCCGATCCGCCCGGGTGCTGCCGGCGTCGCCCCGAAGAGATCCGTCGCGCGCAGCCCCTGGCCGGCAAACTTGCGAAACGCGGCGTTGTCCGCAGTGTTCACCTGCACCGCGCCGCGCTCGGCCACGATCTCGATCCGGAAATCGAACACCATCGGCGAATCCGCCGGCAGCACCCAACTGTTCTCCAGCGTCGCCACGGCACCGGAGCGGAACTCCAGCAACGCCAGATGCACATCCGCCGTAGCGATCCCCTGCGCCGCCAGATGCCCGTCGCGCCGCACTGCCTGCACGCGTCGGATCTCGTCGCCGGTGATGAAACGCAGCGCGTCGACCGCGTGGCTGCCCAGGAACCACAGCGCCGAGGACCGCGCCGCCCAGCTCAGCATCTCCCTCGCCACGAAGACGGTGTTGTTGAGCCGTGCCGCCAGGTGCAGCGGGCGGCCGATCTCACCACTGGCGATCGCCTCACGCGCCGCCACGATCGCGGGACTCACGCGATTGTGGAAATCGACCATCAGCTTTCGGCCGGAACGTCTGGCGGCTTCCGCGACCGCCTCGCTCTCCGCAACCGTCGTCGCAAGCGGCTTCTCGCTCATCACATGCTTCCCGGCCGCGAGCGCGGCGCGGATGATCTCGGCGTGAGCGAAGTCAGGGGTCGCCACCGTGACCGCTTCGATCTCCGGGTCGGCAACCAGCGCCTCCACCGTCGCATGCACGCGACGCGCGCCGTATCGCACCTTCATCGCCTCCGCACGCGCCGGATCGACGTCACAGACCGCCACCAGGTCGGCCTGCGGTAAGGTGGAGAGAACCTTGGCATGCTGGCTGCCCCAGAGCCCGGCTCCGACAATGCCGAATCCCGTCATGCACTACCTCCGCGTCAATGGGACGGAAGACAAGGCCAGGGGCTCCGCCCCTGAACCCCGCCGGGGCCGGCGGCCCCGGACCCGCCTGAGAAAGATCATCGGTCAGCCCTTGATCGAGCCGAAGGTGAGGCCGCGCACGATGTAGCGGCCTAGCAGCAGGAAAATCAGCATCGGTGGGACCATTGCACCGACCGCGGCAGCGCCGATGTCGTTCCAGGTGACGCCGGCGGTGGCAAAGTAGCCGAGCGTGCCGATCGGCAGCGTCGTCGTGTCCTGGTCGCTCAGCACCAGCGGAAAGGCGGCATTGTTCCAGGCAAACACGAAGGCGAACATCGCCGTGACGATCAGCCCGGGCAGGGCAAGCGGCAACGTGATCCGCCACAACACCGAAGCAAGCCCTGCGCCGTCAATCCGCGCCGCCTCCTCGAGATCGATCGGAATCTCGTCGAAGAAACTCTTCAGCAGCCAGACCGAGAACGGCACCACGAGAGTCTGCAGCACCAGGATCATCGAGAGATACGTGCCGGTCAGGCCGATCGCGTTCATCACGATGAAGTAGGGAATCAGGAACGCGACCGGCGGCGCCATCAACAGGCCAAGATACCACAGCATCAGATTGCGCCGGCCGCGAAACGCAAATCGGGAAATCGCATAGGCGGCGGGGATCGAGAACGGCAGACTCAGTGCCACCGCGCCGCCCGAGACGATCAGACTGTTGAAGAGCTGCGGCAGATTGGCGCCGGGATCGACGAACGTGTCATGGAACGCATGCCAGGTCGGCGTGAAGAGGAAAACCGGTGGCGAGACGAACACCGTCTCCGGCGGACGGATCGCCAGCAGGAAGAACCATGCGATCGGGCCAATGAACACCAGCATGCACAAGGCCAGCGCGCCATACAGCGCCAGCCGCACCGCGAGCCCGCGCGGACGCAGCCGTCGCATCAGACGATCTCCCGAAAGGCGAACACGGCAAAGCCGGCGATCAAGAGATTGACCAGGATCACGATCAGCCAGGTCGTGGCACTGGACAGGCCGATGTTGAAATCGACCAGACCCTGCTGATACAGCGCATAGGACAACGTGCGCGAGGAAGCCCCGGGCCCGCCGCGCGTCAGCACCAGCACCAGATCGAACAGGTTGAAGATCTGCATCATGCGCAGCGCGCTGACGAAGGCAGCCGGCTTGCGGATCAGCGGCAGCGTCACGCGGGTGAGCAGCGCCCAGGAACCGGCGCCGTCGATGCGCGCCGCCTCGTAGATCTCCTCCGGCACCGCCAGCAGCCCGGCATAGAGCACGATGGCGCAGAACGGCGTCCACTGCCACACGTCGGCGGCGAGCACCGCCCAAAGCGCGGTGTGCGCGTCGCCGAGCAACCCCTGGGCGGGCACCGGCAGGAACAGGCTGCGTAGCACCCACGGGAGCAGGCCGCCCTGCGGATCATAGAGGTAGCGGAACAGGAAGCCGGTGACGATCGGCGCAATCGTCGTCGGCATGATCAGCAGCGCCCGCCAGACCGCCATCCCCGCCAGTCGCACCGCGAGCAGATGTGCGATCGCCAGGCCCAGCGCCACTTCGACCGCGGTGCCGACCAACGTGATCGCGACGGTGTGCCAGAGCGCCTCGGGGAAGTCGGACTGCGTCAGCGCCGCCTGATAGTTGCCGAGCCCGATGAAGCCGAGCGGCCTCGGACTCATCTGCAGGTTCCAGAAATAGAAGCTGTTGCGCAGCGCGAAGAACAGCGGGAACGCCACCAGCGCCAGCAGCAGCACGATCGAGGGCGCGACCAGCAGCAGCGGCACCGGCCGCCGCCGCTGGAGCGTCGCGGCGAAGACGCCCACGAATCAGGCGAGCGAGGTAATCAGCTGCTTCGTGGTCGCGAGCGTGTCGTTGAAGCTCTCCAGCTTGTACGGGATCAGGAAATTCCCCTTCAGCACGTTATCGAACAGGCTGCTGGTCGTCGCCAGCGCCTGTTTCGGCGTCGCCCCGCCGGACAGCGTCCGGTTGAGGTTGAGCCCGTAGATCCCCTCGAGCGTCGTGTAGACCGGGCAGGGCGGTCGCACGACCTTGCCGTCTCCCTGCCGCAGCAGGTCGAGCTGCAACGGCAGATACGGATAGATCTTCGCCAGATCGGGATCCTGATACAGCGATACCCGCGAGAAATCGGAGAACTGGTGGCCGACCTTGTTGACCAGACCCATCGCCTTCTGCGTCTTCGCCGAGGTCGCCCATTTGACGAACTGCCATGCGGCGTCCTGGTTGGGCGCATTGGCGGGGATGCCAAGGCTCCAGCCGCCGGTGCTGATCACCTGCGGATGCGCCGGATCGTGCGGCAGCGTCGCATATTCGATCTGGTCGCGGATCGGCGACGGCTTGCCGGTCATGTAGCCGTCATTCCAGGTCAGGTAGAAATACGGCGTCCACCAGTACAGCATGCCGATATCGCCGTGCGCGAACCGCATCCCGGCATCGAACCAGTTGAAGTTGATCGCCGCCGGGGGCGACATCTTGTACAGCGCATTGAACATCTCGAGCGCGCCGAGATTCTCGGGCGAGTCGATGGTCGGCGTGAAATCCCAGGGGGCCTGCGGGAACTGCTTGAACCACCGCGTCCCCTGGCTCGCCGCAAGCTGCGTGTACATGTGGACGATCGGCTGCGGCTGCGCGCCGGCGACCACGGTGCCGAACAGCTTCGTGCCCCCGACCGTCTTGCCGTCCATCCCCTGGACCAGCTTGACGTAGGCGTCCCAGGTGAAGTCCTTCGCCGCCGGCATCTGCAGGCCGAGTGCCGCGAATGCGTCCTTGCGGTACATCACGCCCTGGCCGTAGGCGGCGACCGGCAGCGTCGCCATGTGGCCGCGCCAGGTATTGAGCGAATACAGCACCTCGGGGATGAAATCGCCGAGATCGAGGCTTTTGTCGCCCTTGACGAGGTCGTCCAGCGGCCGGATCCAGTTGCTGTCCATATACTGCCCGACCCACATCGCATCGACGGTGATCACGTCGGCATCGGGGCGATGGGCGATGAACGAGGACACGAGCCGGGCCTGCAGCGCGTCGTAGGCGAGGCTCTCCACCTCCGCGGTGATGCCGGTCTCGTCCTTGAACTGGCCGACCAGCTCGCGCAGCGCATAGTAGAACGGATCGCCGACCAGCAGCACGCGGATGGTTTTGCCGCCGGCGCTGTGCGCCGGGCGCGACAGCAGCATCGGCGCGGCCAGTGCCCCGGCGCCGGCGCGAATGACGCTGCGCCGGCTCAGCCCCCGGCCACCATCGCCGGCCTGCCCGGCTTTGCGGTTCTGCATGGCGATCGATCCCTTGGCTGCGAACGAGGAAGATGCCGCGGCGGCGCGGCGCAACTCTGCGTCGCTCCACGCTGGTGGAGAAATACTCCGCACCGCCCGTTGCGGAGTCAACCTTTTCCCGCAACATGCAACGGCGGACTCGGTCAAGGCCGGGGGAACAGGGATGGCAGCAAGTGGCAGGCCGGGCGGTGCGGAGATCGGCACCGCTGCCGGCGTGCCGGCGCCACGAGCATCCACGATGCGGGCGAGACCGGCCGCCCCCGCATCGCCCATCGTGGCGCGGCTGAAGGCGGATTTTCCCGACCTTCCCGACGCGCTGGCGCGCGCCGCGAAATACATCATCAACTACCCGCACTCGGCGACCACGCTCTCCATCGGACGGCTGGCCGAGGTCACGGAGAGCGGCCAGGCCAGCATCATCCGGCTGTGCCGCAGCCTCGGCTTCGCCGGCTTCCGCGAATTCCGGGTGGCGCTGGCGGCCCAGCTCGGCGCCACGGCGCCGACGCCGCAAGCGTCCGGCACTGCCGCCGGTCTCGACCGGTTGTGTGCGGACATGATCAACACGCTGCGCGCGACGAGCGATCTGCTCGACCGCCGCGCCCTGCGCGCCGCGGCCGAGCGCATCGTCGAGCGCGGGCGCGCCAATGTCTACGGTGCCGGTGTCTCCGGCCTGGCCGGCGGCATCCTGGCGGCGAAGCTGCTGCGCGCCGGAATCTGGGCGCAGGCCTTCACCGATTTCAACATGGCGATCGAGGTGATCGGTCCGGTCTCCCGCGATGCGGTCGCCATCGCGATTTCCGATTCCGGCACCACGCCGGAAACCGTGCGGGCGCTGCGCGCCGCCCGCGCCGCCGGCGCCGCCACCGTCGCCATCACCAGCCGCCCGGCCGGGCCGATCGCCGCCCATGCCGATCTGCTGCTGCGCACCGCGCCGCTGGAGCAGAAGCTCGCCGACGGTGTGACGACCTCGGTGCCGGCGCAGATGCTCGTGATCGAAACGCTCGTCGGCCTGGTGGCCGCCGCGGCCGGCCGGCGCAGGTCGAGGTCCGGCGGCGCAGAGAAGTCCCGCGGGCGACGCCGTCGCGCCGCCCGCCCCGCCTGACCCGGCGGCGACGCGACCCCGGGGCGCTGCTCCAACGCCGCCGCTACGTGGCGCCGCCGCGCCTCCCTTGCAGCAGCCGGGCCGTCGCCGCCGGGGTGAGGGCGGCCCGTTCCGCCTCCGGCGTCGCGACGAGTGCCGCTGCCGCGGCATTGGCGTACTCCGCCGCCGCGACCAGCGCCTCCCCGGCGGCGCGTCCCGCCGCGCCACCGCCAGGCCGGCGCCGCCGGCGGTCACGATCGCGGCCGGCACCGACTGCAGCAGCGCCGCGGCGGCGGCGGCCGCCTGCGGCAGGTCGGCAACCGCGCCGGCGCCCAGCATCTCCGCTTCCACCGCATTGACCACCAGCACGTCGACCAGCCCGGCCAATGCCGGCGACAACGGCCGCGCCGGCGCGGCGTTCAGAACCACCTGGCATCCGGCGCCGTGGGCAATGCCTGCTGCCGCCACGTTCGCCGCGTCCGGCACCTCCTGCTGCAGCACGAGCCAAGCGGCGCCCTCGATCACCGCGCGCGCCGCCGCGACACTTGCCGCGTCCAGGGTCAGGTTGACGCCGGAGACGATGACCGCGCCGTAGTCGCCGCCCGGATCGACGATCGCGACACTTATCCCGGAACCCACCCCGGGTCGCACTGCGACCTGCGTCGCATCGACACCCGCCGCGCGCAGGTTCGCCAGCAGCCGGACACCGAACGCATCGTCACCGACCGCGCCGATCATCGCCGTGCGGGCGCCGTGCCTTGCCGCCTCGACCGCCT
>DATJSJ010000101.1:0-2861 GCA_035504175.1 Acetobacteraceae bacterium
CTCCCCGCCCTCGCGTTCGGCAGCGAAATCAAACACGCGCGCGGCGACGCCGGCAATCGGCGTTGGACTGCGCAACCGCTTCGCCTCGTCAAGCACGATTGCGAGATCCTTGCGGAAGACGTCGAGTGCCGGCCCCGTCGCAAAGTCTCCGGCCAGCATCTGCGGGGCGCGGACCTCGAACGCGCGCGACGTGCCGGCGGACGCGCAAATGATCCGGTACACCAGGTCGGCATCGAGTCCGGCCGACCTGGCGAGGGTCAATGCTTCCGCCGTGGCGGCGATGTGAGTGGCCGTCAGCATCTGGTTGATCATCTTGGCTCTTGACGCCGCACCCGCCCGCTCGCCGACGACGAATGTGCTCTGCGCCAGGATCGGGAGGAGCGGTTGCACTGCCGCCCGCGCCGATCGACTGCCGGAGCAGATGACCGTGAGCGTCCCCGCCGCCGCGCCGGCGATACCGCCACTGACCGGTCCATCGAGGCAAAGGAGTCCGTGCTCCAACAACTGCGCTTCGAGCTGCGTCGCACAGGCGGGCGGCACCGTGCTGGCGAGCCAGACCGTGCTGCCGGGCGTCAAGGCTGACACGGCGCCGGATGGTCCGAACAGCGCGTCATCGACCTGCGCGGCGTCGCGCACCATCACGATCAGGACGGCGCAGCCCTGGGCGCACGTGGCAGGACTCGCCGCCCATCTGCCGCCGCGTGCCACGAGGCGGTCCACGGCTGCGGGATTTGGATCGTAGCCGACAACCGCACGCTGCGCTGCAATCAGCCGGGCAGCCATGACTCCCCCCATGGCGCCAAGCCCCAGCAGGCCGACGCGTCCTGCGCCGGCAGCCCCGCTCATGGGAGAGATGGCCGGGAGCGGTACCAGCCGGCCGCCTGCTCATAGGCGTGCGCGACACGAAACACGGTCGCCTCCTCGTGCCAGCGGCCGACGATCTGCAACGCGAGGGGCAGCCCGTCCGTGTCGAACCCGGCCGGTACGGAGAGTGCCGGCTGGCCGGTGATGTTGAAGGGCGGGCAGTACCGCGTGAGGGACCCCATGAGGTTCTCCTTCACGTTGGCAACCGTCACCTCCTCGGCACCGATCGGCCAGGCCGGGAACGGCACGACCGGCATCAGGACAACATCCACCTCGCGCATGGTCGCGCGATACGTCGCGATGATCTTCTGGCGCACACGATGGGCGTGCACGTATTCCACCGCCGGCAGGAATGCGCCCTGTCGGATCAGCCCCAGTACAGTCGGGGAATAATCCTGCGGCCGCGTTCGCAGCCATTCGCGATGGCTCTCGGCCAGTTCCGACGCCGCGATCGCCCACATGATCGTGCGCGACAGCAAATGATCCGGCAGCTCGACCTCGACGAGCTGTACGCCCTGCTGCTGCAGCACTGCGATCGCGGCGTCGCAGGCCGCGCGCATCTGCGGGTCGATCAGCTCGCTTTCCTGGACACGCGGCACGCCGGCGACGATGCCGCGCAGCGCGCGGCCGAGCGCCGCGGTGGCGTCGGCGACAGGCTTGCGCGATCCGGCCGGGTCGCGCTCGTCGGCTCCGGCGATCGCATTCTGAACCAGCGCCGTATCCCGCACCGTCCGCGCGAACGGGCCGACGTGATCAAGGCTGTAGCCGGCCGGCACCACGCCCGCGCGGCTGACCACGCCATAGGTCGGCTTCAGCCCGACGATGCCGCAAGCCGCAGCCGGCAACCGCACCGAGCCGCCGGTATCCGTGCCGAGACTGGCATAGGCGAGACCGGCGGCGACCGCGCAGGCGGGTCCGCTGCTGGACGCGCTGCAGGTCCGCTCCGTATTCCAGGGGTTGCGAGTCTCGCCGTAATCCGGGTGCACCCCGCCGAAGGCGAACTCGTAGAGATTGGTCTTGCCCAGGATCACGGCGCCCGCCTGCTTCAGGCGATGCACGACGGTCGCGTCCTGGTCCGGCACCCAGTCCGCGAGGATGCGCGATGCAGCCGTCGTGCGTATGCCCTGCGTTGCCATGTTGTCTTTGATGGCGACGGGGATGCCGTGCAGCGGGCCGAGCCGGACGCCGGCCTCCGTCAGCCGGTCCAGCCGCTCGGCCTGCTCCATCGCCGCATCCGCGAGGACGGTGATGTAGCAATTGAGCACCGGATTGAGCCGGCCGATCCGATCCAGCATCAGCCTGGTCAGGGCGGCGCTGGTCAGCTCGCGCCGCTGCAGGCGGTCGGACATCTCGGTGAGCGAAGCAAAGGCGAGATCGTCGTCGGACTGGGCGCTCATGGCCGCCTCACCAGCGATCGACCGGGAGGATGACGGATGGCTCGGTGCCGGAGACATCCACCTCCCACAAGGCGGCGATGCCGGCCAAGCCGCCGGCAAGCTGTGCCGCCAGAATCGCTGCATCGGCGTCGGTGAGGCTGATATCGAACATCGCGGCGTAACGCCGGACCGAGTCTTCGGTGATCGCGAATTTCGGTTCCATCAGGCGTCGGCTCCCTCTCTGGCCCTCTGATCGGCGACCATCCGCCGTGCATGGCAGCGCACGCGCCACCCCTCTCCCGCAGGCCACAGCTCCGGCGGCGTGCTGCGGCACTCCGGCCGCTCCAGCGTGCAGTTCCCGGCGAAACGGCAGCCCCCGCTCGGCGCGATCGCCGCGGCGCCCGATTGCGCGAGCCCCTCGCCGCGCAGCGCCACCTCGGGATCGCGCAGCGCCAGCAGTGAGGCAGTGTATGGATGCAGCGGCCTGGCAAACAGTGCTTCGGTCGGCGCTGCCTCGACAATCTTGCCGGCGAACAGCACCAGCGTGTCGGCCGTCAGATGGTGCACCACGGCCGGATCGCTGCTGATCACCACATAGGTCAGTCGCAATGACCCGGCCAG
>DATJSJ010000102.1:0-13349 GCA_035504175.1 Acetobacteraceae bacterium
TGACGGAGCCGATGAAGGTAATGAACCCGGTCGCGGTCGGGGCGAACTCCAGGATCGGCGACATGCGCGCCATCAGGAACACGCCCGCCGTCACCATGGTCGCGGCATGGATCAGGGCCGAGACCGGCGTCGGGCCCTCCATCGCGTCCGGCAGCCAGGTATGCAGAAACAGCTGCGCCGACTTGCCCATGGCGCCAAAGAACAGCAGCACGCCGATCACCTCGTAGGCGCGCCAGTTCTCCCCGAACAGATGGTACAGCGCGCCCTCGTGCCCGGGCACCGCGCCGAAGATCACCGGGAAGCTGATCGAGTCGAACTGGAAGAACACCAGCGCAATGCCGAGCGCGAACATCAGGTCGCCGATGCGATTGACGATCATTGCCTTGATGGCCGCGGCGCAGGCCGAGGGCCGGTCATACCAGTAGCCGATCAGCAGGTAGGAGACGAGACCGACGCCCTCCCAGCCGAAGAACAGCTGCACCAGGTTGTTCGACGTCACCAGCATCAGCATGGCGAAGGTGAACAGGCTGAGGTAGCTGAAGAAGCGGTGGCGCGGGTATTTGTCATGCGCCATGTAGCCGATGCTGTAGATATGGATCAGCATCGACACGAACGTCACCATCGCCACCATCACGGCGGAAAGCGCGTCGTAGCGCAGGTCCCATTCGACGTGGAACGTGTCGGACTGGATCCAGGTCGCGATCGGCATCGCCGCCGCGGCCGGCACGCTGGCGGTCAGCATCGGCACGAAAGTCGCGACACCACAGGCGGCGGCGACCGCCATGCAGAGGATCGTGACACCCTCGCTCGCCCGGTCACCGATGACCCGGCCGAGCAGCCCGGCGATGAGCGATCCGACGAGCGGGGCAAAGACGGCGATCGGATACAGCATCTCAGCCCTTCATCAGGTTGACGTCCTCGACCTCGATCGAGCCGCGGTTGCGGAAATAGATCACCACGATGGCAAGACCGATCGCCGCTTCCGCCGCCGCGACGGTGAGCACGAACATGGCGAAGACCTGCCCGGCCAGGTCGCCGAGTGCCGCCGAGAACGCCACCAGGTTGAGATTGACCGCGAGCAGGATCAGCTCGATCGACATCAGAATGATGATGACATTCTTGCGGTTGAGGAAGATGCCGAAAATCCCCAGCACCAGCAGGATGGCGCTGACCGCGAGATAATGCCCGATGCCCACCGCCATCAGTGATGCCCTCCCGCCGCCGGCTCCGCCTCGTCCTTTTCCTCGGGCGGCTCGACCACCACCGGCCGGCGCACGCCAAGCTCGGCGATCCCGGCGTGCAGCGGCGCCGGCACCAGCTCCAGCGTCTCCGCGACCACGCGTCCGGTCTGCAGCCGGATCACCTGCCGCCGCGCCTCGCGCCGGTCGCGCAACGTCAGCACGATCGCCCCGATCATCGCGACCAGCAGCACAAGACCGGCGATCTGGAACAGCAGCACGTAATCCGTGTAGATCACGCTGCCCAGCGCCGCGGTGTTGTGCACCGCCAGCGGCTGCGGCGACAGGCGCAGCGTCGGCGCCTCCGGCGCGATCTGCCAGCCGGTCACCACCAGCGCGAGCTCGATCAGCAGCACCGCGCCGATCGCGGCACCAACCGGCGCGTAGCGCTGGAACCCTTCGCGGAGCTGGGTGAAATCCACGTCCAGCATCATCACGACGAACAGGAACAGCACCGCGACCGCGCCGACATACACGATAACCAGAATCATCGCCAGGAACTCCGCCCCGGCGATGAGGAACAGCGCCGCGGCGTTGAAGAAGGCGAGAATCAGGAACAGCACGGAGTGCACGGGATTGCGCGCCGAGACCACCATGGCGGCCGAGACCACCAGGATGACGGCGAACACCCAGAAGGCGAGGGTGACTAGCATGACAGGCCGTCACCGCGCCGCAGTTCGTTCATGTCGATCACCCGGGCCGCCGGCCGGCGGCCCGGCTCCTCACCGGTAGGGGGCGTCCAGCTCCAGCCGCTTGGCGATCTCGGCTTCCCAGCGGTCGCCGTTCTCCAGCAGCTTGTTCTTGTCGTACATCAGCTCTTCGCGCGTCTCGGTGGCGAACTCGAAGTTCGGCCCCTCGACGATCGCATCCACCGGGCAGGCTTCCTCGCACAGCCCGCAATAGATGCACTTGGTCATGTCGATGTCATAGCGCGTCGTGCGACGCGAGCCGTCGGCGCGCGGCTCGGCCTCGATCGTGATCGCCTGCGCCGGACAGATCGCCTCGCACAGCTTGCAGGCGATGCATCGCTCCTCGCCGTTCGGGTAGCGACGCAGCGCATGCTCGCCCTTGAAGCGCGGACTGATCGGGCCTTTCTCGTACGGGTAGTTGATCGTTGCCTTGGGCTTGAAGAAGTAGCGCAGTGTCAGTGCGAGACCGGCGACAAGCTCGGTCAGCAGCAGACTGCGGGCGGTGCGATCGAGGAAGGCCATGGCTACAGTCCCAAAGGAAGGAAGGCCAGGGGGCTCTGCCCCCTGAACCCCCGCAGGGGCCGGAGGCCCCAGACCCCCATCACTTTAAGTATTGCGGGTCTGAGGGCGCCTGCCCCCAGCGGGCGGGTTCCCTGGCCTTGCTTATGCAACATGCGGCACCCACCCGACGGCCATCAGCACGCCCGCCGTGATCACCAGCCAGATCAGCGACGCCGGCAGGAACACCTTCCACCCCAGCCGCATCAACTGATCGTAGCGAAAACGCGGCAGCGTCGCCCGCACCCACAGGAACACGAACAGGCAGACGCAGATCTTCAGGATCAGCCAGATCGGCCCGATCTGCGGCAGCCAGCCGAACGGCCCCAACCAGCCACCGAGGAACAGGATGCTGGTCATCGCCGACATCAGGATCATGTTGGCGTACTCGCCGAGGAAGAACAGCGCAAACGCCATGGCGCTGTACTCGACGAAGAACCCGGCGACGATCTCGCTCTCCCCCTCCGGCAGGTCGAACGGCGACCGGTTGGTCTCCGCCAGGGCCGAGATGAAGAAAACGATGAACATCGGGAACAGCGGGATGCAGAACCAGATATGCCGCTGCGCCAGCACGACCTCGTTCAGGTTCAGACTGCCGACGCACAGCAGCACCGAGACGATGACGAATCCGATCGAGACCTCGTAGCTGACCATCTGCGCCGCCGAGCGCAGCGCGCCGAGGAAGGCGTATTTCGAATTGCTCGCCCAGCCGGCGATGATGATGCCGTACACGCCGAGCGAGCTGATCGCGAACAGGTACAGCACGCCCACGTTGATGTCGGCGATCGCCCAGCCGTTGTTCACCGGGATCACCGCCCACGCGATCATCGCCAGCGTGAAGGTCAGCATCGGCGCAATGATGAACAGGAACCGGTTCGCCCCCATCGGGATGACCGTTTCCTTCATCACCATCTTCAGCGCGTCGGCAAAGGGCTGCCACAGCCCGAACGGCCCGACCACGTTCGGCCCGCGACGCAGCTGGATCGCGGCCAGCACCTTGCGCTCCGCCAAGGTCAGATAGGCCACGCCGATCAGCAGCGGCACCAGCAGCGCCAGCGCCTCGAGAAAGGTGAGGATGATCAGGCCAATCGTGGTGTGCAGAAAAAAATGCGCCACGTCACTCGGCCGCTTCCAGCGCGGGCGCCTCGCCGCGGGTCAGCACGCGTACGCACTCCTGCATCGTGGGACTCGCCCGGCTGATCGGATTGCCCAGGTAATAGACCGGTACGGCCGGCCGGAACGCATCCGCGGCCACTGCCGCCGGATCGCCGGCCGGCCCGCCGGGATCGGTGCAGGCCAGCCGCGCGTAGCGCCGGCCGCGCTCGAACACCGGATTCACCTCAACCAGTCGGCGACGCACGCCATCCAGATCGTCATACGGCAGGCGATGGCCGATCACCTCGCTGACCGCGCGCAGGATGCGCCAGTCCTCGCGCGCCTCTCCGGGTGGCAGCACCGCGACGAAACCGCGCTGCACCCGGCCCTCGGTGTTCACGTAGGTGCCGTTCTTCTCGGTATACGCGGCGCCCGGCAGGATCACGTCCGCGCGCGCCGCGCCGCGATCGCCGTGATGCCCCTGGTAGATGACGAAGGTATCCGGTCCGATCCGACTCGTGTCGAACTCATCGGCGCCGAGCAGCCAGAGCACATCGACCCCGCCGCCGAGCATGCCCTCCATGTCGCGCCCCTGCGGCCCCGGCAGGAAGCCGAGATCGAGCGCGCCGACCCTGGCGGCGGCGGTGTGCAGCACGTTGAACCCGTGCCAGTCCGCGGTCAGCGCCCCGACCGCGCCGGCGAGCCGCCAGCATGCAGCCAGCACCGCTGCCCCGTCCGGTCGCGCCAGCGCGCCCTGCCCGACCAGGATCATCGGCCGCTTCGCCTGCCGGAGCGCGGTGGCGAAATCCACCGTCGCGCTCTCCGCCGGCTCGCGCGTCACGCGCTCCTGCAAGCCGGAAAGCGCCACGGGCGTATCGCCGAGCCAGTGCACCGGATAAGTGAGCGCCGCCTCCGGCCCGATCATTCCCACGGCACACGCGCCCTGCATCCAGCGCTTGCGGATGCGCGCGTTCAGCACCGGCGCCTCATGTCGCGGGTTCGCGCCGACGATCAGCAGCGCGTCCGCTTCGTCGATGCCGGCGATCGAACTGTTGAACAGGTAGAAATCCCGCCGCGACGCGTCGAGCCGCGCACCGTCCTGCCGGCAGTCGAGATTGGCCGAGCCCAGCGCCGTCATCAGATCGCGCAGCGCCACCATGCTCTCGGCGTCGCAAAGGTCGCCGGCGATCGCGCCGATCCGCTCGCCCGGCAGCGCCCGGCCGCCGGGACGCAGCCGCTCGGCGATCGCCGTGAACGCCTCGGTCCAGCTCGCCGGGCGCAGCTTGCCGTCGCGCCGCACCCAGGGCCGGTCCAGCCGCCGCCGCTTCAGCCCGTCGAGCGAAAACCGCGACTTGTCGCCCAGCCACTCCTCGTTGATGTCGTCATTGACGCGCGGCAGGATGCGCAGCACCTCGGCGCCGCGCGCATCGATGCGGATCGCGGTGCCGAGCGCGTCCAGCACGTCGACGCTGTCGGTCTTCTTCAGCTCCCAGGGCCGCGAGACGAAGGCATAGGGCTTGGAGGTGAGCGCGCCGACCGGGCAGATGTCGATCAGGTTGCCGGACAGCTCCGAGGTCAGCGCCCGCTCGACATAGGTCGTGACCTCCATGTCCTCGCCGCGCGCGGTGGCACCGAGTTCCGGCACGCCGGCGATCTCGGCCGAGAAGCGGATGCAGCGCGTGCACTGGATGCAGCGCGTCATCACGGTCTTCACCAGCGGGCCGAGATACTTGTCCTTCACCGCCCGCTTGTTCTCGAGATAGCGCGAATGGTCGCGGCCATAGGAGAAGGCCTGGTCCTGCAGGTCGCACTCGCCGCCCTGGTCGCAGATCGGGCAATCCAGCGGATGGTTGATCAGCAGGAATTCCATCACGCCGCGCCGCGCCTGGCGCACCATCGGGCTGTCTGTCTTCACCACCATCCCGTCCGCGACCGGATAGGCACAGGAGGCGACCGGCTTCGGCGCCTTCTCGACCTCAACCAGGCACATGCGACAATTGCCGGCGATCGACAGCCGGTCATGATAGCAGAAGCGCGGAATCTCCCGCCCCGCCGCCTCGCAGGCCTGGATCAGCGCCGAACCGTTCGGAACCTCGACCTCGATCCCGTCGATGGTGAGCTTGGCCATGCGCCCTACTCCGCCGCCAGCGGCATCGCCGGGCCGCGCGACGGTTTCGCCGAGCGCTTGTACTCGGCGATGCGTTGCTCGATCGCCGGCCGGCAATGCCGGATCAGCCCCTGGATCGGCCAGGCCGCCGCATCGCCGAGCGCGCAGATCGTGTGGCCTTCGACCTGACGCGTCACCTGCTCGAGGATGTCGATCTCCTCCAGCTCGGCCCTTCCCTCGACCATGCGCGCCAGCACGCGCATCATCCAGCCGGTACCCTCGCGGCAGGGCGTGCACTGGCCGCAGCTCTCATGCTTGTAGAACTTGGCCAGCCGCCAGATCGCCTTGATCACGTCGGTCGATTTGTCCATCACGATCACCGCGGCGGTGCCGAGCCCGCTCTTGACGTCGCGCAGGCTGTCGAAATCCATCAGCACGGTGTCGCAGATCTCCTTCGGCAGCAGCGGTACCGACGACCCGCCGGGAATGATCGCCAGCAGATTGTCCCAGCCGCCACGCACGCCGCCGGCATAGGTCTCGATCAGCTCGCGCAGCGGAATGCCGAGCTCCTCCTCGACGTTGCACGGCTTGTTCACGTGGCCGGAGATGCAGAACAGCTTGGTGCCGGTGTTCTTCGGCCGCCCCAGCGCCGAGAACCAGGAGGCGCCGCGCCGCATGATGGTTGGCGCGACGGCGATGCTCTCGACATTGTTCACAGTGGTCGGGCAGCCATACAGCCCGACTGCCGCCGGGAAGGGCGGCTTCAGCCGCGGCTGGCCCTTCTTGCCCTCCAGGCTCTCGAGCAGCGCGGTCTCCTCGCCGCAGATATAGGCGCCGGCGCCGCGGTGCAGATACAGATCGAAATCAAAGCCGGAGCCGCAGGCATTCCTGCCGATCAGCCCGGCGGCGTAGGCCTGGTCGATCGCCGCCTGCAGGTTGCGCGCCTCGTTGTAGAACTCGCCGCGGATGTAGATGTAGGACGCATGCGCGCCCATGGCGAAGGAGGCGACCAGGGCGCCCTCGATCAGCTTGTGCGGATCGTGGCGCATGATGTCCCGGTCCTTGCAGGTGCCGGGCTCGCTCTCGTCGGCATTGATGACCAGGTAGTGCGGCCGCCCGTCCGACTGCTTCGGCATGAAGGACCATTTCATGCCGGTCGGGAACCCGGCGCCGCCGCGTCCGCGCAGACCGGACGCCTTCATCTCGTCGACCAGCGCCTCGCGCCCGCGCGCCAGGATCGCCCCGGTGCCATCCCAGTCGCCGCGCCGGCGCGCCCCGTCCAGCGCCCAGTCGTGCTGGCCGTAGAGATTGGTGAAGATGCGGTCGCGGTCTTGCAGCATGCGCGTCAGGCCTCGCAGCGCGGCGCCGGGCGGCGCCTCATTCGCGGATCTCCGCGGGCGATGCGGTCGGCTGCCCGGCGCCGAGATCGCCAAGTTCGGTCAGCGTCGTCGGCCCGCCCACCGGCGCGGAGGTGATCCGGTCGATCATCGGTCCGGGCTTCGGCCGTTCGCCGCGCCGCAGCGCGTCCAGCAGCGCCAGCGTCCGGTCGAAATCCATGTCCTCGTAGAAATCGTCGTCGACCTGCAGGATCGGCGCGTTCACGCAGGCGCCGAGGCACTCGACCTCGGTCATGGTGAACATCCCGTCGGCACTGGTCTCGTGCCAGCCGCGGATCCCGGTCGCCTGCCGGCAGGCCGCGACGACGTCGTCCGAGCCACGCAGCCAGCATGGCGTCGTGGTGCAGAGCTGCAGATGGTAGCGCCCGATCGGCGTGGTGTTGAACATCGCGTAGAAGGTCGCGACCTCGTAGACGCGGATCGGCGGCATGCCGAGCCGCGCCGCAACCGCATCCATCGCGACGCGCGGCACCCAGGCACTGCCGGTCTGCCGCCCCATCTGCCGCTGCACCAGATAGAGCATCGGCAACACGGCACTCGCGTGCCGCCCCGGCGGATATTTCGCGATCAGCTTGCCGATCTCGGCCTCGCTCTCCGCGTCGAAGGCGAACTCGGTCGGCTGCGGGTGCTCCTGCCCGGTGCTGCCGTCGCCGATACTCTCCGCCTGCACCTTGCTCGATGGCGAGGGGCTGGGAGGCGAGGCGCCGGGCCGCGGCGCGCCGGGATCGATCGGTTCGGACATGACTACCTGTCGATCTCGCCGAACACGATGTCGATCGAGCCGATGATGGCGACGATATCGGCCAGCATGTGCCGCCGCCCCATCGCCTCGATCGCCTGCAGGAAGGCGAAGCCGGTCGGCCGGATCTTGCAGCGGTACGGCCGGTTGGTGCCGTCGGCCACGAGATACACGCCGAACTCCCCCTTCGGGCTCTCCACCACCGTATAGGTCGCACCCGGCGGCACGTGATACCCTTCGGTGAACAGTTTGAAGTGGTGGATCAGCGCTTCCATCGAGTGCTTCATCTCGGCGCGGCGCGGCGGCGTGAACTTGCGGTCCTGCACCTTCACCGGCCCGGGCGTCATGCGCGCCAGGCACTCGCGGATGATGCGCACGCTCTGGCGCATCTCCTCCATGCGCACCAGGTAGCGGTCGTAGCAATCGCCGTTGCGCCCGACCGGCACCTCGAACTCGATCTGGTCGTACTTGTCGTAGGGCTGCGCCCGGCGCAGGTCCCAGGGCACGCCGGAGGCACGCAGCGGCGGGCCGGAGAAGCCCCAGGCCAGCGCCTGCTCGGCCGAGAAGACGCCGATATCGACCGTGCGCTGCTTCCAGATCCGGTTGCCGGTCAACAGCTCCTGCAGATCGTCGACGAATTTCGGAAAGGTCTCCGACCATTCGGCGATGCGGTCGGTGAGCCCCGCCGGCAGGTCGCGCGAGACGCCGCCCGGACGGAAATAATTCGCATGCAGGCGGGCGCCGGACGCCGCCTCATGGAACTCCATCAGCTTCTCGCGCTCCTCGAACCCCCAGAGGCTCGGGGTGATCGCGCCCACGTCGAGCGCGTACGTTGTGACGTTGAGCAGGTGGTTGAGCACGCGGGTGATCTCGGCGAACAGCGTGCGGATCCACTGCGCCCGCTCCGGCGCCGTGATGCCGAGCAGCTTCTCGACCGCCAGCGCGTAGGCATGCTCCTCGCACATCGGCGAGACGTAATCGAGCCGGTCGAAATACGGCACGTTCTGCATGTAGGTGCGGTATTCGATCAGCTTCTCGGTGCCGCGATGCAACAGGCCGATATGCGGATCGGCCCGCTCCACCACCTCGCCGTCCATCTCCAGGATCAGCCGCAGCACGCCGTGCGCCGCGGGATGCTGCGGGCCGAAATTGATCGCGTGGCTGTCGATCTCGATCGTCTGCTTCGTCGGCTCGACGATGTCGCGCGTGCCGCTCATGGCCGGCCTCCGCCGCGGCGCTTCTCCTCATGCGCCTTCTCGTCGCCGGGCAGCGTCGTCATGCCCTCCCAGGGCGAGATGAAATCGAAGCTGCGCCAATCCTGCGTCAGGTTGACCGGCTCGTAGACCACCTGCTTGCGCTCCTCGTCGTAGCGCAGCTCGACATAGCCGGTCATCGGGAAGTCCTTGCGCAGCGGATGTCCCTCGAAGCCGTAATCGGTCAGGATGCGGCGCAGATCGGGCTGGCCCTCGAACAGGATGCCGAACAGATCCCAGGCCTCGCGCTCCCACCAGGTGACGCCGGGCCAGATCGTGTGCAGCGACGGGACCGGCGTCTGCTCGTCGGTGGTCACGATCACCCGCAGCCGCTGGTTCAGCGACACGGACAGCAGGTTGTAGACGACGTCGAAGCGCTCTTCCCGCACCGGATAGTCGACGCCGCAGAGATCCATGAGCTGTTCGAAGGCGAAGCGCGGATCGTCGCGCAGCGTCACCATCAGCGTCACCAGCGAGTCGCGCGACGCATGTGCGACCACCTCGCCGAGCGCGACCTCGGTACCCGCGACGCCGGGCAGCGTCGCCACCGCCTGCGCCAGCAACTGCTCCCGCGTGGGCGGCGGCGTCTCGGCGGCGGGCTGTGCCTCTGCCTCAGCCACGGAGGATCGTCCCGGTCCGGCGGATCTTCTTCTGCAACTGCATGATGCCGTAGACGAGCGCCTCCGCCGTCGGCGGGCAGCCCGGCACGTAGACATCGACCGGCACCACCCGGTCGCAGCCGCGCACCACCGAGTAGGAGAAGTGGTAGTAGCCGCCGCCGTTGGCGCAGCTGCCCATGCTGATCACCCAGCGCGGCTCCGGCATCTGGTCGTAGACGCGCCGCAGCGCCGGCGCCATTTTGTTGCACAGCGTACCGGCGACGATCATGACATCGCTCTGCCGCGGTGAGGCGCGCGGGATGACGCCGAACCGGTCGAGATCGTAGCGCGGCATGTAGGCGTGGATCATCTCGACCGCGCAGCAGGCGAGCCCGAACGTCATCGGCCACAGGCTGCCGGTGCGCGCCCAGTTCACCAGCCGGTCGAGATTGGCGACGACGAACCCCTTGTCCTCGATCTCGCCGGTGATGCCGCGGACCACGGCATCCTGCCCGGCGCCCGGCGCCAACCCCTCACGGTTCCATGCAACCGGCGTCGCGGAGGCTGTCGAGCTGCTCATGGCAAAATCACTCCCATTCCAGCGCCCCCTTATTCCACTCATAGATGAAGCCGACGGTGAGCACCGCAAGGAAGCCCAGCATGGAAAGGAAGCCAAACGCGCCGATCCGCCACAGGCTGATCGCCCAGGGGAACAGGAAGGCAACCTCGAGATCAAAAATGATGAACAGGATGGCGACCAGGTAGAAGCGCACGTCGAAGCGGCGGCGGGCGTCATCGAACGCGTCGAAGCCGCACTCGTACGCGGTCAGCTTCTCGGGATAGGGTTTCTGCCGGGCGGCCAGCATCGAGCCGCCCACCATCGCCGAGGCGATCACCCCGGCGATCACGAGGAACACGATGATCGGGAACCACTGCCCGAGATCGACTTGCATGGCCGGCCCCTTCGTGCGCGGGCGCGCACTGTGTCGTGGCGGATGTCGCGTTGCAGCGCGGACACTACTACTCCGAAGCCTTGGCCGCCGCCTAGGGGCCGGGGCGTCGCCGCGGTCGATGCGTGCGCAGAAAGTGGCGCCGCGTCGCGGCGCCGGTCACGGGCGCGGGATCAGCCCGGGGGGCTTGCCGCGTCTGACCGTCAGGACCGGTGAACCGCTCGGGAACGGAGCGCGAACAGGTGCGCGACACGCGCGGCACGGTGTGACGGTGGCAAAGCGTGGGATCGCTCACTCGCGCTCGGACCAGGAGCGCTTCGACCGTGGCAGGCGATCCCGTCGCAGCTCTCAGGTTCCGGGCCACGATTCACGCCTTTGACGATACGACCTGCGGCGATCACGCTTGGCGGGGGAAACTTGAGCCGCTGGGCGGGCTCGCGCGGTGCGCGTGGCGCTGGCGCGAGTGACGGGGCTCGAACCCGCGACCTCCGGCGTGACAGGCCGGCGCTCTAACCAACTGAGCTACACCCGCAGCGGCAGGGCGCAGCGTTTAGGCCGTCGCCGCCAACGGGTCAAGGCGCGCCGCCTCCGCCGGGCGGCATGGGCGGTGACGGATTCGAACCGCCGGCCCTCTCGGTGTAAACGAGACGCTCTACCGCTGAGCTAACCGCCCCCGGGCGCTTGCCGTCCGCCGCGGGCCGCAGGCACGCTGGCCCGGCCCCGGATCATCAACCCTCTCGCCGCATCAACGCTCTCGTCGCATCGACGCTGCCATTAAGCCGCGCCGCCCGCCGCGGGCAAGCGGCGCGGCGACGGCGCAAAAAAAGACCGGCCCGGGATCGCTCCCGGGCCGGTGCACTCAGATCAAGCCGCTCAGTGCGGCAGCGACGCCCCGGCGGGCTCTTCGGCCGCCGGCTTGCGGGCCACCGTCTCCTCCGGCTCCTCCCAGGCGATCGGCTCGGGCTTGCGGATCAGCGCCTGGGCGATGACCTCGTCCACGTGCCCGACCGGGATCAGCTTGAGGTGCTTCCTCACGCTGTCCGGAATCTCGGCCAGGTCCTTCTCGTTCTCCTTCGGGATGAACACCGTGGTGATCCCGGCGCGCAGTGCGGCGAGCAGCTTCTCCTTCAGCCCGCCGATCGGCAGCACCCGGCCGCGCAGCGTGATCTCGCCCGTCATGGCGACGTCACGCCGCACCGGGATGCCGGTCAGCACGCTGACGATCGAGGTCGCCATGGCGATGCCCGCGGACGGCCCGTCCTTCGGCGTCGCGCCTTCCGGCACGTGCACGTGGATGTCCCGCTTCTCGAACAGCGTCGGCTTGATGCCGAAGCTGATCGCGCGGCTGCGGACGTAGGACAGCGCCGCCGAGACGCTCTCCTGCATCACGTCGCCAAGCTTGCCGGTGTGCTTGACATTGCCCTTGCCCGGCACCGTCACGCTCTCGATGGTCAGAATCTCGCCGCCGACCTCGGTCCAGGCCAGGCCCGTGACCACGCCCACCATGTCCTCGGCCTCGGTCTCGCCGAAGCGGAAGCGGCGGACGCCGGCGTATTTGTCGAGATTGCGACGGGTGATCGCGACCTTCGCCGTCTTCTTGGTGACGATCTCCTTGACCGCCTTGCGCGCCAGGTTGGCGAGCTCGCGCTCGAGCGAGCGCACGCCCGCCTCGCGCGTGAAGTAGCGGATCAGGTCGCGGAGCGCGTCGTCGCTGATCGACCATTCCTCGGCCTTGAGCCCGTTCGCCTCCGACTGCTTGGCGATCAGGTGCCGCTTGGCGATCTCGACCTTCTCATCCTCCGTGTAGCCCGGGATGCGGATGATCTCCATGCGGTCCATCAGCGGCTGCGGCATGCGCAGGCTGTTCGCCGTGGTCACGAACATCACGTCCGAGAGGTCGTAATCGACCTCGAGGTAATGGTCGTTGAACGTGCTGTTCTGCTCCGGGTCCAGCACCTCGAGCAGCGCCGAGGACGGATCGCCGCGCCAGTCGGCGCCGAGCTTGTCGATCTCGTCGAGCAGGAACAGCGGGTTCGAGGTCTTCGCCTTCTTCATCCCCTGGATGATCTTGCCCGGCATGGAGCCGATATAGGTCCGCCGGTGGCCGCGGATCTCCGCCTCGTCGCGCACGCCGCCGAGCGACATGCGCACGAACTGCCGGCCGGTGGCGCGGGCGATCGACTTGCCGAGCGAGGTCTTGCCGACGCCGGGCGGGCCGACCAGGCACAGGATCGGGCCGCGCACCTTCGGGCTCCTCGCCTGCACGGCCAGGTACTCGAGGATACGCTCCTTGATCTTCTCCAGCCCGTAATGGTCGTTGTTGAGCACCTTCTCGGCGACCAGCACGTCGTTGCGGACCTTGCTGCGCTTCTTCCACGGGATCGACAGCATCCAGTCGAGGTAGTTGCGCACCACCGTCGCCTCGGCGCTCATCGGGCTCATCGTGCGGAGCTTCTTCAGCTCCTGCATGGCCTTCTCGCGGGCTTCCTTGGAGAGCTTGGTCTTCTTGATCTTCTCCTCGAGCTCGGCGGTCTCGTCGCGGCCGTCCTCGCCCTCGCCCAGCTCCTTCTGGATCGCCTTGAGCTGCTCGTTCAGGTAGTACTCGCGCTGCGTCTTCTCCATCTGCCGCTTGACGCGGTTGCGGATGCGCTTCTCCACCTGCAGCACGCCGATCTCGGACTCCATGTGTCCGAACACGCGCTCCAGCCGCTCGCCGACGCGCGT
>DATJSJ010000103.1:0-3942 GCA_035504175.1 Acetobacteraceae bacterium
GGTACGACCCGATCGCGCTCTGGCGTGAATACTGTGACGCCGAGGTGTCCGGTGGTCCGGTCGAGGCCGGCCACTATTTGCCGGAGGAAGCGCCGGACGAGGTGGTGGCGCGCCTGGAGGGGTTCTTCGGCTGACGTCACCTGCGTGCCGCGACGGCCGCACGTCGCCCCTCCGCCACGCCCGCAGCGATGCTGCGACCGTGTCGGACGTGGCGAGGATGAGCATCGCGCACACCGGGCTGTAGCGCGGCTCGGAGTGATTCCGACCGGGTGTGGCGCCCCGGCCGAAGATCACACGGCAATCGCCCGAAGGTGCCGGTGGACGGACTCCTCGAGAATTGCCCGGCCGCCGGCGACGATCTCGCGGTCCCAGAATGCGCCCCAGATTGCGTCGAAGTCGAAGGGCGCGAGGCGCTCGGCGATCATCCGCACCGGGCCGGCGCCGAGCGGGACATAGTTAGGATAGCTCCACATGAAGGCGAGCTTGCGGTCAGGGCCGACTTGCAGGATGTCGCCGGACAGGATCGCGCCCTTGCCTTCCGCCGCGTGCAGCACCGTGCCGCCGGGAAAGTGGCCGCCGGCGCGGATGAGCGTGACACCGGGCAGCAACTTCAGCGTGTCGCCGTCCCAGAAACGGAGCCGCGGATCGGGACGTTGCACCCATTCGCGGTCCGCCACGTGCAGATGCACCGGCGCATCGAACGCCGCCGCCCATCGCCCCATCGTCGTGTAGTAGTGCGGGTGAGAGATCGCGATCGCGGCAATCCCGCCCATTCCGTGCAGCAGATCGATCGTCGCGTCATCGATTAGCGACACGCAATCCCAAAGCACATTTCCGGCCGGGGTGCGGAGCAGGAACGCGCGCTGGCCGATCGCGAAATGCGGGAAGGTGCCGAATGCGTAGAGGTCCGGCGCCACCCGGCGAAAGCCATTCCAATGCGCGGCGGCGAGAGCCGCGATCGTCGTCCAGGACTGACCACCGGCCGGGATGAACTGGCGCGCATCGGCGCAGATCGGGCAGATCGCCGGCGGTGCATCGGCGGGCGGGAACTCGGTGCCGCAGGCGGTGCAGATGAAATCGGTCATCGCTTCGAGCTCCAGGCCGGCTTTCCGGCCGCCCAGGTGTCACGCCATGATGATGGGCAGATCGGTGTCGCCGGTCTGCTCGCCCGATGCCGTCAGCAGCGCGTGCACCTGGCCGCGGTGATGCGTCTGATGGTTGAACAGATGCGTGATCAGGAACCATCGCGGCCGCCGCACCTCACGCTGCGCCGAACCGCTGAAGTAGACCAGTTCCCCGGCGAGCCACGCGTCCTCCACGCGCCCCGCCCAGTCCGACAGGGCCGCGTCCGCCGCGGCGCGGCGCGCGTTGAGCTCGTCGAAATCCTGCACCATGCCGCCGCTCTGGCGCAGCCCGACGGGTGGCTTGTCCCAACCGTCCAGCCGCGACATCCACATCTGGTCGGCCCAGAGCAGGTGGCACAGCGTGCCGTGAATGGAGCCCCAGAACGCGCCCAGCTGCTCGTGGCGGCGCGCGTCCGGCAGCCGCGCCGCCGCGCCATAGACGCGCCGGTTCATCTCGGCATTGTATGCCGCCATGGTGCGAACGTATCCGGCGGAAATCATGCCCCCCTCCTGTCGCGGCAGCGTGGTGCGCGAAGGCGACGCGCCGCCATCCCGCAGGCGCGGCGGCACGAGACGGTTGCGGCGCCGGCTCGGGGCGCTGCCGGCTTTGGCAGCGCTCGCCGTTTCCGCCTGCGCCTATGACCCGCCGATGCGTGCCAATCACGCCGCACCAGCCTACCGTGCCGACCTAAAGCAGTGCCAGACGGACGGCGAGGCGGAAGCCAGCCGGCGCGTCCACGCCCTGTTCCGGCTGTTCGTGTTCTACCCGATCACCTACCCGGTGGAGATCCGCGTCGCGACGCGCGAATGCATGCAGCACAAGGGCTACACGCTGCGCGACTGACGGGCGAGTCGGCCGCCCGGGCGGATGATCAGCGCAGCGCCGTGCAGAAAGCGGTGATGCGGCGGCAGGCTTCGGTCAGCACCGCCGCGTCCGCCGCGTAGCTGATGCGGATGTATGGGCTCATCCCGAAGGACGCGCCCTGCACCACCGCGACATGCCCCTCGTCCAGCAGCGCGGCGGCGAAATCCTCGTCGGTCGCAAGATGCCGGCCGGCCGGCGTGGTGCGGCCGAGGCAGAAGGCGACGTTGGGATAGACGTAGAACGCGCCTTCCGGCCGATGGCAGCGCAGGCCGGGCGTCGCGTTCAGCGCGTCCACCACCAGGTCGCGGCGCCGCTGGTACTCCGCGGCCCGTGCCGCGACCAGGTCCTGCGGCCCGTCGAGCGCCGCCGCCGCGGCGGCCTGGCCGATCGTGGAGATGCCGGCATTCACATGCCCCTGCACCTGCACCATGGCGCGGATCAGCGCCCGCGGCCCGCCGGCGAAGCCGATGCGCCAGCCGGTCATTGCGTAGGTCTTGGAGACGCCGGCCAGGGTCAGCGTGCGATCGGCGAGCCGCGGCTCGACCGCCGCCATGGTCGCGTGCCGGAACCCGTCGTACAGCAGGTGCTCGTACATGTCGTCGCACAGGATCCAGACCTGCGGATGGTCCAGCATCACCGCGCCGAGTGCGGCCATCTCCGCGTCCGGGCACGCGGCCCCGGTCGGGTTGTTCGGAAAGTTCAGGATCAGCCATTTCGTGCGCGGCGTGATCGCCGCCGCCAGCGCCTCCGGCTGCAGGCGAAAGCCGTTGTTTTCCGGGCAGGGCACCACCACCGGCTCGCCGCCGACCAGGCGGGTGATCAGCGGATAGGCGTTCCAGTACGGCGCCGGCACGATCACCTCGTCGCCGGGGTCGAGGGTCGCCATCAGCGCGTCGAAGATCACCTGCTTGCCGCCATTGCCGACCATGATCTGGTCGAGCGGATAGTCGAGCCCGGAATCGCGCGCGAACTTGCGCCGGATCGCCTGCTTCAGCGCCGGCGTGCCGTCCTGCGGCGGGTACTTGGTGTCGCCGCGCAGCGCCGCCGCGTGCGCCGCCTCGATCGCATGTGGCGGCGTCGCGAAATCCGGCTCGCCCACGGTCAGCGCGATGACGTCGTGGCCCTCCGCGGCGAGTGCCCGGGCGCGCACGGTCATCGCGACGGAGGCGGCGACCGGCACCCGGTCGAGCCGCCCGGACAGCGTCGGCATCGCCCGCGTCAGGCGAGGCCGGCGCAGAAGCGCTGGATGCGCGTGCAGGCCTCGCGCAGCGCCTCCGTGCCGGTGGCGTAGCTGATGCGGAAATGCCCGGGATACATGAAGGCAGCACCGTGCACGGCCGCCACCCCCTCCTCGTCCAGCAGCGCGGTGACGAAGCTCTCGTCATCGGCGATGCGCGCGCCGCCGCGGCTGGTTTTGCCGATGCAGCCATGGATCGCCGGGAAGACGTAGAACGCGCCCTCCGGCTTGTGGCAGGTGAGGCCGGGCGCGTCATTCAGCATGCCGACCACCAGGTCGCGCCGCTCCTGATAGACGCGCACCATCGCCTCGATCGAATCCTGCGGCCCTTCCAGCGCCTCGACCGCCGCGGCCTGGCTGATCGAGGACGGGTTGGACGTGGACTGGCTCTGCAGCTTGTCCATCGCCTTGATCAGGGCCGCCGGCGCGCCGGCGAAGCCGATGCGCCAGCCGGTCATCGCATAGGCCTTGCTGCAGCCGTTCATCGTGACGGTGCGGTCGCGCAGCCGCGGCTCCACCTCGACCATGGTGGCGAAGCGGAATCCGCCATAGACGAGCTTCTCGTAGATGTCGTCGGTGAACACCCAGACGTCCGGATGCCGCAGCAGCACGTCGCAGAGCGGCCGCAGCTCCGCCGCGGAATAGGCGGCCCCGGTCGGATTGCACGGGCTGTTCAGCATCAGCCAGCGCGTGCGCGGCGTGATCGCCGCCTCGAG
>DATJSJ010000104.1:0-16437 GCA_035504175.1 Acetobacteraceae bacterium
CGTGCTGTTGTCCTGGCTGCCGGCCGATCTCGGCGGCCGGCGCGTGCTCGATGCCGGCTGCGGCACCGGCCTGTTCGCCCGCGAGGCGGCACGGCGCGGCGCCGAGGTGGTGGCGGTCGACCTGTCACCGCGGCTGATCGCGCATGCCGCCGCCGCCTCGCCGGACGGGCGCATCCGCTACCTCGCCGGCGACATGCTCGATCCCGCGCTCGGCCGCTTCGACCATGTCGTCGCGATGGATTCGCTGATCCACTACGCGGCCCCGGACATGGCGGCGGCACTCGCGCTGCTGGCGGCGCGCGCCGGCACGTCCGTGCTGTTCACCTTCGCCCCGCGCACCCCGGCGCTGGGTGCCATGCACGCGGTCGGGCGCCTGTTCCCGCGCGGCGACCGCGCGCCCGCGATCGCGCCGGTCGGCGGCCGCCGGCTGCGCGCCGCGCTGGCGCGCGAGCCCGCGCTCGGCGGCTGGACGGCCGGGCGCACGCAGCGGATCACCAGCGGCTTCTACATCTCGCAGGCGCAGGAGCTGCGGCGATGAAGCGCCTGGCCGCGCTGAACGCCCGCATCACCGCGCTGGTGGCGCTGTACGGGCCGCGCTTCCTGCCGTTCGCCGACGCGGCGACGCCGGAGCTGCCGCTGCCGCGGCTGCTGCGGCTGTCGCTGTTCCAGGTCTCGGTCGGCATGGCGGTGGTGCTGCTGCTCGGCACGCTCAACCGCGTCATGATCGTCGAGCTGCACGTGCCGGCCTGGCTGGTCGCGGTGATGATCTCGCTGCCGCTGGTGTTCGCGCCGTTCCGCGCGCTGGTGGGTTTCCGCTCCGACACGCACCGCTCGGCGCTCGGCTGGCGGCGCGTGCCGTATCTGTGGTTCGGCACGCTGCTGCAATTCGGCGGGCTGTGCATCATGCCATTCGCGCTGCTGGTGCTGTCGAGCCGGCTGCACGGCGCCGGCGCCGTGGTCGGGCAGCTCGGCGCGGCGATGGCGTTCCTGCTGGTCGGCGCCGGGCTGCACACCGTGCAGACGACCGGGCTCGCGCTGGCGACCGATCTCGCCCCGCCGGCGTCGCAGCCGCGGGTGGTGGCGCTGCTCTGCATGATGCTGCTGCTGGGCATGGTGTCGAGCGCGCTGCTGTTCGGTATCGTGCTGGCGCATTTCACGCCGGCGAAGCTGATCCAGGTGGTGCAGGCGGCGGCGCTGGCGACGATGGCGCTCAACCTCGCGGCGCTGTGGCGGCAGGAGGCGCGGCGCCCGGCGCAGACCGCGACCGACCGGCCGGCGCCGTTGTTCGCGGAGGCCTGGGCGGATTTCCGGCGCCAGCACCGAGCGGTCCGCCGGCTGGTGGCGCTGGCGCTGGGCACGATCGGCTTCAGCATGCAGGACGTGCTGCTGGAACCGTATGGCGGGCAGGTGCTGCATCTGCCGGTCGGTGCCACGACGGGACTGACCGCGGGTCTCGCGATCGGCGGGCTGTGCGGCTTCGCGCTGGCGGCGCGGGCGCTCGGGCGCGGCGCCGACCCGTACCGGTTTTCCGCGCTCGGCACGCTCGCGGGCCTGGCGGCGTTCGCGGCGGTGCTGGCGGCGGCGCCGCTCGGCTCGGCGCTGGTGTTCGCCGGCGGCGTCATGCTGATCGGCTTCGGCGCCGGCCTGTTCGCGCATTGCACGCTGACCGCGGCGATGGCGATGGCGCAGCCCGGGCGGGTCGGGCTGGCACTCGGCATCTGGGGCGCGGTGCAGGCCTCGGCCGCGGGCTCGGCGGCGGCGCTCGGCGGGTTGATCCGCGACGTCGTGCCGGCCCTGTCGGCACAGCACTGGATCGGCCCGGCCTTCGCCGCGCCGGCCGCCGGCTATGCCGTCGTGTACGCGCTCGAGGTCGTGCTGCTGCTGCTGACGCTGCTCGCCGTGGTGCCGCTCGCCGGGGTGATGCGCGCGGCGCGGCTCTCGCCGGTGGCGCCGCTGACCGGGGTGCGGGTGCGATGAGCCCCCCGGCCGGAACCCGCCAGCTCCTGCCCGACCCGGTGGTGCCGCGCGGCGTACTGGTCGGCGCGGCGCTGCTGGTCGGCTTCACGATCGGCTGCGCGCTGCTCGGTCATCTCGGGGGCGCGGCGCGACCGCTGCCGACCGGGATCGCGCTGCAGACCCGCGCGCTGCGCTTCCTGCCCCGCGACGGCGGCGGCCTGCTGATCGCGGACGCGGCGACCGGCGCCACCGTGCGTACGATCGGCGCGAGTGATGACGGCTTCCTGCGCACGGTCATGCAGGGGTTGGACACGCTGCGCGCGCGCGTCGGCGCCGATGTCGCGATCCCGTTCCAGTTGACCGCCTGGCGCGATCGCCGGCTCACGCTCGACGATCCGACGACCGGGACGCGGCTCGAGCTCGAGGCGTTCGGGCCGACCAACGAGGCCGCTTTCGCGCGGCTGATGCAGGAGGGTGCGCGATGAGACGTCGGATCGAGGTCGCATGCGACGTGGACATGGAGCAGAGTCCGCAAACCCTGCACGCCCACGCCATTCCCGACGGGGTCGCGATCCGGCCGGGCGACGTCGTGATCGTGCACGATGCGCCGCCCGCCGTCGCGTTCGGCGAACGGCTGACGATGCGATGCCGCGCCACCGTGCTGCGCGCCGGGCCGCTGCGCCGCGCCTGGACGCGGACGGCGAGCCTGTTCGCCCTCACCGAACTCTACGAAGTGGGCTTCCAACCGAAAGGCGTGCCATGAGTGCCGTCATGCACGATCGCCTCTCCCGCGAGACCACGGAGGAGGCGAAGCGGGACACCCTGCTGACCCCGCGCTTCTACACCACCGATTTCGCCGCCATGGACCGGCTGGATGTCTCGCCGGTGCGGCGCGAGTGGGACACGCTGATGGCGGAGTTCCGCGCCGACCGCAACAAGGGCCATTTCATCCGCACCGCCGCGTTCGATGATCTGCCCGACCTGCCGGCGGCGTTGCGGCGCGAGTTCCTGGATTTCCTGGTCAGCTCGGTGACCGCGGAATTCTCCGGCTGCATCCTGTATGCGGAGATCCGCAAGCGCGTGAGCAACCCGGACATCAGGGAGCTGTTCGGCTACATGACGCGCGACGAGGCGCGGCATGCCGGGTTCATCAACGACACGCTGAAGGATTTTGGCGTCGGCGTCGATCTGAGCTTCCTGACCCGGGCGAAGAAATACACCTACTTCCGGCCGAAATTCATCTTCTACGCGACCTATCTCTCCGAGAAGATCGGCTACGCCCGCTACATCTCGATCTATCGCCAGATCGGGCGGCATCCGGAGCTGCGGTTCCACCCGATCTTCCAGTGGTTCCGCGAGTGGTGCCAGGACGAGTTCCGGCACGGCGAGGCGTTCGCGCTGCTGATGCGGGCCAATCCGCAGCTTCTGACCGGGGTGAACCGGCTGTGGATCCGGTTCTTCCTGCTCGCCGTCTTTGCCACGATGTATGTACGCGATCATGCGCGGCCGGCGTTTCACGCCGCCCTCGGCCTCGATGCGACGCAATACGACCGCGACGTGTTCCGCATCACCTCGACGATCGCGCGCCAGGTGTTTCCGGTCGAGCTGCCGCTCGACGATCCGCGGTTCCGGTCCGGGCTGGAGCGGCTGCGGCGGGTCGCGGAACGGATTGCGGCGGCGAAGCAGCGCGGCGGCGTCGCGGGCGCGGTGCGCCGGGCGGGCCTCACCGTCCGCGCCGGCGCCGTGCTCGCCCGGCTGTTCACGCTGCCGGCGCGCCGGCAGACGCCGCCGGCCGACATCCTGATGGCACCGAGCTGGTAGGCGGGACGCATCATGGCTCATCCGGCACTCGCGGCGCTGTTCGCCCTGTTCTGCTGGTGGTTCAGCACCGGGCTGATCATCTATCTCGACGGGCTGCCGCGTCGCACGTTCCGCTGGAGCATGATCGGCGCCACCCTGCTGCTCGGCATCTCGCTGTACGGCCTCGCGATCACCAGCCGCGAGGCGACGCTGGCCAATGCCTACTGGGCCTTCGCCTGCGGCCTGCTCGCCTGGGGCTGGCAGGAGATCAGCTTCTACATGGGGTTCGTCACCGGCCCGCGCCGCGAGGCCTGCCGCGAAGGCTGCGGCGGCTGGCGGCATTTCGGGCACGCGGTGCAGACCAGCCTGTACCATGAGCTGGCGATCGTCGCCGTGGGGGCGCTGGTCGTGGCACTCACCTGGCGGGCGCCGAACCAGGTCGGGACCTGGACCTTCATGATCCTCTGGTGGATGCACCAGAGCGCCAAGCTGAACGTGTTCCTCGGCGTGCGCAACCTGAACGAGGAGTTCCTGCCCGAGCACCTCGCCTTCCTCAAGGGCTTCCTCACCAAGAAGCCGATGAACCTGCTGTTCCCGCTCTCGATCACCCTCTCGACGGTGATCGCGACGGTGCTGGTGACGCGCGCCGCCACCGCCGCGTCGCCGTTCGGCGTCGTCGGCGACACCTTCCTCGCCACCATGATGGTGCTCGCGATCCTCGAGCACTGGTTCCTGGTGCTGCCCCTGCCGTCGGCCAAGCTCTGGTCGTGGGGACTGGCGTCGCGGCGGCCGGCGGCCGCGTTCGACGCCGAGATCGTGGCCGGGTTCCTCGGCGCCGGCAAGACCACGCTGCTGCGGCGGATGCTGGCCGATGCCGATCCCGCGATCCGCACCGTGGTGCTGGTGAACGATTTCGCCGCCATGGGTCTCGATGGCTCGCTGCTGAGCGGGCAGGGCGCCGGCGTCGTCGAGCTGCCGAACGGTTGCATCTGCTGCTCGCTGCGCGGCTCGCTGTCGCGGCAATTGCACGAGGCGATCGCGCGCTGGTCGCCGCAGCGCGTGCTGATCGAGCCGAGCGGGGTTGCCGATCTGGCGGCGCTGGTGGGCGTGCTGCACGGCCCCGACCTGGCGCCGCTGACGCGCCGCCTGGAGGTGACGGGCGTCGTGGATGCCGGCGCGTTTCTTGCCGACTATGCGCGGATGCCGGGTTATTTCGAGGCGCAGGCGCGCCTGGCGAACCGCATCGTGGTCAGCAAGTGCGACCTCGCGACACCGGCCGAGCTGCACGCGATCGGCGCGACCCTGCGCGGCCTCAATCCGACGATCGCGCTCGTCGGCGCCACTTTCGGCCGGACGGCGCCGCGCCCGGAACTGCTGCCGGCGGTGCCGGCCCCGAAACCGCTGCACGATCACGCGAATGGGCACGACCACGCGCACGCGCACCCGCCCGAGCACGCCGATGCCGGCGCGCCGGCGACTGCGCGCCACGCCGATCCGCACCCGCACCGCCACGCCGACGGCGCGGCGGATCACGACCACGCGCACGCGCATCCGGTGCCCGACCTGCAATCCTGCAGTCGGGCGCTGGGCGCACCCTGCGATGCCGGCGCGCTCGAGGCGCTGCTGGCGGACATCGCCGCCGGCACGTTCGGCAGCGTCGAGCGCGTCAAGGGAATCGCGCGGGTCGGCGGCGGCTGGATCCGGTTCGACCTGGCCGGCGGCCGGCCGTGCATGACCGCCTTCGCGCCGCATGGCGACGAGCAGCCGCGGGTCGTGGCGATCGGCCGCGCGGTGAACGAGGAACGGCTGCTGGCGGCGTTCGACGCCTGCGAATGCGCCGCGGCGGCGTGACGGGCGAGGGGGCGATGATGGATCACGAGGCGTTCTTCCGCGGCCAGCTCGCCGCCCTGCGGCGCGAGGGCCGCTATCGCGTGTTCGCCGATCTGGAGCGCCAGGCCGGCCGCTTTCCCCGCGCCCTGCATCACGGCCAGCGCGAGCGCCGCGAGGTCACGGTGTGGTGCTCGAACGACTATCTCGGCATGGGGCAGCATCCGCTGGTGCTGGACGCGATGCACGCCGCCCTCGACCGCTGCGGCGCCGGCGCCGGCGGCACGCGCAACATCGCCGGCACCAACCACTATCACGTGCTGCTGGAGGAGGAGCTCGCGTCGCTGCACGGCACCGAGGCGGCGCTGCTGTTCAATTCCGGCTACATGTCGAACTGGGCGACGCTGAGCACGCTCGCCGCGCGCCTGCCCGGCTGCGTCGTGCTGTCCGACGAGCTGAACCATGCCTCGATGATCGAAGGCATCCGGCACAGCCGGGCGGAGAAACTCACCTTCCGGCACAACGACCCGGCGGATCTGCGCCGCAAGCTCGCGAGCCTCGCGCCGGAGCGGCCGAAGCTGGTCGCCTTCGAATCGGTCTATTCGATGGACGGCGACATCGCACCGATCGCCGATCTCTGCGACGTTGCGGAGGCGTTCGGCGCGATCACCTATCTCGACGAGGTGCACGCGGTCGGGCTGTACGGCCGGCATGGCGGCGGCATCAGCGAGCGCGAGGGGCTGGCGCACCGGCTGACGGTGATCGAGGGCACGCTGGCCAAGGCGTTCGGCGTGGTCGGCGGCTATATCGCGGGATCGACGGCGCTGTGCGACTTCATCCGGAGCTGCGCCTCGGGCTTCATCTTCACCACTTCACTGCCGCCGGCGGTCGCCGCCGGCGCGCTCGCCAGCGTCCGGCACCTGAAGGCGAGCCCGGCGCTGCGCGCGCTGCACCAGGCACGGGTGGCCGCGGTGCGGGCCCGACTGGACGCGGCGTGCATTCCGCATTTGCCGAACCCGAGTCACATCATTCCGGTGATGGTCGGCGATCCCGTGCTCTGCCGGCAGATCAGCGACCAACTCCTCGACCGCTTCGGCATCTACGTGCAGCCGATCAACTACCCGACCGTGCCGCGCGGCACCGAGCGTCTGCGGATCACGCCGTCGCCGCTGCACAGCGAGGCGGATGCCGACGCGCTGGTGGAAGCGCTCGCCACCGTCTGGGCCGAGGTGAAGGCGCGGCGCGCCGCCTGACCGCGATCGCGCCGGCGAACCGGTACGCGTTCAGCGCATCGCGCGCGGGTGCCGCTTGATCGCGGTCGCGCGGCGCCGCGGTCGCCGCGCTCAGACCCGCTCGGGTTACGATCGAGCGTCCGGCTGGCCCATCGCCTCGGCGCAGGGCGTGTCTCAGGGCAGCGCCAGGGTCAGCGTCACGGTCTTGGGGCAACGCGGGGTCAGGCCGACGCGGAGCGTAGCCCAGCGGAACTCCGGCCAGCGCCGTCCTCAGGCCAACCCCGTCCTCAGGGCAGCGCCGGCGGGTTGTGCGTGACGCCGCAGATTTCCTGCGCGCGCATCCCGACATAGGCGGGGGTCTCGATCCAGAAGCAGCCGGCATGCGCGTCCAGCGGACCGCGCAGCGAGGTGACGCCGATGTTGCCGTCGAGCGCCGCCGCCTCGATGAAGCCGGCGGCGCGGCCATACACGACCTCGCACCAGGTCGGGTTGCATCGGAGCACGTCCACGATCCGGTCATGCGCGATCTCGTCAATGACCATCGCATGCTCGCTCGGGTAGTTGCGCATGAAGGTGCTCCAGATCACCTGCATCGGCCGGGCCTGCGCCGTCGCCGGTGGCTGCGACTGTGCCAGGTTGGGCACCTGCGCCTTCGCCTGGCCCGCGTTGGCCTGACCCGCCGCTGACTGGCCCGGCTTTGACTGCGCCGCCGCTGGCGGCGTTGCCGTGGATTGGGCCGTCGCGGGCGCGCTGCCGAGCGCAACCGCGACGATAAGCCCGGCGAGGGGAGCGAGGCGGATTGCGCGCATGACGGCCTCCGTTCGGGGCGCTGCGTCACCCGGCCGCAGCGCACGCAGCCTAGCGATGACTGTTCAAGTTGACAACTCAGACTGTCAGGCTAGACTGACATTGCCAGGCTGACATTCGGCGCCCCCACCGTCGGCGGCGGGCGCACGAGTCGGGCGGGGAGGTCGGCCCATGTCGATGCTCAGCTTCGAACGGAAATACCGCGTGCGCGGCGGCACCTTGGTCGGGGGTGACGTGTTCGACTTCTGGATCGGTCCGTTCTGGGTCGGCTTCTTTGGCGTCACCACGATTGTCTTTACGATCGTCGGCGTCGGCCTGATCGTGCTGGCGACCGCGATCGGCGGCACCTGGAACGTGATGCGGATCAATATCGCCGCGCCGCCGATCGCCTACGGGCTCGGCTTCGCCCCGGCGGCGCAGGGCGGGCTGTGGCAGATGATCACCGTCTGTGCGATCGGCGCGTTCGTCTCCTGGGCGCTGCGCGAGGTCGAGATCTGCCGCAAGCTCGGCATCGGCTATCACGTGCCGATCGCCTTCAGCGCGGCGATCTTCGCCTTCATCACGCTGCAGGTGATCCGCCCGCTGCTGCTCGGCGCCTGGGGCTACGCCTTCCCGTACGGCATCATCAGTCATCTCGACTGGGTGTCGAACGTCGGCTACCAGTACCTGCACTTCCACTACAATCCGGCGCACATGCTGGCGGTGACGTTCTTTTTCACCACCACCTTCGCGCTCGCCCTGCATGGCGGCGAGATCCTGTCCGCCGCCAATCCCGGTTTCCGCCGGCCGGTCAAGCACGGCGCGCACGAAAGCACCTATTTCCGCGACACGATCACCTACTCGATCGGCGAACTCGGCATCCACCGGCTCGGCTATTTCCTCGCGATCAACGCCGGTCTGTGGAGCGCCATCTGCATGATCATCGCGGGCCCGTTCTGGACGCGCGGATGGCCGTACTGGTGGGCCTGGTGGTTCAATCTGCCGATCTGGTACCCGTTCGGCGCGCAGTAGGAGGCCCGGCATCATGGCCCGGTTCTACAGCCTCTACACGTCGCCGGTGCTGCGCGGCCCCGACGAGCCGGGCGTGCCGCTGACGGGTGAGGGCAACGAGTTCGACCGCATCGGCACCCCGGTGCATTCGCTCTGGGCCGGCCGGTTCGGCGAGACGCAGTTCTTCCCGACCTATCTCGGGCGTACCGGTCTTGCCTCGCTGTTCTGCGGCTTCATCGCGATCGAGATCATCGGCCTGAATTTCTTCGCCTCGGTCGACTGGTCGCCGATCCGCTTCATCAAGATGCTGCCGTTCCTGCGGCTGGATCCGCCGCCGCCGAAATACGGGCTGTGGGTGTTTCCGCCGCTCGCCGAGGGCGGCTGGTGGCTGATGGCGGGTTTCTTCCTCACCGCCTCGATCCTGCTGTGGTGGGCCCGCATGTACCGCCGCGCCCGTGCCCTCGGCATGGGCACGCACGTGCCCTGGGCCTTCGCCTCGGCGATCTGGCTCTACCTGGTGTTGGGCTTCATCCGGCCGCTGATCATCGGCTGCTGGTGCGAGGGCGTGCCGTTCGGGATCATCCCGCACCTGAACTGGACGGCGACGTTCTCGGTCCGCTACGGCAATCTCTACTACGACCCGTTCCACATGCTGTCGATCGTGTTCCTGTACGGGTCGACGCTGCTGTTCGCGATGCATGGCGGCACGATCCTCGCCGTCGCCCGCTTCGGCGGCGAGCGCGAAACCCATGAGATCACCGATCGCGGCACCGCCGCCGAGCGGGCGGCGCTGTTCTGGCGCTGGACCATGGGCTTCAACGCCACCTTCGAGTCGGTGCATCGCTGGATCTACTGGTTCGCCATCCTGACGACGCTGACCGGCGGCATCGGCATCCTGCTGACCGGCACCGTGGTCGACAACTGGTATCTCTGGGGCGTCAAGCACGGCCTGGCGCCGAGCTATCCGCAGCCGGCGGGCATCCCGGTCCTGCCGCCGCCGCAGGTGCTGCACGACATGCAACTGCGCGGAACCACGCCGGGTGGCGCGACGCCGGGCTTCTTCCTGCCGGGAGGATCGCCGCGATGATCCGCACCGGTGCCATCCTGCTCGGCGTCGCAACCGTCGCCGCGGTGCTGTTCCTGCTGCTCGTGCCGCGCTGGCACTGGCCGGTGCGCGGCGTGCAGGTGTCGCTGCAGGGACCGTCGATGGTCCAGTTCGCGCCGACGCCGCAGGATCTGACGGCCACGAACCTCATACCCGCGGCGCTGCCGCCGGCACCGGCGGTCGGGCCGAAGGCAGGCGCGCTGTATCAGAACGTGCAGGTGCTGAAGGACGCGAGCGTGCCGCAATTCGTGCGCCTGATGGTCACCATGACGACCTGGGTCGCGCCGAAGGAAGGCTGCGGCTTCTGCCACGAGGCCGGCAATTTCGCCTCCGACCAGAAGCCGCAGAAGCGGATCGCGCGGCTGATGATCCGCATGACGCGGCACATCAACGCCGCCTGGAAGTCCCATGTGGATGCCAATGCCCAGGTCGGCGTGACGTGCTACACCTGCCATCGCGGCCAGCCGGTGCCGTCGGACGTCTACTACCCGAGCCCGCCGCATCCGCAGCAGCCCTTCATCGAAAAGCAGGACGACTGGAACGAGGACGAGGTCAGCACGCTCGGTTTCTTCCCGCGCGACAGCTGGGGCGAATACGTGCTGCAGGACGCGCCGGCGCTGACCCAGTCCGGCACCGCGCTGCCGACCGGACAGGTGACGGCGCGGATCGTCACCAAGCGGGTCTACGAGTTCATGATCCAGCTCTCCAACGCGCTCGGCGTGAATTGCGGGTTCTGCCACAACTCGCGCGCCTTCGGCGACTGGTCGCAGAGCACGCCGTATCGCTGGATCGCCTATTACGGCATCCGCATGGCGCGTGACCTCAATCGCAACTTCATCGTCCCGGCGGCCCATATCCTGCCGCAGGAGCGCATCATCCCCGGCGCGCCGCGCATGCCGATGGTGCCGCAGCGCAACGAGGGACCGCA
This sequence comes from Acetobacteraceae bacterium, assembly GCA_035504175.1. Classification (GTDB taxonomy): domain Bacteria; phylum Pseudomonadota; class Alphaproteobacteria; order Acetobacterales; family Acetobacteraceae; genus DATJSJ01. Next base: position 10,646 of record DATJSJ010000104.1, read on the forward strand.
GGCGGGCAACGCGCTCGTCATCTGCGGCACCTGCCATCACGGCGTGCCGCTGCCGCTGCTCGGCGTCAACATGGTTCACGACTATCCCGAGCTGCTCGGCCCCGACAGCGATGCCGGCGTGCCGTCGCCGTTCCCGCCGCTGCCAACGAATTGAGGGGCCGAGCATGATCGCAGGCGCCATCACGAGCGATATCGACGTCACCCAGCTGGTGTTCGCGGCTTTCGTGATCTTCTTCCTGGGCCTGGTCTACTACCTGCGCCAGCAGGACAAGCTGGAGGGCTATCCGCTCGAGGATCCGTCCGGCTCGCGCCATCCGCTGGTCGGCTTCCCGCTGCCGCCGCCGTCCAAGGAGTTCGTGCTGCTGGAAGGCGGCACCACCCGGATGCCGCATGTCGACGCGCCGAGCACGCTGAACTCGTCGCGGCTCTACGCCTCGCCCGGCGCGCCGGAGGTGCCGAGCGGCGATCCGCTGCTGGACGCGATCGGGCCGGCCGCCTATCCGATGCGCAAGGACGTGCCGCTCCGCTCCAAGCATGACGAGATCGCGCTCGTGCCGCTGCGCGAGGCCGCAGGCTGGAGGGTCTGGCCCGGCGAGACCGACCCGCGCGGCATGACCGTGATCGCCGCCGACGGCGCGGCGGTCGGCGTCGCGGTCGATCTCTGGGTCGACCAGGACGTGAAGATCCTCCGCTACATCGAGATCGAGATGCAGGCCGGCGAGACGACGCGCCGCGCCATGCTGCCGATCTACTACGCCGACCTGAAACCGTCGCGCCGGCAGATCCGCGTGCGCGCGCTGCAGCGCGAGCAGTTCGCGGATATTCCCGCATTGCGGACGCCGAACCGGATCAGCGCGCGCGAGGAGGACCGCGTCAACGCATTCTTCTCCGGCGCCTTCTTCTACACCTATCACCAGGAACCGGGCATCGTCTGATGACCGCCATCCAGCCGATCGTCATCCGCAAAGAGGCCGCGAGAGATCCGCGCGTGCTGTGGGAAGGTCGCCCGGCCTGGCGCTCGGCGGCGGCCGACCTGTTCCGCATCCGGTGGATCAGCCTGTATTTCTGCGGCCTCATCCTCTACGCGGCGGTCGAGGCGGGGCTGAAGGGGCTGCCTTTGCCGCTGGCCCTCGCGGCGCTCGCCGGGCTGAGCCTGTCCGGCATGGCGGTGCTCGGCCTGGTCATGCTCGCGGCCTGGCTCGTGCAACGCACCTCGCGCTACACGCTGACCGAGACGCATCTTCAGATGTGCTTCGGCATCGCGCTGCCGGCGACGCTCTCGATTCCGCTCGCCGTGATCGAGGACGTGGCCCTGCGGGTGCGGCCCGACCATAGCGGCGACATCGTGATCCGGGCGGGCGCGGAGCGCATCCCCTTGCACCGGCTGTTCCCGCATTGCCGCCCCTGGTCGTTCCAGCGGCCGCAACCCATGTTGCGATCGGTGCCACGGGCCGCCACGGTTGGCGTGCTGCTGGCACGGGCGGTCCGCGACGCGCGCGCCGCTGGCCGCGACGCGCAGTCCATTGCAACCACCTGACACGGAAGAGGCAACACGATGGGTCTTCTGTTCGCCTGCCTCCTGATCGGCCTGCCGGCGCTCGGCGCGCTGATCGATGTGATGATGACGCCACGCGTCTGAGCGGGGCGTGACGCGGCGGCGCCCGGGCGGGCCGCCCGGCGCCGGACACGCTCACGTGCCGCCGGGGCAGCCTGCGTTCGAGCCGCGCCGCGGCCCGCTACGCCTCGGCGGGGCGATGGGCTGGCCGCTGCCGTCGCGCTCGACCCGCTTGTGTTCCTCCGGCCGCGGGGCGGCGCTTGTCCCTGCGGCCTGTATCGGCGTGGCGGCCGGATCCGTGCCTTCACTCACCCGGCCGCCGCGGTCTGGCGAAACGGGCCGGGCGTATTACGTGAGATCGGGCGCCGGCTGACCCGCCGGCGCCGCACGCGTGACGGCGAGGCCGGCGCCGTCGGGCTCGCGGCCTCTTGAACAATTCCCCCCGTACTTGCCAACTAGCCGGGAGCGGGGCGGATGCGGCACCCCGGCGGGAGACACAGGATCACCCCAGCACCGACCGCCGTATTGGACGACGCCGACCTCGCCGGGGTCCCGGACCTCACCTTGTTCCTGGACCCGGAGACGGTGATCCGCGAGGTTCGCCTCGGCCGCGGCCTGTCGGGCGAGGACGTCGATACCTGGCGCGGCCGGGCCTGGGCCGACACCGTCGCCGGTGCCGATCCGGTGCGCCGCATGGTCGAGGACGCAAGGCTGCACGGCGTCTCGGATTTCCGGCAGGTCCGCCAATGTTTCCCGAGCGGGCGCGAGATCGAGGTCGAGTTCAGCACGGTCTGGCTCGGGCGGGGCGGCGGCTTCGTCGCGATCGGCCGCAGCCCGCGCATGGTCGCGGCCCTCCAGTCCGGGCTCGCCGCCGCGCAGCAGGGCATCGAGCGCGACGCCTGGCAGCATCGCGACCTCGAGACCCGCTACCGGCTGCTGTTCCATGCCGCCGAGGATCCGGTCCTGATGCTGCGCGCCGAGGGGCTGCAGGTGCTGGAGGCGAACGAGGCGGCGGTGCGCGCGACTGGCCTCGCGCCCGGCGCCGCGCTGCTGCCGGAATTGCTGCCGCAGGAGCGGGACGGCTTCCTCGCGATGCTGGAGCGCGTACGCACCCAGGGGCCGGCGCCCGGCATGGTGCTGCGCCTCGGCGCCGGCCGGGCCGGCTGGAACGCGCGCGCCTCGCTCGCCGATGCCGCCGCGGAGCCGGTCTACCTGCTGCGCCTGGCCCCTTCCGCCCTGCCGCGTCGCCGCGGACGGCGCCCGTCGCCGATGCTGGACGCGCTGTTCGACCGGCTGCCGGACGGCTTCCTGCTGCTCGACGTCGCCGGGTCGGTCTGCCACGCCAACCGCGCCTTCCTCGAACTCGTGCAGGCGCCCGCGCCCGAGGCGGTGATCGGCGCGCCGCTGTGTCGCTGGCTGACCGGCGCCGGCGGCGACGCCTCGATCCTGCTCGCCTGCATCCGCCGCTACGGCACGGTGCGTCGCTTCGTCTCGACGCTGCGCGGCCTGTTCGGTACCGAGGTCGCGGTCGAGGTCTCGGCCGCGGCCACGGGCGGGCAGGGGCAGGCCCAGATCGGGATGGTCCTGCGCGACGTCGCCCCGCGACGGGAGACCGGGCCGGCGCCCGATGAGCTCGCCGCGAATCTCGCCGGCATCATGGAGCGGGTCGGCGAGGTGCCGCTGCCGAACCTGGTGCGGGAGGCCGGCGCCGCGGTCGAGCGGCGCGCGATCGAGCGGGCGCTGCAGCGCGCCGGCGGGAACCGCACCGCCGCCGCGGGGTTGCTCGGGTTCAGTCGCCAGAGTCTTTATGCCAAGCTCTCCCGCTACGGGCTCGATGACGCGCCGGAGGCCAGCGGCCTCGGAGCCTGAGCCCGCCGCCTGTCGAAGGGCGTTCGCATGACCGTGCGTCTGACCTCGATCCCGGCCTTCGGCGAGGCCGATCTGTCCAATTGCGAGCGCGAGCAGATCCACCTCGCCGGATCGATCCAACCCTGCGGCGCGCTGCTGGTGGCGCGCGAGCCGGAGCTCGCGATCGTGCAGGCGAGCGCGAATGCCGCCGGCCTGCTCGGCCTGGACGGGCCGATCACCGGCCGCCCGCTCACGGCATTGCCCGGCGATCTCGCCAGCCGGATGCGGCCGCTGCTCGAGCTGCCGATGCGGACCGTTCCTGCCTCGCTCCGCTGCCATGTCGGCGCGCGCGGCGAGACGTTCGACGCGCTGCTGCACCGCCCGCCCGCCGGCGGCCTCGTCATCGAGCTCGCCCGTGCCGATCCGCCGCGCGACCTGTCGGGACTGCTCGACCGGGCGCTGCACCACGTCCTCGCCAGCGCGTCGTTGCGCAGCCTGTGCGACGAGGCGGCGCGCTTCTTCCGCGAAGTCACCGGCTATGACCGCGTGATGGCCTACCGGTTCGACGAGGAGGGTCACGGCGAGGTCTTCGCCGAGGACCGGGCGCCGCATCTCGAGCCCTATCTCGGCAACCACTATCCCGCCTCCGACATCCCGCAGATCGCCCGGCGGCTTTACGTGCGCAACCGCATCCGCGTGCTGGTCGATGTCGATTACGTGCCGGTGCCGGTCCAGCCGCGGCTGTCGCCCCTGACCGGGCGCGAGCTCGACATGTCGCTCTGCTTCCTGCGCAGCATTTCGCCGCTGCATCTGCAGTACCTGAAGAACATGGGCGTCGCCGCCACGATGGTCGCCTCGCTGGTGGTCGGCGGCCGGCTCTGGGGCCTGATCGCCTGTCACCATTATGCGCCGCGGCTGGTGCCGTTCGAGGTACGCGCGGTCGCGGAAGTGCTGGCCGAGGCGGTCGCGATCCGGATCGCGGCGCTCGAAAGCTTCGCCCAGGCGCAGGCCGAGATCGCGGTCCGCCGGCTGGAGCAGCGCATGGTCGAGGCGGTCGCGCGCAAGGGCGACTGGCGGGCGGCGCTGTTCGACGGGTCCGAGGCGCTGCTGCAGCCGCTCGGCGCCACCGGTGCCGCGCTGCTGTTCGAGGACGAGACGCTGACCGTGGGCGAGGTTCCGGGCACGCCGGAGCTGCGTGCCATCGGCGCCTGGCTGGACGTGCAGCCGCAGCGCCCGGTGTTCGCTACCGCCGCGTTCGGGCTCGATGCGCCGGAATTCGCGCCGCTGCGCGCGATCGCGAGCGGCCTGGTGGCGGTGCCGCTCTCCGAGGCGCCGGGCGAATACCTGATCTGGTTCCGTCCGGAGCGTATCCACACCGTCACCTGGGGCGGCGATCCGTTCAAGCCCGTCATCGTCGGCAATGATCCGACCGAGCTGTCGCCGCGCCGGTCGTTCGCGCAATGGCACCAGGAGGTCGTGATGACCTCCGCGCCCTGGACGCCGGCGGAGCTGACCTCGGCGCGGCTGATCGGCGAGACGCTGACCGACGTGGTGTTGCAGTTCCGCGCCGTGCGCACGCTGATCGCGCGCGACCAGCTTGCGCAGGTGGAGGGACGCCTCGGCGCGGCGGCGCAGCCGGTGCTGATCGCCGATCCCGCCGGCGCCGTGATCCTGAGCAACCGGCCCTGCCGGGATCTGCTGCAAGCCGCCGGCAGCATGCCGGCGCGCCTCGAGGATCTGGCGGCCTGCTGCGCCGATGCGGCGGAGATCCGCCGCCGTCTCGCCGCGGTGCTGCGCGAACGGCGTTACTGGCGGGGCGACATCCGCCTGCGTCTCGCCGATGGCGGGCAGCGGCCGTTGATGCTGCGCGTCGATCCGGTGCAGGCGGCGCCCGGGCGCGTGCTCGGCTTCGTGGTCATGCTGACCGATCTCACCGAGCGCAACGCCGCCGCGGCGGCGCGTCGGGCGTTCCAGGACGGCGTCGTCGATGAGCCGCCGCGCCGTGCCGGCCGATCGGATTCGCGCGCTGACCTCACCTTGCGGCGTCTGCTGTTGCCGATCGTCGAGAACGCGCAGGTTGCCGCGCTGGAGATCACCGACGGCGTCGAGATGGCGCGCATCCCGGAGATGCTGGACAGCGTGCGCGCGTCGGTCGCCCGTGCCGCGGAACTGCTGGAGCACATGCTGCGCCGCGCGCGGTAGTGAGGAAGGCCAGGGCTCCGCCCTGGACCCGCTGGGGCCTGAGGCCCCAGACCCCCATTCCTTAAGTGAAGGATTGCAAAGGCTAGCCTTTGCCGGGGTCCAGGGGCAGAGCCCCTGGCCTTCCTTTCCTTACTCCGGCGCCAACGGCGAGCAAGCGATCCCCACCGCCCGCGCCAGCACCACCAGC
>DATJSJ010000105.1:0-37851 GCA_035504175.1 Acetobacteraceae bacterium
AAAGGGCAGTCGCCCTTTGGAAACCCTTGACTGGGTCTTTGGCAGAGGGGGCGCGCCGAGGCCTGCCCCACTGCCGCGGTTGCGCCCCCTCTGCCAAAGACCCAAACGAATGGATGTCCAGAAGGCGACTGCCTTCTGGCGGGGATGCAAGGGGCAGAGCCCCTTGCCGGGTCCAGGGCGGAGCCCTGGCCTTCCTTCAGGCCTGCTTCAGCTCGATGAGGCTTTGGCGGATTTTTCGCCCGCGATGGATGCGGTCCTCAATATAGGACGCATCCCCCCATCTCACCGCGCGTCCCATTGCCTGCGCGTCCTCGTTGAACCGCGCCAGCATCTCGAGCAGCGCGTCGCGGTTGTTGAGGAAGACATCGCGCCACATGGTTGGATCCGACGCCGCGATCCGGGTGAAGTCACGGAAGCCGGTGGCGGCGAACTTCAGTACTTCCTCGCGCGTTTCGTCGGCGAGGTCGTCGGCGGTGCCGCAGATGGTGAAGGCGATGAGGTGCGGCAGGTGGCTGACGATTGCCAGCACCCGATCGTGGTGGGCCGGCTCCATCAACTCGACCATCGAACCGCAGCGGCGCCAGAGCTCGGCGATGCGCTCGACGCTTGCAGAATCGGTACCGGGCAACGGCGTCAATAGCGTCCAGCGGCCCTGGAACAGGGTGGTGAAGCCCGAATCGGGGCCGGAATATTCGGTGCCGGCCAGCGGATGGCCGGGAACGAAGTGCACGCCGGCCGGCAGCAGCGGCGTCACGTCGCGCAGCACCGACTGCTTGGTCGAACCGACGTCGGTGATGATGGCGCCCGGCTCGAGGTGCGGCGCAATTGCGGCGGTGAGCTGGGCGTAGGCGCCGACGGGCGCGCAGAGCATCACGCAGTCGGCGCCGGCGACCGCGCGGCCGGGATCGAGCTCGGTACGGTCGGCGATGCCAAGTTCCTGCACCCGCGCAAGCGTGCGCTCAGTGCGTGCATTGGCGACGATCTCGCCGGCGAGGTCGCCGCGCTCGCGCGCGATGCGCGCGACGGAGCTGCCGATCAGCCCGATGCCGAGCAGCGCCAGCCGACGGAACAGCGGTTCAGGCATGCACGGGATGCTGCGCCATGAACGCGGCACACGCCTCAGCCAGCAGGCCGCATTCCTCACCGGTGCCGATGCTGATGCGCAGCGTGTGCGGCAGGCGATAGGCGGACATGCCGCGCACCAGGATGCCGCGCGCCTTGAGGAAGGCGAATGCCGCGGCCGCGCGCTCCGCGCTGGCGAAATCGGCGAGCACGAAATTAGCTTCGCTCGGCCCGACATCGATGCCGCACGCCAGCAGCGATTCGGTCATGCGGGAGCGCCATTCGGCATTGTGCGCCCGGCTGTGCTCCACCCAGCCGGGCTCGCTCAACGCCGCGATCGCCGCCTCCTGTCCGGGCAGGCTGACGTTGAAGGGGCTGCGCACGCGGTTCAGCACGTCGACGATGGCGGGCGGGGCGTAGCACCAGCCGATGCGCAGTCCGCCCAGACCGAAGATCTTGCTGAAGGTCCGCGTCATGACGGTGTGCTCGCCGGCATCGACCAGCGCGATGCCGGGGTCGTAGTCGGGCCGGTCGACGTATTCGGCGTAGGCCGCGTCGATCACCAGCAGCACCTCCGGCGGCAGCCCGTCGCGCAGGCGGGCGAGTTCGGACGCGGGCAGCATGGTGCCGGTCGGGTTGTTGGGGTTGGCGAGGAAGACCAGCCGCGTCGCCGGCGAGACCTGCGCCAGGATCGCATCGACGTCGGCGGTCAGCGCACGTTCCGGTGCCTGGCGGATGCGGCAGCCGGCGTAGCGGCCGGCGATCTCGTAGATGGCAAAGCCGTGCGCCGACATGATCAGCTCGGTGCCGGCGCCGCCATAGGCGAGGCAGAGCTGGTAGATCAGGTCGTCCGAGCCGGCGCCGCAGACGATCCGGTCGGGGTCGAGGTCGAACCGGGTGCCGATCGCCCGGCGCAACACGGTGCAGGCGCCGTCGGGATAGCGGTGCAGCGTCTCGGTGGCGCGCAGCGCTGCGGCCCGGGCGCCGGGCGGAGCGCCGAACGCGCCCTCGTTGGAGGAGAGCTTGACGACGCGATTGGCACCGGGCGCCTTCGACTCGCCGCCGACATAAGGGGCGATGTCGAGAAGTTCCGGCCGCGGACGTGGTGTCACCGCCGCTCCTCGCCCGCAGCGGGGCCGACCGGGATGGCGTAGGCGCCGAGGAGCACCGGCCGCGCGGCGATCGGCCCGAGGGCGGCGAGCCGTGCATCGCCCTCGGCGACGAAGCCCTCGGTCTCGATCAGGAGCTGCACCGGCGCGCCCGCGACGCGGCGCAGGATCATGGTGCTGGGCGGCAGGCCCGCGGCCGCCAGCGCCGCGGTCAGGCGGGTGCGGCTGACCTCGCCCTCGATCTCCAGGCCGATCAGGGAACGGTCGGCGCCGGACGGGTCGGGCGCCGCGGCGGTGGCGACCAGCGCGTCGGCCTGCGGCGCGCCGTCGGGTCGCGGCAGCCAGAACGGCAGGCGGGCGACGATATGGATGCGCGGCTCCTCGCGGTGCAGCAGCGCCGTCCACCAGGTGCCGGCCGGGTCGGCATCACCAGGAAAGGGCAGCACCGCCGCGCTGGCCGTGCCGGCGGCAAGCTCGCGCAGCGCCTGGGACGGCGTGCGGTGGACATGCATACGCGTGAGCGCGCCGAAATGCTCGCGGGCGATGCCGGTCATGGCGCCGGCCGGCCCGCCTGAGGCGGGATCGGCCTCGCACACGCTGATCAGCGTTGCCCCCTGCATCGCGGTGGTGGCGGCCAGGAGCTCGCGCCAGATGCGGACCACGGCCTGCGCCGGCAGCGGCCCCTGGTGGCGGGCAAGCAGGCGACGGATGATCGCCGCCTCGCGCCCCGGCCGCATCGGCACGGCGCCTTTGACGCGCAGCGCGGCGACGCGCGCAACCACCTGGGCGCGTCGCATCAGAAGGTCGTGCAGCCCGTCATCCAGCCCGTCGAGCTCGGCTCGAAGCATTGCCAGCTCGTCCTGGGACGGATTTTCGGCGGGACGCGGCAGGGTGGAGCTGGACATGCGCGGCGCTGCGGGGGCGATCTCGGGGGTGGCATGGATAGCCGAACCCGGAAGGCGTGAGAACCCGTGAACGCGCGATGGTTGCGCTGGCCCCGCCGCGCCGCCGCCTGCGGTGGCTGGCAGTGTGTCCCCGTGCGGGCGGCGCGCGGCAGATGTCGAGGCGGTGCGGTTGCAGGCCCCGGGCCGGACGCCTATTGCACGCGCGACCATGGATACGCCCGACGCACTGGCAGAGATCGAGCACACGCACGTCACCTTCGCGGACGGGCTGGCGCTCGACTGCGGCGTGCGGCTGCGGCGGCTGACCGTTGCCTATCGCACCTACGGCACGCTGGACGCGGATCGCGCCAATGCGATCCTGATCTGTCATGCGCTGACGGGCGACCAGTATGCGGCCGAGCGGCACCCGGTGACTGGCAAGCCGGGCTGGTGGTCGGAGGTGGTCGGACCCGGGCGGCCGATCGACACCGACCGGTACTTCGTCATCTGCACCAACGTGCTGGGCGGCTGCATGGGCACGACGGGACCGTCCAGCCCGCGCGACGATGCGCCTGCCCCGCCGCCCGGCGCGCGGCCGGCGTTGTGGGGCACGGATTTCCCGCCCGTGACGATCCGCGACATGGTGCGGGCGCAGAAGCGGCTGATCGAGCATCTCGGCATCACCCGGCTGTTCGCCGTGATCGGCGGCTCGATGGGCGGGATGCAGGTTCTGGAATGGGCGTCGACCTACAAGGACGCGGTGTTCGCCGCGGTGCCGATTGCCGGGGCCGCGTTCCATTCGGCGCAGAACATCGCCTTTCACGAGGTCGGGCGGCAGGCGATCTTCGCCGATCCAGACTGGCAGGGCGGCCGCTACTGGCAGACCGGCCGGATCCCCGCACGCGGTCTCGCGGTGGCGCGCATGGCGGCGCACATCACCTATCTCTCCGAGCAGGCACTGACCCGCAAGTTCGGCCGCCGGGTGCGTGCCGGCGCGGCGGAGGATGGCTCGCCGCTCGGCCTGCTCGGCGACATGTTCGAGGTCGAAAGCTATCTGCGCCACCAGGGCAGCACTTTTGTGCAACGTTTCGATGCCAATTCCTATCTCACCATCACCCGCGCGATGGATTATTTCGACCTGGCCGGAGAGTATGACGGCGAACTCGCGCGCGCCTTCGCCGCCAGCCGCACCCGCTTCTGCCTGGTCTCCTTCAGCTCCGACTGGCTGTTCCCGACGGCGCAGTCGCGCGCGGTGGCGCAGGCGCTGAACGGTGCCGCGGCCAATGTCAGCTTCGTCGAGATCGCGAGCGACAAGGGTCACGACGCGTTCCTGCTGGATGAGCCGGACTTCCACCGCGCGCTGGCCGGGTTTCTCTCCGGCTGCGCCGAGCATGCGGGGCTGCGGCCGTGAGCCGGCTCGAGCCGGTGCGGTTCGTCGCCAAGAACATGCGGCTCGATCTGCGCCTGATCGCCGGAATGATCGCGCCGGGCTCCCGCGTGCTGGACATCGGCTGCGGCGACGGCACCCTGATCGAGCATCTGTTCCGCACCGGCGGCTGCGACGCGCGCGGCATCGAGATCGACATGGCGCAGGTGACGCGCGCGATCGCGCACGGCCTGCCGGTGATGCATGGCGATGCCGATGCCGACCTGGCGCAGTATCCCGACGGCGCGTTCGACTACGTGGTGCTGTCGCGCACGTTGCAGGCGGTGGAGCGGCCGCGCGAGGTGCTGCGGCAGATGCTGCGGATCGGGGCCCGGGCGCTGGTGAGTTTCCCGAATTTCGGCCACTGGCAGGTGCGCTGGCAGTTGCTGGCGACCGGGCGGATGCCGATGACCAAGGCCTGGGACCGGCCCTGGCACGAGACGCCGAACATCCATCCCTGCACGATCCGCGACTTCTTCGCGCTCTGCGCCGAGCAGGGCTATGCGGTCGAGCGCTGGCTGGCGGTCGACGAGGCCGGGCGGCGGGCGCCGTGGCGCCGTTTCCCGCGCCTGGCCAATCTGTTCGGCGAGCAGGCGCTGTTCCTCCTGCGCCGCGGCTGAGCGGGGCGTCGGGCGCCACCAACGCGCCGGCGCCGGACGCTGCCGGCCGACCCGGTCCGGGCGGAGGCGTGTCCGGCGCCGCAGATCGCCACGTTCGCGATCGGCCGGGCCGCCCTGCCCGCCCGCGCACCTGGCCTGCCGCGTGGTCCCGGCCGTCGGCCTGGCCTCGCAGGGCCGCGGTACGGCTGGACTCCGGGATGCCGCGCCCCCTAAGACGGCGGCACAACTCAGCCCGGATCGCGATGAACTCCGTCCTCCCCGCCACCTCGATCCGTCCGCCTTCGGCGCGCCGGAGCGTCGTTCCGGTGATCCTCTCCGGCGGCTCCGGAACCCGCCTCTGGCCGGTGTCACGCGAGAGTTTTCCCAAGCAGTTCTGGCCGTTGGTGACCGAGCGGTCGATGATCCAGGAGACCGCGTTGCGGGCGGTGGGCGAAGGCTTCGCCCCGCCGGTGGTGGTGTGCAATCACGAGCACCGGTTCATGGTCGCCGAGCAGTTGCGCGCTGCCGGGGTCGAGGGCGCGCGGATCGTACTGGAGCCGATCGGCCGCAACTCGGCGCCGGCGATCACCGCCGCGGCGCTGCTGGTGGCGGTGGACGATCCGCGCGCGGTGCTCTGGATGATGGCAGCGGACGCGGCGATCGGCGACGTGCCGGCGCTGCACCGCGCGCTCGACCGCGCCGTTGCCGCGGCCCAGGCCGGACGGGTGGTGACATTCGGGATGCGTCCGACCGGCCCCGAGACCGGCTACGGCTATATCGAGGTCGGCGCGGAGCTGCGCGAGGAGGACGGACGGCCGATCGCCGGCGTGCACGACCTGGCGCGCTTCGTCGAGAAGCCCGATGCCGCGGAGGCGGCGCGGCTGGTCGCCACCGGCCGGCATCTCTGGAACTCCGGCATGTTCGTCTTCACCGCGGAGACGCTGCTCGAGGAGATGCAGGCGCACGCGCCGGAGGTGCTCGCCGCGGTGCGTCGCGCCATGGAGGGCGCGACCCGCGACCTCGATTTCATCCGCCTGGCCCCAGAGGCCTTCGCCGCCTGTCCCGCGATCAGCCTCGACTATGCGGTGGCGGAGCGCACGCACCGCGCCGCGGTGGTGCCGGCCGAGCTTCCCTGGTCCGATGTCGGCAGCTGGAGCGCGCTGTGGGAGCTCGGCGCCAAGGACCCGGCCGGCAACGTCGCGGTCGGCGACGTGCTGCTGGCCGATGCGCGGCGCTGCTACGTGCGCAGCGACGGCATCGCGACCGCCGTGCTCGGGCTGCAGGATGCGGTCGTCGTGGTGACCGAGGACGCGGTGCTGGCAATGCACCGCGACCGGGCGCAGGACGTGAAGAAGATCGTCGACCGGCTGCGCGCGGTCGGCCGCCGCGAGGCGCTGGCGCACAACCGGACCTATCAGCCCTGGGGCTTTCACGAGACCCTGATCGAGGGCCACCGCTTCAAGGTCACCTGGGTGCTGGTCAAGCCCGGCCACGGCATGAGCATGCAGAAACATTTCCACCGCGCCGAGCACTGGGTCGTGGTCCAGGGCAGCGCACTGGTGACGCGTGACGACGAGCAACTGCTCGTGCGCGAGAACGAGAGCGTGTATTTGCCGCTCGGCAGCATGCATCGGGTGGAGAATCCCGGCCGCATCCCGCTCACCCTGGTCGAGGTGCAATCGGGCAGCTATCTCGGCGAGGATGACGTCGTTCGTCTCGAGACGGCGGCGTCCTCCCCCCTCGCGTGAGCGGGCGCGGCGCGATCGGGACCGGGGCCGCACCCGCCCGGCTGCCCCGGCCCGGGCTGCCGCCGGAATTGCAATTGTTCCCGATGCGGGCCGGCGCTGCCGACGCCCACTTCCTCGTCTTCCGGTCCGATCCCGGCACCTACGAGCGCTGGCTGATGTCGCACGGGCAATTGACCGACATCGCCCGTCTGGCCATCGCACTCCTGCGCGGGCGCGGCACGCTGATCGACGTCGGCGCCAATATCGGCGTGATCGCGGTGCCGGTCGCCCGCAGCGGCAGCCGGGTGATCGCGGTGGAGCCGGAGCCACGGAACTGCCTGCAACTGCACCACGCGGCGCTGGCCAATCGTCTCGGCAATCTCCGCATCCATGCCTGCGCCGCGACCGCGACGGATGGCGTCGTGCACCTGCAGGGCGGCGAGCAATGGGGCCACATCGCCGCCGACGGCCAGGCGGTGCTCGGCCTGCGCCTCGATTCGCTGCTGTCCCTGCCAGGCATGCTGGAGACCGATGCGACCGGGCCGGACCTGCTGATCAAGATCGACGTGGAGGGACACGAGCCCGAGGTGCTCGCCGGCGCCGCCGCCCTGATCGCCGCAGCGCGGCCCGATATCATCTTCGAGTCGATCGAGGTCGAAGGCGACACCGATGCGCGGTCCGGTCGCGCCAAGGCCTGGCTGGAACACGCCGGGTACCGGCTGTTGCTGCTGCGCGGCCGGGTGTTGGTGCCGCGCAGCGCAGTTGACGCGCAGGAGGGCCATGTCTGCGACTATCTCGCCGTGCCGCGCGAGCGCGAAGTGGGCCTGGCGGCGGACGGATTCGCGGTGCGTGCGCTGACCGAGGCCGAACGGGACACCTGGATCGCCGAGATGGCGGCAGAGGACTCGGCCTCGCATCGCCGACATGCCGCCGGCGTGATCGCGCGTCTGGCGCGTGAGCACGGGCGGTTGCCGCCGAGGTTGCAGGAGGTGGCCGTCCGTCTGGCGGCGGACCGCGAGGCGGCCGTTGCGGAGCCGGCGCGCATCGCCCTGGGCTGACGGCAACCGGCGGGTGGTCGACCGGGCCGGACCGCCATGCATACTGCCGCACCATGCACGAACCCGATCGCCGCCGCACCGTTCTGGTCGATGCGCGCTGCCTGCAGGACCCCGCGTTCGCGACGCGCGGCATCGGCCGGCACGCACTGGCGCTGATCCGCCACGCGCGCGAAAGCGAGGCGGTGGCGGAGTCGCGGCTGGTGGCGTTGTCGGACCCCGACCTGCCGGCGCTGCCGGCGGCGGTGCGCGGCCTGTTCGACGACGCACGCACCAACGCCTATACCGGAGCGCTCGGCGGGCCGAGCTGGTTCGTTTCGCTGTCGCCGATGACGCACGATCCGCTGTTCACGGCGCGACTGCTCGACCACCCCGCGGTGCTGGCGGCGGCGGCGGTGTACGATTTCATACCGCTGGACGCAGCGGGCCAGTATCTCAAGCTGCCGGCGCGGCGCATCGCCTATCACCTGGCACTCCGCTGGCTGCAACGCTACGCGTTGCTGCTGCCGATCTCGGAATCGACCGCTGCCGATATCGGCCGGCTGGTTCCCGGCGCCACGGCGCGCATCGCCGTCACCGGCGCGCCGCTCGATCCCGGCTTCGAGCGCATCGACCGCGCCGCCGCCCGGCCACGCCACATCCTGGTGGTAGGCGGCGAAGATGCGCGCAAGAACGTCGAACTCGCGCTGCGCGCCCATGCTGCGGCATCCCGACTGCGGTCGGCCCGCATCCCTCTGGTGCTGACCGGCCGCTATCAACCGGCGGCGCAGGAGCGCCTGCGTGATTTCGTCCGCAGCGCCGGTGCTGATCCCGCGCTGCTGACATTCGCCGGACACGCGACGGAAGCGACGTTGTTCGGCCTGTACCGTGACGCGATCGCCCTCGTCTGCCCGTCACTCGCAGAGGGATTCTCGTTGCCGGTGGTGGAGGCGATGGCCGCCGGCGCGCCGGTGCTTGCCTCCGACATCCCGCCGCATCGCGAATTGCTGGCCGATCCGGCACAGCGCTTCGCCCCGGAGGACGCCACGGCACTGGCCGGGATGCTCGAGGATCTGGTGGCCTCGCCGGAGCAGCGTGCCAGGCTGGTCGCGGCGCAGGATCCGGTCTGGCCGCGTTTTCGTGCTGCGGCCGTCGCGCGCCGGTTCTGGACGGCGCTGGCGGCGCAGGACGCCGCCGCGGGCGCGCCGGCGCTGCTGCGTGGAGCGCGGCCGCGCATCGCCATGCTGTCGCCGCTGCCGCCGGCGCAGACCGGCTGCGGCGTCTACACGGCGGCGGGTGCCGCTTCGCTCGGCCGGCGCTGCGAGCTGCACCTGTTTACCGACACGATCGACGCCGCCCCGGTCGCCGGCGCCGGGCGCATCCGGCCGCTGTCCGCCCTGCCGCATCTCTCGGCCGGGTTCGACCGCATCATCAGCGTCGTCGGCAATTCCAGTTTCCACATGCAGATCGTGCATCACCTGCACCGCTTCGGCGGCGCGGTGATCGCCCACGATTCGCGGATGAACGATTTCTACTACTACCTGAACGGGGCCTCGGCGGCGCTGGCGCTTGCCTCGCGGGAACTCGGGCGTCGGATCAGCCGCGAAGAGCTGCAGAGCTGGATCGATTCGCCCGACCGGCTGAAATCCCTGTTCCTCGGCGAAATCGTGCAGGCTGCCGAGCCGCTCTGCATGCACTCGACGCACGCGGCGCGGCGCGTGCAGGCGCAATACGGCGTGGCACCCGTGGTGCTGCCGTTTGCGATCTATCTCAGCATCACCGAGGAGGAACTGACGCCGGCCGCGCGGCAGGCGGCGCGGGCCCGACTGGGCCTCGACCCGGACACGGTCGCGATCGTCAGCTTCGGCTACGTGCATCGCGCCAAGGCGCCGGAGGAGTGCCTGTGGGCGCTCGAGATGCTGCGAAGCTGGGGCGTGCCCGCGACGCTGCATTTCTGCGGCGCCGGTCAGGGTGATCTGGCGTGGCTGCGCGAGCTCGCCGAGCAGATCGGGCTCACTCCCTATGTGCAATTCGCCGGCGACTATGTCAGCGAGGCGACCTATCGCGACTGGCTGATCGGCGCCGATCTCGCGATGCAGCTCCGCGCCTTTGCCCTGGGCAGCGTGTCGGGCGCGCTGATGGACTGCGCCGCGACCGGGCTACCGACCGTCGCCAATGCCGACCTCGCCGCCTCGATCGACGCGCCCGACTACGTGCGCCGTGTCCCCGACCGCATCAGCCCGGTGCTGGTTGCGGAAGCGCTGGCCGGGCTGCTGGAGGAAGGGCTGCACCGCGAGCGGCCGGACGCGAGCCGCCGCGCCTACGCCGCCGGGCACAATTTCGAAGTTTATACCGAGCATCTCTTCGCTGCGCTGGGACTCGCGGCATGACGGCGCCGCTGCATCTCGACATCTCCCAGCTCGTGTTCGACCCGCGGCGCACCGGCATCCAGCGCGTCGAGCGGGAGCTGATCCGCCATTGGCCGGGACCGATGCCGCTCGTGCCGGTGCGCTACGTTGCCGAGCGCGACCGGATGGAGCGGCTGCCGGAGGCGGTGTTCGAGATTCTCTGCGCCGACGCGCCGGCGGGCGAGAGCGGGGCGGCGGCCGAGGCGGAGCGGCTGGCGCCGCATCTGGCGCGCGGCACGCCGGTGGATATCGACCGACGGCCGCTGACCGTGCTCGGCGCGGAGCTGTTCTACCAGCTCGATCGCTGCGAGTTCCTCCGCCGGCTGTGCGGGCGGGGCATCCACGACGTGGCCTGGTTCGTGCACGATTTCCTGCCCTTCCTGCAGCCGCAATTCTTCAGCCAGGGTGGGCCGCGCTCGATGATGCCGTTCATCCGTGCGGCGCGCGCCATGACGCGGCTCGCCTTCAACAGCCAGGCGGTGCGGCAGGAATGGCTGCACCGGATCAGCCGCGGCCATGGCGTGGACGGGCCGGTTCTCATGCTGGGCGGCGACGGGCTCGCATTGGAGCCGCAATCCTTCGCGCCGGCGCGGCAGGGTTACGTGGCGCTCGGGACGATCGAGTCGCGCAAGAACAGCCTCGCGTTGCTGCATTCCTTTCGCGACCGTGCCGCCGCGGGACGACCGGCGCGGCTGACCCTGATCGGCCGGATCAATCCCGATTGCACGGCGGAGGGCGAGATGGTCGCGGCGCTCGCCGCCACCGCGTGGTTCACGCATCACGACCGCGCCAGCGACGCCGAGCTGCGCGCGCTGCTGCACGGCGCCCGGGCGATGATCTATGCCAGCGAGCATGAGGGCTTCGGCCTGCCGCCGCTCGAAGCGCTGCGTGCCGGCATACCGGTGATCGCCAGCGCCCGCCTGCCAAGCCTCGCCGGCCTGCCGGAGCAGGGACAGATCCGCCTCGCCCGCGCCGATGCCGAGGCGCTCGGGACCGCGGTCGACCGGATGGAGGATGATGCCGTCGCCGCGCAACTCTGGGCGGAGGCGGCGTCGGTGCCGGTCCCGACCTGGGCGGATTTCGCCGCCAGCATGGCGGCCTGGATCCGCGACGCCGCACCGGATCCGCCCCGTCGCGCCAGGTTGCCCTGGCGCGGAACCGGGCATCAGGTGCCGGACCCGCGACAGGCTGCGTCGCTGCCGTCGTAGCGCCTGGCGCCAGCTTTCGGCCGCGCGGCGGTGCTGCCCGTGACCGAAGGCGGCGACCCGGACCGGGTCGCCGACGCGGGCATCGCGGCTATCCGGCCTGCTCCAGCAACTCGGGGCGTTCGCGGGAGAGCCAGTCGTACAAACCGCCCGGGGCCGCATCAAACGGGTCGCTGAAGTGCTCCGCGATGTCGGGCGCGGCGCGGAAATGCCGCCGCACCGCGCGGGAGATCGGGGCGCCGTTGCTGAAGCGGCCGTAATGCCAGTAGCGGTGCGGCAGGGTCGGCGGATGCCCCGCCTCGACCAGGCGGCGATACCAGTTCCAGATCTCGAACACCGCGACGTTGTCGCCGCCATAGCGCTCCGCCATCACGTCGCCCTCGCCGCCGATCTTGGTGAAGTGAAAAAACTTCAGCGGACTGCCGTTGACCCGGATGTCGCCGTCATGGCCGATCTCGATCCGCCGGCGGCTCAGGTTCCAGGTGGCGACGTTGCAGCCCGGATCGCGCAACACCTGCACGCGGTCGAACAGCGCCGGCACCAGGTCGCAGTATTTCTGGTCGGTGAAGATGCCGTTCGGAACATCGTCGTAGCAGGCGCGGTAAAGCTGCCGGGCCCACCATGCGGCGAAGTCGCGGCCCACCGGATCGGCGCGCACCGCGATGAAACCGAGATTGTAGACGCCGTGGCGCATCGAGCCGAGCTCGTTGTCGCCAAACGCCATGCTGCTGTCATTGGCGGCGACCTGGTGCGGCGTCAGCAGGATCGAGGCCTCGTCCAGCGCCTGCTCGATCGCCGCCAGCGGATGGAACACCGCGATGTCGGGGTCGAGGTAGACGATCTTGTCGAACCCCTCCGCGATCAGCCGTTGCATCATCGCACCCTTGACGGCGGTGCAGGCCTCGACGACGTCGTGCCCAAACAGCCAGCGCCGCCAGTCGGGTATGTCGAGTTCGTCGACCAGCAGCACCGAATCGAAGCTGCGCCATAGCGCGTCCGGATCGATCCCCGTCGGCGCCCGATCGACCAGCACGGCGGCGAGCGTCCAGTCCGGGTGCACCGCGCGCAATGTCGCCGCCAGCACCTGCGCGCGTGACAGGTATGTCCAGGTGAAGCTGGTATAGCAGACGGTGCCGGTGTTCACGCGGGCTGCAGCGCCGCCGCGCCCTCGGCGAAAGGCAGGCTCGCCGTGGTGCCGTCATGCTCGATGCGCCCGAGCGGAATGCCCTGCTCGCGACACAGTCGGACGTATTGCACGGCCTGCAGCGATTCGAAGAAGCTGAACACGGCATCGGCGTCACGGGCGATGACGCCGCGACCGGTGTCGGCCAGCATCGCCGCGACATTCCCGGAATCGGCAAGCGCCACCACGTCGGCACCCCCCGCCAGCGCCTCGGAGGCGACGTAGCAGAACGTCTCCGGCCAGGTTGACAGCACCACGACCAGGTCGATCTGTTCCGCCTCGACCAGATCGCGCATGCGATCACGGTGCTCCGGCGTCACCCGCGCCGGCACGGTGCGAACCCAGGCGAGCGGCGGTGTCGCCGTCTCGGAGCTCAGATGCAGGAATTCGTAGGCACCGAGCTTCCATGTGCGGGAAACGAGTTCCTCGAAAACCGGCCAGCCTTTGTTGGCGGCGGGATGGCCGATGAACGCGATCCGCGCCGGCAACTCCGCCGCGCCGGCCGCGCGCTGCCCGGCGGGAAGGATCTTCGCATGCGGGTGCACCGTCGCACTGCGGTGGGGCAGTTCGGCATGTGCGAGCCAGAGATCGAGCGCCGTCGCCGAAGGCGCGACCACCCGAAACGCGATCGCGCCGAACAACCTTCGCATGCCGGCCTGATGCCGACGGCGCTCCGTCCCATAGATGCAGATGCGGCAGGCCATGCTGCCGGGCGGGGGCGCGCCGCAAAAGACGACGTCATTGCGCAGCAGATTGTAGCCGACGCAGATCGAGGCGTAGTCATGCAGCCAGAACACGGCGCCATCGTCGCCCGGCGCGAGTGCGTCGTGCAGCGCAATCGTGGCGCCCACGGCGTGGCCGAACATGGAATGCACAATGAACCGGCGCGTCGGCGGCAGGACTCCGTCGAGCCCGCCGAGCGCCTCGGCCAGCGCATCGGCGGCGACCGCTCCGAGTTCCTTCCCGTCAGCGACCAGCTGGAGGAGGAACGGCGTCGCCTCGCCCGCCAGCACCAGCCGCGGGATCACCGGCGAGACCTGCAGATAGAGTTCGCCGCGCGCGTTGAAGCGTCGCTGCTCGTCGGCGATCAGCAGCTGCGTGCCGCCGACCGAGCGCACGTAGCAATCATGGCTGAGCGCCAGGCTGATCCCGAGTGCATGTCGCGCCCGCTCGCGCAGCAGCGCGGTCAGGTCCTCGAGAGGAATCGGTTCGACATGGTCGGGCACGGCCCAGTCGCGGGTGCGCTCCTCGGCGTCGCGCAGGCGCTGCAGCACGATGCGCTGATGGCGCGCCGGCAGGCGCGGCCAGCGCCCTTCGGCCCGGCCGCTGCGCAGATAGTGCAGGAACGGGTTCATGCCCGCTTCCCGCACGTCCGGGCTGGACGCGAGATAATACTCGGTATCGAACCAGCTCGTCGGATCGCGTCCTTCCCACCAGCCGGCGGTGGCGAAATGCAGCAGCGGATCGCTGCCCGACTGCAGCACGTCGGGATAGCGGCCGATGTAGTAGCCGGCATCGAAGGCGCCGGCCATCAGGACCAGATCAGGGTCGTCGTACGCGCCGTGCTCCGGCTCTGCCGGCCGCAGCGAAGCGGCAATCGTCTCGCGCTCGCCTGCTGCCGCGAGCCGGGCAGCAAAGTCGCGACGCGTGCTGTGCAGCCCGCCGGGTTCCGCCGCGGCCGGGATCGGCAGCGCGGGCGCGGGCGCGACGCCTGGCTGCTCGTGCGGGATGGATTCGGGCGGGGATGTCTCGGACGCCGGCGGCGGGCTGGCGCTGCGCCGACGCACACTGCGCCGCGCATTCGTCACGCGCGCCATGCGGTCAGGCCGGCGCCCGGTAGCGCGCCACCTGGTCGATCGGCGGCCAGTCGGGATAGCGCGTCACGAACCGCTCGGCCATGACGTGCAGCACCACGTCCGGGCGCTCGCGGTCCAGCACCTCCTCGAACACCTGGCCGGCGAACCAGACGAACACCGAGCGGGAGAAATGCTGCGCCAGCCACTCGTGGCAATTGTCGAGCGTCGAATCGCGAAAGATCACCGCACGCGGTCGACGGCTGGTCCGGCTGCCGGGCGGCGCCTCGTAGATCAGCGTCTCCCGCTCGCGGAACCAGCCGGCATAATCCGGCGGCACCGGCCGGCGCTCAACCCGCGACGCCGCGGCCGGCAGCTTCACCTCGATCAGCATCTCATAGCCGGCAGTGCCATGCAGGAAGCCAAGCGTGTCACGCAGCAGTCGCGCATGCTCGGGCGGGATCTGGCCCAATATGTCGCCGCTGTACTGCGCCGGAGCCATCTGCATATCGCCCAGACGCAATAAGTCGCGCGGCGCAATCACGCGGTCGGCCGCGAGCGTCTCGGCGATGTGGCGGTAGACGAAGTAGCTGCCGATCCAGTTGGTATGCGTGTCGCCGCGGAAATACAGCGGACCGTAGGATTTGGCATCGATCAGGTAGCGCGCGAGATACCGCACCAGCTGCGGCCGGTCGGCCGCCAGCATCTCCGCCGGACGCATGCCCAGCCGCGGCAGCTTGGCAAGGGCCCGCGGCAGATACTCGGCATAGACGACGCTCTTCTCGGGAATGATGAACTTGCGGTAGCGCGCGCGGCGCGCCCGCAGCAGCCGCGCCCGCTCGTCGATCACCGCGGCGGCGCGCGCCCGCTGCTCCTCGGTCCAGGCTGGCGGACCGAACTGCAGCCGCATGAAATCGTTGGTGTCGTTGGCCAGGAACACCCAGCCGGATTCCGCGAGCATGCCCTTGGCGCCGCCGAGCGCCTGCTCGACCCGGCCGATGGGATCGTCCTCGCCCTCGGGATAGAGCGAGAGCCGCCGCGACAGCATGCCGACGCCTGCGCGCAGCGCCGCCCCCGGCGCCGGGACCGGTTGGGCCGCACGTCTTCCGGATTCCTGCGCCGGCCCGGCGTCGCTTCCGTCCATCCACCCTCACCCGCCAGTGCCGCGATCGCCGCCGCCCTGGCCGGGGACGCCGATCCGCCCCTCCATACAGGGGAATATCGGTGGAAGGAAACGCGGTCCGGTCGGATCGTTTGACAGCCGCCCGCTTCGGTGGCATGGCGCGCGCCCTCCGCCCAGCCTTACGGAACTGACCCCTGCGCTGCCCGGCGCCTGCCCTTGGGAAACTGGCCTATGGCGAAACCAGAACTCGGCACCAAGCGCGTTTGCGTCGCCTGCGGCGCACGCTTCTACGACCTGACGAAAGTCCCGGCGGTCTGCCCGAAATGCGGCACCGAGCAGCCGGTCGAGCAGCCCCGCGTGCGGCGCCCGCCGGGCAACATCATCGACGACAAGCGGCCGAAGAAGACCCCTGTGCCGGCGCCCGAGGACGCCGAGGTGGAGGTCGAGAGCGGCGAGGAAGAGGTGGAGGAGGACGTGCTCGAGGACACCTCCGACCTCGAGGACGATACCGACGCGATCGGCGGCGATATCGAGGTCGAGCCGGAGGGCGACGAGGGCGAACGCTGATTGGCTCCGGCATCACAACCGGCCGCTGAGACGCAGCAGCACGGCCAGCGCCAGATCGACCGGCAGCGCCGCCGCCTCCCGCAGCCGCCAGTACCACCGCGCCCCGCATCCCCGCGCCGCCGGCACGAGAGGTCGCGGGCATGGGCGCGCCGGTAGTCCCGCGATCCGCAACAGGGCAACGCAGCGCGCCAGGTGGTAGGCGCTGGTCGCGGCGTAGACCCTGCCGCGGAAGCCGCGCCCCTTGAGCAGCGCGGCGCAGGCCCGCACCGAGGAGAGCGTGTCGTCGCCGGTGGTCTCCGGCAGGATCGCCGCCTCCGGCACGCCGGCCGCCTGCAACAGCGCGGTCATCACCGTCGCTTCGGCCGGTCCATGGCGGCCGACCCCTCCGGTCGGAACGAACAGCGGCTGCGATAGCCGGGCGGCGCAGCGCAGCGCCGCGTCGACGCGCAGGCGCAGTGCCCGCGAGGGCGTGCCGTCCGGCCGCACCGCGGCGCCGAAGATGATGATGGCGGCGCCGGCCTCCTCCGCGCATGGCGCCGCGGCACCCGTCACGGCGGCGGCGCCAGCAGCACGCGGTTGAGGTCGCGGAAGGTGGCGAAGCCTGCCGCCCAGGCCTGGTCGAAGGCGGCCCGGGTGGTGCCCCGGCGGCCGAGCTCGGCCGCGATCTGGCCCACCGTCCGGCGTCCGTCGATCAGGCGCAGGATCGCCGGCGCCAGCGCCGGCACCGGCAGGGTCACCGTCAGCCCGTCGAACTGGAACCCCAGCGAGCCATCCGGCCGCACGGCTCGCGCCATCGCCTCGCCCGGCATCTCCCGCGCCACCGGCACGGCGTCATCGTGCATCGGATCGGCGATTGCTGGCGGGTCGGCGGCACGGACGCAATAGACCACGTGCGTGGAGAGGCTGCCGGTCAGCGCCTCCGCCAGCGCCGCGCGGGCCATCGGATCGAGCGCCGCCACCCGGGCGCGCAGGCGCGGATCCGGCAGATAGGTCGCCGGATCGTAACGCAGCGGCTCGACGAGGCAGGTGACGCGCAGCCCGACGCGCTGCAGCAGCGCGAACAATGCCGGCACGTCGAAGGCGAGATCCCGCGGATTGAGCAGCAGGTCGTAGAGCCCGGCATCGCCGCCATCGACGTGGTCGCGGAAATAGCCGTTGCGGCGGAGCCAGGCGGAGTCCGGCAGATGGCGCATTACCCGGCGCGCGATGTCGAGCCGCGCCGCCGGCGGCTCCTCGGGCGGCGTCAGCAGACGCAGCGCCGATTGCAGCATGTAGACGCCCGTGCGGCCGTATGGCGCGTAGAGCATCAGTCCCAGCCCGCCGCCCGGCGCGAGGACCGAAAGCAACGCCCGCAGCCCGGCCTCGGGATCGGGCAGGTGGTGCAACACGCCGCAGCAATCGATGTAGTCGAACGGGCCGAGCGGTGGATCGCCCGGTAGATCGAGCAGGGAGCGGCGCTCCCAGACGATGCCCTCCAGCCCGCGTACCGCGGCGCGCGCCTGCGCGATGCGCAACGCGGCCTCCGAGCGATCCAGATGCGTGACGATCCCCGGGCGGCCGGCACTGGCGAGGTGCTGTGCCAGCATGATCGTGGCGTCTCCGGTGCCGCCGCCGGCGATCAGGGCGCGCAACGGCCGCGAGGCCGGGCGGGTGGCGCCGAAGACCCAGAAGTCGATCTCGCGGAGATGACTGGGGCTGCCGACCACCAGCCGCTTCGCCTCCTCGCGCGGGTCGCGCGGCGGGTAGGGATAGGCTTCGTACTGGTCGGCAAGGCGGCGATCGGTGGCATCGGTCATGCCCCGGTGCATAGAGCAAGATCTGTTTGAACGGGAGGTCATGCGAAGAAAGCAAGAAAGAAAGGTGTTCTTTTCTGTAAAAAAGAACCAAAAAACTTCTATTCGTTTTCAGGAAGGCGGTGCACGTCCGCTCCGCGCCAAAACGAATGAAAGTCTTTTTGCTTCTTTTTCTTCAGAAAAAGAAGACCTTTCTTGCCTTCTTCCCCTCCCCTGCGCAGCCGCGGCAGATGGCGCTATAGGCCGGCGATGCATCCTGCGGCGGCACGCGGCTATTTCGGCATTGGCACCGAGGGGATCTCCAAATCCGCCAATTTCGGCGCGCTGTTGCGCACGGCGCATGCCTTTGGTGCGGCGTTCTGTTTTTCGATCGGCGCCGGCTGGGACGCCCGCGCTGTGCGCGCTGCCGACACGGCCGGCACACCCTCGCATGTGCCGCTTTGGCGATTCGCGTCGGTCGAAGCGCTCGAACTGCCACAAGGGTGTCAGCTCGTGGGCGTGGAGCGGGTCGAGGACGCGGTGGATCTGCCCAGTTTCAGGCACCCTTTGAGCGCCGCCTATGTTCTCGGTCCGGAGCGGTCGGGCCTGTCGCCGGAGCTGCTCGCGCGCTGCCGCCACGTAATCCGGATTCCGACCCGCTTCGCGCTCAACCTGGCCGTTGCCGGGGCGCTGGTGCTGTATGACCGGTTGCTGCAGCACGGGCGCTTCGCGGAGCGCCCGGTGGCGAGCGGCGGGCCGGATTCCGGGGCGGCACCGTCCGGGCACGGTGACCCGGTGTTCAGGCGCACGGCGCCGCCCTGGCTCGGGCGCGAGTAGCGTCGGGCCAGCCCAAGGGGCGCCACGCCGGCGCGGGCTCTGCCGGTCGCGGGCGCTTGTCGCGTCCCGGGGCGCACCGTATCTCTGCCGCATGCTCCCGCGCACTTCGATCGGCTTCGGCCTGGCCGCCGCGTTGCTGCTGGCCGCGCCCGGCCTCGCGCCGTCCGCTGACGCCGCGACCCATTCGCACGCCACCCACGAGACAGGGCCGAAGAAGATCGGCCAGTACGGGGACTGGATCGCCGCGACGCATCAGGAGGCGGGGCAGACCGTCTGCTACGCCTTCACCCGCGCGTCGTCCTCGACGCCGTCCATGTCGGGGCGCGGCGAGGTGGTGCTGACGGTCGCCGAGCGGCCGAGCGGGCGGGACGCGGTCGCGATCAGCGCCGGCTTCGCCTATCCCGCCAATGCCTCGGTGACGGTGCAGGTCGACCAGTCGAGCTTCGATTTCTACACCGCCCAGCGCTCCGCCTTCGCGCGCGACGGCCATGCCGCGGCGATGGCATTCGAGCGCGGCGCCCGCGCCATCGCCAAGTCGCCGGCGCCGCGCCATGGCGACGTCACCGACACGTTCAGCCTGCGCGGCTTCACTGCGGCCTATCAGGCGATCAACAAGGCGTGTCCGGCGAAGTGAGCGAGGCCACCGCGCTGCTGACCGAGGCCGAGCGAGCACGCATCCTGGCCAAGGCGGCGCGCTTCGCGCCGCCGGCGGCCACGCTGCCGGACGGGCGGCGCGACCTGGTCGGGCTGACGCGCACCGAGCTGGCGGCGGAACTCGCCGCGATCGGCGAGGCGCCGTTCCGCGCCAAGCAGCTCTGGCATTGGATCTACCACCAGGGCGTCACCGATTTCGCGCGCATGTCGAGCGTCGCGCGGCCGCTGCAGCAGCGCCTGGCGGAACGCTTCGTGATCGGCCGGCCGGAGGTGGCGCGGCGGCAGACCAGCGACGACGGGACGTCGAAGTTCCTGCTCCGCTTTCGCGACGGGCAGGAGGCGGAATGCGTCTACATCCCCGACCGGCAGGAGGATCGCGGCGCGGTCTGCATCTCCTCGCAGGTCGGCTGCACGTTGTCGTGCCGCTTCTGCCACACCGGCACGCAGGCGCTGGTGCGCAATCTCGGCGTCGCCGAGATCGTCGGCCAGTTCATGGCGGCGCGCGACGCCTATGGCGAATGGCCCTCGCCCAAGGGCGAGACGCCGCGGCTGCTCTCGACCATCGTGCTCATGGGCATGGGCGAACCGCTGTACAATTACGAGAACGTCGCGGCGGCGATGCAGATCGTGATGGACAACGAGGGTATCGCGCTGTCGCGCCGGCGGATCACGCTCTCCACCTCGGGCGTAGTGCCGATGATGGACCGCGCCGGGGGTGAGCTCGGGGTGAACCTTGCCGTATCGCTGCATGCGGTGCGCGACGAGTTGCGTGACGAGCTGGTGCCGCTGAATCGCAAGTACCCGATCGCCGAGCTGATCGCCGCCTGCCGCCGCTATCCCGGGGCGTCGAACGCGCGGCGCATCACGTTCGAATACGTCATGCTGCGCGGCGTGAACGACAGTGCCGCCGAGGCGCACGAGCTGGTGCGGTTGATCGCCGGCATTCCCGCAAAGGTGAACCTGATCCCGTTCAATCCCTGGCCTGGCAGCTGGTTCGAGCCGAGCACGCGCAGCGCGATCGATCGCTTTGCCGCGATCGTGATGGAGGCGGGCTTCGCCTCGCCGGTACGGGCGCCGCGCGGGCGCGACATCCTCGCCGCCTGCGGCCAGTTGCGTACCGAGAGCGAGCGCCAGCGGGCGGCTTCCACGGCGGAGGCGTGAGGCACGGGCTGCCGGCGGCGGGGGCAGACCCGACGCGGCGGATCGGGTGCAATGGCTGAGCTGCAAACGCCGCGGCTGCGGCTGCGCGCCTGGCGTGATTCGGATCGGCCGCCCTACGCGGCGCTGAACGCGGATGCGGAGGTGCGCCGCTGGTTTCCCGGCACGCTGACGCGGGCGGAGAGCGACGCGCAGGTCGAGGCGCTGCAGGAGCACCTGACGCGGCACGGCTTCGGGTTCTGGGCCGTCGAGGTGCCGGGCGTCGCGCCGTTCATCGGCTTCGTCGGCTTGCAGCACGTCCCGCCCACCCTGCCGTTCGCGCCGGTAGTCGAGGCTGGCTGGCGGCTCGCCCGTGCGCATTGGGGCCAGGGCTATGCGACCGAGGCGGCCCGTGCCGTGCTCGCGCACGGGTTCGAGACGCTGGGGCTCTCGGAGATCGTCGCCTACGCCGTTCCGGACAATCAGGCGTCGCTTCGTGTCATGGAGCGAATCGGGATGATCCGCGACCCGGACGGGGATTTCGATCACCCCGGCATCGCGGCGGGCCATCCGCATCGGCGCCACGTGCTGTATCGCGCCGCGGCGCCGCGCTGATGTCGCGGGTCGCCCTGGAATTCCGGCGGCCAGCGGCCAGGCTCCATCGGCTCCGGCGCGCCCGGGATTGCGCCGGGACCGGTCAGCCAGCCGATGATCCGGCTGGGGGCTCCGAGCCGCCACGCTGGTCACGTGCGGCGTCGAGGCAGGCGATGACCTCCGCATCCTTGGTCTGGGCGAAGTCGCGGTAAAACGCGCCGACCGCGTGAAAGCGGCGCGGGCGCAGCAGGCAGACGATCTCCGACGCCTCAGGCCGGAGCGATTCCAGCGCCTCGGGCGGCGCCACCGGCATCGCCAGCACCACGCGTCGCGGCTGCATGCCGGCGAGGCCGCGCAGGGCCGCGCGCACGGTGCCGCCCGTCGCGATCCCGTCATCGACCAGGATGACGGTGCGGCCGCCGACCGGCACGCGCGGCCGCGCGCCCACATAGCGGGCGCGCCGGCGTTCCATCTCCTCGATCTGGCGTGCGACCTCCGCCTCCACGTAGCCGGGCGGGGGTGCCACCAGCCGCACCAGCGCGGGATCGACCACGGTCTGCGGCGGGTCGCCTTCGACCACGGCGCCGAGGCCGAATTCCGGCTCGTACGGCGCGCCGATCTTGCGCACGAGCAGCAGGTCGAGCGGTGCGCCGAGCGCTCGCGCCACCTCGAAGCCCACCGGCACGCCGCCCCGGGGCAGCGCCAGCACCACCGGATGCTCGTCGCGCAGATGTGCCAGCGCCGCGGCCAGACGCCGGCCGGCGTCGCGGCGGTCGGCGAAGCGCATTTCGTCGCCGCTGGCCATACGTATTACCCCGCTTTCGGCGGTGTTGCGGCTGGAATGACGGGTCGCGGTGCCGCCATGGGACCTCCACGCCCGGGTCCCGCACCGGTACAAGGAACGCCGGCGCCGGGAAGCGGTGCCTTCGCGGGAGGATCGGGATTCCAGGCATGTACGGCAAGCTGGACGGGCAGGAGATCGTGCTGCGCCTCGGGCTGGCGGTGCTGGCGGGGATCGTCCTGGGGCTCAATCGCGGCGCGCGGGAGCGGCCGGCCGGGCTGCGCACGACGCTGCTGGTCTGCACCGCCGCGGCCCTCGCCATGCTGCAGGCGAGCGTGATCTGGACCGGCAGCGTGGCGCCCAGCGTGCCGGGCGTGACCGGCGACGTGCTGCGGCTGCCGCTCGGCGTGCTGTCCGGCATGGGCTTCATCGGCGGCGGCGCGATCTTCCGCCGCGGCGACCTGGTGCGTGGCGTCACCACCGCGGCGACGCTTTGGTTCGCGACGGTGGTCGGGCTGTGCATGGGCGGGGGGCAGCTCCTGCTCGGCATGATCGGGCTCGGCATCGGGCTGGCGGTGCTCTGGCCGCTGCACTGGATCGAGGACCGGATGCCGAGCTACCGCACTTCGAGCCTGACCGTGGTGACCGAGGGCGACGCGCTGGGCGACGCCGAGCTGCGCCGGCGGCTGACCGACGCTGGGCTTGCGATCACCGCCTGGACCGCGATGCACGAGCCGGCGGCCGGGCGGCAATCCTGGACGTGCCGCCTCACCTATCGCAGCCATCCCATGGAGTTGCGCGCGCCGCCGGTGGTGGACGAGCTGGCGCGCCGGCCGGGCACGTTGCAGGTGCGCTGGCAGGCGTAGCGGCCGGCCTTGCCGCCCATCGCGCGCGTGATAGATGAGCCCCGATGCTGCCCGACCCTGCTGCCCTGCGCGTGCTCCAGGTGCTGCCCGCTCTGGAGACCGGCGGCGTGGAGCGCGGCACGGTGGAAATCGCCGCCGCTATCGCCGGCGCCGGCGGCGCTGCACTGGTGGCGAGCGCCGGCGGGCGGATGGTGCCCGAGATCGTGGACGCCGGCGGCCGCCACGTCACCCTGCCGCTCGCCAGCAAGAATCCGTGGCGCATCTGGCGCAACGCGGCCCCGCTGGCGACACTGATCCGCGCCCAGCGCGTGCGCATCGTGCACGCGCGATCGCGCGCACCGGCCTGGTCGGCGCTGCTCGCCGCGCGGCGCACCGGCGCGCTGTTCGTAACCACCTATCACGGCGTCTACGCGGAGAATTTCCCCGGCAAGCGTCGCTACAACGCGGTGATGGCGAAGGGCGCGCGGGTGATCGCCATCAGCCGTCATGTCGCGCGCCAGGTCGAAGCCAGGCATGGCGTGCCGCGCGAGCGCATCCGCGTCATCCCGCGCGGCGTCGATGCCGCTGTGTTCGACCCCGCCGCGGTGGCGGAGGAGCGCGTGCGCGGGCTCACCGCCGCCTGGGCGCTGCCGCCCGGACCGGTGGTGATGCTGCCGGGGCGCGTCACTGCCTGGAAGGGCGGGATGCTGCTGGTGGAGGCACTCGCGCGCATGGCGCGGCGGGATGTGATCGGGGTGCTGCTCGGCCCGTCCGAGGACAAGGCGGGATTCGTCGCACGGCTGCGGCAGCATGCGGCGGCGCTCGGGGTCGCCGACCGGCTGCGCCTGCTGCCCCGCTGCGACGACATGCCCGCTGCACTGCTCGCGGCCGATTGCGTGGTCAACGCCTCGCTGGAGCCGGAGCCGTTCGGCCGCACGGTGATCGAGGCGCAGGCGATGGCGCGCCCCGTGGTCGTCGCCGATCACGGCGGCCCGGCCGAGACGGTCGAGGACGGTGTCACCGGCTGGCGCGTGTTGCCCGGCGACGCGGCGGCGCTGGCGGCGGCGCTCGACCACGTGCTGGCCCTGTCCGAGGCGGAGCGCGCCGCGATCGGCGCACGCGCGCGGGAGACCGTCACCATCCGCTACACGCTGACGGCGATGCAGCAGGCGACGCTGGCGGTCTATGCCGAACTGCTCAGCGGGTCGTGAGCGTGGCGAGCAGATCATTGGCGGCGACGGTGAGGCCGGCGAACATGCCGAAATCGACCCGGTTCACCACCACGAACACGCCGGTCTGCCGTCCCGGCGCGAAAGCGATGTACGACATGAACCCGCCACCGCCGCCGTCCTTCTGCAGGATGGTCGGACGAATGCCATTCCCAGCCACGCACACCCAGCCGAGCCCGAGCCCGGCCATCGGGCCGGCCTCGTCGAAACCGATCGCTGCCTCGAGCGCCTGGCGGGGGCGGTAGATCGCATGGGAGAGCAGCAGGGCCGGGTCGGTCGCATCGAGGTTGTGGCGCAGCCACTGCGCCATGTCGTCACCGGTGCTGTAGAGCCCGCCGCTGCCGTCGGTCGCGCTGGTATCGACGCAGGGGCCGGGCGGGGCAATGCCGGTCCCAAGCATCAGCCGGGTGCATTGCGCCGGAGTCGGGGTGAAACCAGTGTCCGTCATCCCGAGCGGCCCGGTGACACGCGCGGCGAGCAGCGCCGGGTAGGGCTTGCCGGAAGCGGTGGACAGGGCGTCGGCCAGCAGGTCGAAGCCGATATTGGAATAGGCGGCGACCCGGCCGCGGGGCCAGCCGAGCGTGGTCTTGGGCAGCCAGGCCCAGCGATCGGCGCGCGTGGGCCAGGTGAAGGGTGGCGTGCCGTCCGGCGCCGTGCCCATCTCACGCGGCAGGCCGGCGCTGTGCGTCGCGAGGCCGAGCAACGTGATCGGCCCCGCCCCGGGATAGGTGGGCACCGTCACGTTGCCGGCATAGCGCTGCAGCGGATCGGTCAGGCGCACGCTGCCATCCACCACAAGCGAGGCCAGCACCTCGGTCGCGAACACCTTGGTGATGGAGCCGAGGCGGAACAGCGAGGTCCCGGTCGGCTCGGTGTTGTTGCCCTTGACGGTCTCGCCGCAGCCTTGACAGCGTTCCGGACCCGCGGCCGAGGGCAATGGTCGCCTTCGACGGTGTCGAAGGCGCCTGCAGGCACCTGTCGCGCGCGACGAAGCGAGCTGGCGGGCTTTGGGATTGCGGGCGGCTCGGATTGGTCGCGCTAATGCCGGACGCGCGCCAGGTGCTGGTAATCAAGCTTGGGGCGCTCGGGGATTTCGTGCTGGCCTTCGGCCCATTCGCGGCGATCCGCGCGCATCACCCGGGCGCCGAGATCACCCTGCTGACCACCGCGCCGTTTGCTCCCCTCGCCCGGCGCAGCCCGTGGTTCGATTGGGTCGAAATCGACCGCCGCCCCTCGGCCTGGGA
Source organism: Acetobacteraceae bacterium (assembly GCA_035504175.1). Lineage (GTDB taxonomy): Bacteria > Pseudomonadota > Alphaproteobacteria > Acetobacterales > Acetobacteraceae > DATJSJ01. The sequence continues at coordinate 25,214 of DATJSJ010000105.1, forward strand.
CCTGCCGGGGCTGCTGCGCCTGGGGCGCCAGTTGCGCGGCTTCGACATGGTCTACGACCTGCAGACCTCCGGCCGCTCGAGCCGCTATTTCCGCCTGGCCGGCCGACCGCCCTGGTCCGGCATCGCGCCTGGCGCCTCGCACCCGCACGCCAATCCGGCGCGCAACCACCTGCACACGATCGACCGGCAACGCGATCAGCTTGCCATGGCCGGCATCCCGGACGTCCCGCCGCCCGATCTGGACTGGCTGCGGGTCGGACCGGCGCCGCCAGACCTGCCGTCCCGCTACGCCATGCTGGTGCCCGGCGCCGCGCCGCATCGGCCGGCCAAGCGCTGGCCGGCGGAGCGCTTCAGCGCGCTCGCGGCCCTGCTGGCCGCACGGGACCTGCCCCCGGTCGTGGTCGGCAGCACGGCCGACGCGCCGCTCGCTGACCGCATCCGAAGCGACTGCCCGGCCGCGCTGGACCTCACCGGTCGCACCGACCTGCCCGCGCTCGCCGCGGTCGCCGCTGGAGCCGCGGTCGCGATCGGCAACGACACCGGCCCGATGCACCTCGCCGCGGCGCTCGGCCGCCCGGCCATCGTGCTGTTCTCCGCCGCAAGCGACCCGGCGTTGACCGCACCGCGCACCCTCTCGGGCGACCCGGACTCGGTGACGGTGCTGCGCGCCGACGATCTGGCCGACCTGCCGGTCGCGAGGGTTGCGGGGGCGCTGCCGTGACGCCATAGACCCCGTTCCACGCTGCCGGAGACCCATTGCATGCCCGCCATCACGCTGCTCGACGGATCCGTGCGCCGCTTCGACGCGCCGGTGACGGGGACGGCGCTGGCGGCAGCGATTGGCCCCGGCCTGGCGCGCGCCGCGCTGGCGATGAAGGTGGACGGCGCGCTCGTCGATCTCGCGCGCACGATCGAGGACGACGCACACGTCGTGTTCATCACCCGCCGCGACCCGGACGCGCTCGGGCTGATCCGGCACGATGCCGCGCATGTGCTCGCCGAAGCGGTGCAGTCGCTCTATCCGGGCACGCAGGTCACCATCGGCCCGGCGATCGAGGACGGGTTCTATTACGATTTCGCCCGCAACGAGCCGTTCACGCCTGAAGACTTCCCGGCGATCGAGGCGAAGATGCGCGAGATCGTCGGCCGCGGCGCGCCGTTCGAACGCGAGGTCTGGGATCGCAACGAGGCGATCCTGTTCTTCGAGCGCCGCGGCGAGAAATACAAGGCGCAGCTCATCCGCGACCTGCCGGAGAGCGAGGTCATCACGCTCTACCGCCAGGGCGACTGGATCGATCTCTGCCGCGGCCCGCATATGCGCAGCACCGGCGACGTCGGCGACGCGTTCAAGCTGATGAAGGTCGCCGGTGCGTACTGGCGGGGCGACCATCGCAACGCCATGCTGTCGCGCATCTACGGCACCGCCTGGCGCGATCGCGGCGAACTCGACGCCCATCTGCACCGGCTGGAGGAGGCGGAGCGCCGCGACCACCGCCGCATCGGCCGCGAGATGGACCTGTTTCACGTGCAGGAGGAGGCGGTCGGCAGCGTCTTCTGGCACCCGAAGGGCTGGCGCCTCTATCGCAAGCTCGAGGATTACATGCGCCGCCGCCAGCGCGCCGAGGGCTATCAGGAGGTGCGCACGCCGCAGCTCGTCGACCGGACCCTGTGGGAGGCGTCCGGCCACTGGGAGAAATTCCGCGAGCACATGTTCATCTGCACGGTCGAGGACGAGGAGAAGACCCTCGCGCTGAAGCCGATGAACTGCCCCTGCCACGTGCAGATCTTCCGCCAGGGCGTGCGCAGCTACCGCGAGCTGCCGCTGCGCATGGCGGAATTCGGCGCCTGCCACCGCTACGAGCCATCCGGCGCGCTGCACGGCATCATGCGCGTCCGCGCCTTCACCCAGGACGACGCGCATATCTTCTGCACCGAGGCGCAGATCCCGGCGGAGACGGCGCGCTTCGTCGCCATGCTGGCCGGCGTGTACCGCGATCTTGGCTTCGACAGCTTCCGGGTGAAGTTCGCCGACCGGCCCACGACGCGTGCCGGCACCGATGCCGAGTGGGACATGGCCGAGGCGGCGCTGCGCGAAGCCTGCCGGCTCGCCGGCGTCGACTACGAGCTCAATCCCGGCGAGGGCGCGTTCTACGGCCCGAAGCTGGAATTCGTGCTGCGGGATGCGATCGGCCGCGACTGGCAGTGCGGCACGCTGCAGGTCGACGCGATCCTGCCCGCCCGGCTCGATGCCGAGTACGTGGCCGAGGACGGCACGCGGCGACGCCCGATCATGCTGCACCGGGCGATCCTGGGCAGCTTCGAGCGGTTCCTGGGCATCCTGATCGAGAACTATGCCGGGCGGTTCCCGCTCTGGCTGGCGCCGGTGCAGGTCGTGGTCGCGACCATCGTCTCGGACGCCGACGACTACGCGCGCGAGGTCGGGGCGGCGCTGGAGGCGGCCGGCCTCGATGTCGCGCTCGATCTCGGGCGGGAGAAGATCAACGCCAAGATCCGCGAGCACAGCCTGGCGCATGTGCCGGTGCTGGCGGTGGTCGGGCGGCGCGAGGCGGAGGAGCGCACGGTCGCGCTGCGCCGCCTGGGGAGTCCGGCGCAGGAGGTTTTGCCGCTCTCGGAGGCGGTGGACCGTCTTGCACGCGAGGCGACGCCGCCCGATCTGGTGAGGGAGGTCACACCGGCCGCGCCCCGCATGGCGGACTCCGCTTGATTGGCGGAAGGCCGTTCGGGCACAACTTGCGGTCGGCGTAGCCCGCCGAAGCGTCGCAACGACCAGAGGAGAGATCCATAGCCCGACCCCCCATGCCCGCCGTGCGGCCCGACCGCGACGGGCCGCGCGTCAATGAGGAGATCCGCGTCCCCCAGGTACGCCTGATCGACCAGGAAGGTGAGATGCAGGGCGTGATGAGCGCCCGTGAGGCCCTGTCGCGCGCGTATGGCGCCGGCCTCGACCTGCTCGAGATCAGCCCGAACGCCGATCCGCCGGTGGTCAAGATCCTCGACTACGGCAAGTTCAAGTACGAGCAGCAGAAGAAGAAGAACGAGGCCAAGAAGAAGCAGAAGGTCATCGAGATCAAGGAGATCAAGGTCCGTCCCAACATCGACGAAAACGACTATCAGGTGAAGATGCGCGCCATGAAGTCGTTCATTGATGAGGGCGACAAGGTCAAGGTGACGCTGCGTTTCCGCGGCCGCGAGATGGCCCACCAGGACCTCGGCGTGAAGGTGCTCGAGCGCATCCGCTCCGAGATGGAGGGTTTGACCAAGGTGGAGCAGATGCCGCGGATGGAGAACCGTCAGATGATCATGGTGCTGTCGCCGCGTTGAGATGGGGTCCAGGGGCCCGGCCCCTGGCGGGTGCGGGCGGCGCCCGCCTTTGCTTTCTCAACTGGCCTGTTTCAGGCACGCCGCCAGCATCTGCTCGAACGCCCGCGCCCGGTGGCTGATGGCGTGCTTCTCCTGTGCCGGCATCTCCCCGAACGTTCTCGTCGCGCCGCGCGGCAGGAACATCGGGTCGTAACCGAACCCGTGTTCCCCCCGGGGCGGCCACACCATGTCGCCGTCCACCCGCCCGATGAAGCTGGCGGTCTCGCCGTCCGGCCAGGCGAGGCAGAGGGCGCAGGTGAACCAGGCCCGCCGGTCGGTGCTGCCCGCCGTCTCGCGCTGCACCCGTGCCATCGCCGCAGCGAAATCCCGCTCCGGCCCGGCCCAGCGGGCGGAATGAACGCCGGGTGCGCCGCCGAGCGCGGCGACGCCGAAGCCCGAATCGTCGGAGAGCGCGGGCAATCCGGTCGCCCGAGTGGCGGCCAGGGCCTTGATGCGTGCATTGCCGGCGAAATCGGGGGCGGTCTCCTCCGGCTCCGGCAGGCGCAGCGCCGCCGCGCCGGTGGCGGCGACGCCGTAGGGTCGGAGCAGGTCCTCGATCTCCGCGAGCTTCCCAGGGTTGTGGCTGGCGAGCACCAGCCGGTCCCCGCGCGCGAGGCGATGAGGCATCAGGCGCCCGTCAGTGCGGCGCGCTGTGCCGCGAACAGGCGCTGCGTCCCCGCTTGTGCGAGGCGCAGCAGCTCCAGGAACTGCGTCTGGGAGAAGGGTGCGCGCTCCGCGGTGCCCTGGATTTCGACGATGCCGCCGCCGTCCGGCCAGGAGGGGTCGGTGAGCACGAAATTGGCGTCCGCTTCGGCGGAGCTGTCCTCGGCGTAGTCAAGGTCGAGTGCCGGGCTGCCGGCGACGATGCCGCAGGAGATGGCGGCGACCTGGCCGGTGAGCGGCGAGCGGGCGAGCGCCCGCAGGGTCACCAGCCGGTCCAGGGCCAGGCGCAGTGCCACCCAGGCGCCGGTGATCGCGGCGCAGCGCGTGCCGCCATCGGCGTTGAGCACGTCGCAGTCGAGGGTAACGGTCATCTCGCCGAGGGCCGCGCGATCGACCACGGCGCGCAGCGAGCGGCCGATCAGGCGCTGGATCTCCTGGGTGCGGCCGGACTGCTTGCCGCGCGCGGCCTCGCGCTCGCCGCGGGTGTGGGTGGCGCGCGGCAGCATGCCGTATTCTGCGGTGACCCAGCCCTGGCCGGAGCCGCGCAGGAAGGGCGGCACCCGGCCTTCGACGCTGGCGGCGCAGAGCACCTCGGTGCCGCCCATGCGGATCAGGCAGGACCCCTCCGCGTGGCGGGCGAAGCCGGGCGAGATCGAGACGTCGCGCAAGGCGTCAGCGGCGCGGCCGGAAGGGCGCATGGGCGGGATCCGTATCTGTCGGGGCGCGCATAGTGCAGCGCCGGGCCGGTGACACAAGCGCGCCGACCGCCGTCTCCAGCTACGGGCCGCGGGATACCGCCCATGTAAGCCAGGCCAAACCGGATTGCCTGGTTACGTCCGCCCTGAGAGCCGCGGCACAGACCCAGCTCCGCTGCGCCGCCTACCGCTTGTTCCGACACGAAGCGTGCCGCTTCGGCCGCGCGAGCCGCGAGCGGTGCGGCGCCGCAACGAGGAGATCCGTCATGCCAACCACCGTCCGCAGCTGGCTCGGCGATTCGCTGCCCCCGATCGGCAGCGTCTGGCTCAGCACCCAGGAAGTCCTGCAGGCCCATTTTCTCAGCCAGCAGCACCTGGTGCAGCACCCGGTGACCCGTCGTGTGTACAAGAAGCTCGCGGCCCGGGTCGGCAAGCTCTTCTGGGGGCAATCCGAGCCGGCGCCGGCCAAGGCGTCCAAGTTCAGCCTGTGGTCGAAGACCAAGCGGTCCAGCGATTCCGAGCGCACGCTGAACATGAATTGCTGGGAGGCGGTGCTGTACGGCCTCTATCAGGCAGACGGGGTCGATGCGCCGACGCTCGCCCGATACTACAACCGCAAGCCGGCCACGACCGCTCAGGACTATGACGCGAAACAGCGGCCGCTGTTCGGGACGCAGACCGTGCTGGGGAACGGAGCGGGACCGCAGCCGGGCGACATACTGACCTTCGAGGACAGCCGCAACGGCATGCTGAACCACATGGGCATGTATGCCGGGCAATATGCCGGGACCCAATACATCCTGCACCTGCTCTCGCTCGACCAGGCGAGCACGCACATGAGCGGATTTGGCGTGCTGCATTTCGAACCGGTGTCGACGACGCTCGCTCGCTATGCCGGCACCGGCGGCTGCACCGCCTACTACACCGAGCCGTTCTGGGAGCCGAACTCGCCCACCAACGCGTATTTCACCCAGCTCTGAGGCGGTCCGGGGAGTGTCGGGGGCGTGCGGCGATCCGGGCGCCAGTTGAACGCGCCGGCAGCACGCCTATCCTGTCGGCGGAATCGTGGCCACCATGGAAGTCCCGAACGGTCCGCAGAGCCGCCCGCCGCTTCCCCCCGGCATCGATGCCCGGGCGGCTGCGGTGCTGCGGGAGATCGTCGAGCAGTATGTCGAGACCGGCGAGCCAGTCGGCAGCCGCACGCTGTCGCGCCGCCTGCCGATGGCGCTGTCGCCGGCGACGATCCGCAATGTCATGGCCGACCTGACCGAGGCCGGGCTGCTGTTTGCGCCGCACACTTCGGCCGGGCGGCTGCCGACCGAACGCGGGCTCCGGCTGTTCGTCGACGGGCTGCTGCAATTCGGCAGCCTGGCGGATGAGGATCGCGAGGCGATCGGCCGCGCACTGGAGGCGAGCGGACGCAGCCTCGAGGAGACCCTGGCCGAAGCCGGCAGCACGCTCGCCGGGCTGTCCGCCGCCGCCGGGCTGGTACTGGCACCGAAATCCGAGGGCGCGGTGCGGCACGTTGAGTTCGTGCCGCTCGGGCCCGGCCGCGCCCTGGTGATCCTGGTCGGTGCCGACGGCCAGGTGGAGAACCGGGTGATCGAAACGCCGGCCGGCCTGCCGCCCTCGGCGCTGGTGCAGGCGGGGAACTACCTGAACGCGCGGCTCGCCGGACGATCGCTGTCGGAGCTGCGGCGCATCGTCGCCGAGGAGATGGCGGCGGATCGCAGCCAGCTCGACACGCTCTCGGCGCAGGTGGTGGAGGCCGGGCTTGCGATCTGGACCGGCGAGGGTCGCGGCGGCAGTCTGATCGTGCGCGGCCAGGCGCGGCTGCTGTCCGACGTGACCCAGATCGAGCGGCTGCAGACCATCCAGATGCTGTTCGAGCGGCTGGAAACGCACGAGACCATGCTGCGCCTGCTGGAACTGGCGGAGCAGTCCGACGGCGTGCGGATCTTCATCGGGGCGGAGAGCGGGCTGTTCGGCACCTCCGGCATCTCGATGGTGGTGGCGCCGGCGCGCAACGCGCAGGACCGCATCGTCGGCGCGATCGCGGTGATCGGGCCGACGAGGATCAATTATGGGCGGATCATCCCGGTGGTCGACTACACCGCGCGCGTGATCGGGCGGCTGCTCGGATGATGTGGATGCGACCGGTGTGATCCCCACTTCGGAGACGGAAGGCCGGCTGGATCGCGGCGACGGGGTGGGTCTGGCCTGGCGGACGCGGCCGGGCGCCTCTCCCACCGTCGTGTTCATCCACGGCTTCCGCAGTGACATGACCGGCGAGAAGGCGGCGACGCTCGACGCGTTCTGCGCCGCGCGCGGCCAGGGATTCCTGCGCTTCGACCTCTCCGGCCATGGCGCGAGCGGCGGGCGGTTCGAGGACGGCACGATCGGGCGCTGGAGCGAGGACGCGCTGGCGGCGATCGACCGGCTGACCGAGGGCAGGCTGCTTCTGGTCGGCTCGTCGATGGGCGGGTGGCTCGCGCTGCTGGTCGCGCGGGCGCGGGCGGAGCGGATCGCGGCGCTGATCGGCATTGCCGCCGCGCCGGATTTCACCGAGACGCTGATGTGGCAGGCGATGGCGCCGGAGGAGCAGGCCAGGCTGATGCGCGACGGCCGGCTGATGGCGCCCTCGCCCTACGGTGAGCCCTATCCCGTGACGCGGGCGCTGGTCGAGGATGGGCGCCGTCACTTGCTCCTGCAGGCGCCGATCCCCCTCGCCTGCCCGGTGCGGCTGCTGCATGGCCAGCAGGACCGTGAGGTGCCGTGGGAGACGGCGCTGACCCTCGCGTCGCGGCTGCATGCGACCGACGTGCGGGTGACGCTGGTCAAGGATGGCGACCATCGCCTGTCGAGGCCGCAGGACCTGGCGCTGCTACGGCGCAGTCTCGCCGGTCTCCTCGGCGAGGATGGCGCGTAGCCCCTCGCGATAGCTCGGATAACGCCAGGCGATACCGAGCGCCGCGCGGGTCGCGGCGGCGGAGACCGTGCGGTTGTCGGCCCAGAAGCTGCGCGCCATCGGACTCATCGCCGTAACGGCTTCGGCAAAATCGATCGCGACCGGCGGCGGAACTCCGAGCAGCCGTGCCGCCTCCTCGAGGACCTCGGCGGACTCGGCCGGCGTGTCGTCGACGAGGTTGAACACCCGCACGCCCGGCGGCGGGTTCTGCCCCAGCGCCGCCAGCACGGCGGCCGCGATGTCGTCGCGATGGATGCGGCCGAATCTGTGCCCCGGCCGGACGATCCGCTGCGCGTCGCCGGCCCGGATCCGGTCGAGGGCGGAGCGGCCGGGTCCGTAGATGCCGGCCAACCGGAAGATGTCGAGCGCGCGCCCTGCGGCAATCTCGCGCCACGCTGCCTCCGCCGCGACGCGCCGGAGCGCCCGCGACGATCCCGGCCGCGGCTCACTCGTCTCGTCGACGAGACCGCCGGCGCGATCGCCATAAACGCCGGTCGAGGAGAGATAGCCGATCCAGCGCAGTGCCGGGGCCGCGGCAATGGCGGCGCCGTGGCGCAGCAGCACCGGGTCGCCCGTCTCTCCGGGCGGCGCAGTCAGCACCAGGTGCGTCGCCACGGCGATGACGTCCGCGGCATCATCGAACGCGACGATCTGCGGAGCGGCCGGAATGGCCGACTCGGCCGGCCGGGCTGCCTCGACCTGGCGGGAGGCGATCGTGACCCGCCGTCCGGCGGAAGCGGCGGCGGCCGCGATCGCCCGACCGGTGTAGCCAAGGCCGAACAGAAGCAGGTGGTCCATGCCTCGCCCTCCTCGCGCCTTTCCGTGCCATCGGGGGCGCCGGCAGCAGTGCTCGACGGCGCCGGCGGTTCCCGCCAGAGTGGCGCGCCATGATCATCCGGATTCCGCCGCGCGCTGCGCTGCTGGCCGGCGTTCTGCTGCTGCTCGCCGCCGGCGCGGGCGGGATGTGGTGGCGGGCCAGGCACCGCCCGGCACCACAATCCAGCACCGAGGCGGCGCCGTTGCCGGTGCCGCCATTGCCGCCGCGCATCGCCCAGGGTCCGGAATACGAGCACTGCCTGGACATGCTGGGCAGCGATCCGGCCGGAGCCAATGACCTCGCGGAGAGCTGGGAGGCTACGGGCGGCGGCGACGGGGCGAAGCACTGCCGGGCGCTGGCCCAGATCGCGCTCGGCGACCCCGCGACTGGCGCCGCGATGCTGGAGGCGCTCGGCGGCAGCAGCACGGCCGCGGGTGCGGCGCGGGCCGCGATCTACGGTCAGGCGACCCAGGCCTGGATCATGGCCGGCGATGCCAATCGCGCCTACGGTTCGGCGACGCTGGCGCTGAGTCTGTCTCCCGACGACCCCGAGCTGCTGATCGACCGCGCCATCGCTGCGGCCCAGCTCGAGCAATTCGCCGAGGCGACGGATGACCTCACCCGGGCACTGGCGTTGGATCCGCGCCGCCCCGACGCGCTGGTCTACCGCGCCGCGGCCTGGCGACACCTCGATCAGCCGGCGCGGGCAGAGGCGGATATCGACCGTGCGATCGCGCTCGATCCGGGCAATGCCGACGCGCTGCTGGAACGCGGCATCCTGCGCCAGCTCCGGGGCGATCGCGACGGCGCGCGCGCCGATTGGGAGCAGGCGGAGCATCTGGACCCGGACAGCGCGACGGCCGACCTGGCGCAACAGGATCTGGCACTGCTCGATGCCGGGCCGTCGCAACAATAACCGTGGCCCCGGTCAGAAATCGAGATCCGCGTAGTGGGCGGGCGGGCTTATGCCGGGAATGCGGTCGGCCAGCAGCGGGCGGAAGCTCGGACGCGACTTGATCCGCGCGTACCATTCCCGCGCCGCCGGCGAGACCGTCCAGTCGACATCGCCGGTGAAATCGAGCGCCGAGAGATGCGCCGCGGCCGCGAAATCGGCGAGGGAAAGCGCCGCACCGCCGAGCCATTTGCGCGTCTCCGCCAGCCAGCCGATATAGCTGAGATGCTCGCGGATATTGGCGTAGCCGGCGCGCAAGGCCGCGGCGTCGGGATTGCCGCGCCCGACCAGCCGCTTGAGGTATTTCTGGCCGAGCAGGTTGTCCGTGACTTCGCGCGCGAACTTGCCGTCGATCCAGGCGACCATCCGTCGCACCTCGACCCGCTCGGCGAGGGTGCGGCCCATCAGCGGCGTGTCCGGATAGGCTTCCTCCAGATATTCGCAGATCACGCCCGAATCGGGGATGATCAGATCGTTGTCCTCAATCAGCGTGGGGACCGTTCCCGCCGCGTTCAGCCGCAGGTAGTCCGGCCGACGCTCCCACACCTTCTCGACATGCAGCTCGAACGGCAGCCGCTTCTCGGCCAGAACCAAGCGGACCTTGCGGGAATAGGGCGAGAGCGGCAAATGATGGAGCAAGCGCATGGCCGTTTCTTAAGCTATCGCGCCCCGGTCATGCCAGCCTTCGAACTCGCTCCGCAGCGCCATCGCATGATCTGCGCGCTCACAATCGCACAAGCATCGGAGTTTCGCGCATGAAGGCCGTCGGCTACCGCCGCTCCTTGCCGATCACCGACCCCGACTCGCTGCTCGACCTGGAGCTGCCGAAACCCGTGCCGCGCGGGCGCGACCTGCTGGTCGCGGTGCACGCGGTCTCGGTCAATCCGGTCGATACCAAAGTGCGCAAGCGCGCCGCGCCGCCGGAGGGCGAGGTCCGCATCCTGGGCTGGGACGCCTCCGGCGTGGTCGAGGCCGTCGGACCGGACGTCACCTGGTTCCGGCCCGGCGATCGGGTGTTCTATGCCGGCACGCTCAATCGCCAGGGCACCGACGCTGAGTTCCACCTGGTGGACGAGCGCATCGTCGGCCGCAAGCCGTCACGCCTGTCGCACGCCGAGTCGGCGGCGCTGCCGCTCACCGCGATCACTGCATGGGAACTTTTGTTCGATCGGCTGGGCGTCGCCCCCGGCAAGCGCGAATCGGGCGCACTGCTGATCACCGGTGGCGCCGGCGGCGTCGGCTCGATCCTGATTCAGCTCGCCCGCCGACTGACCGGCCTCACCGTGATCGCGACCGCCTCGCGGCCGGAGACGGAGGCCTGGTGCAGGGATCTCGGCGCGCATCACGTCATCGATCACAGCCGACCGCTCACCGACGAACTCGCGGCGATCGGCATCCCCGCGGTCGAGTATGTCGCCAGCCTGACCGCGACCGACCAGCATTATGAGGCGATCGTGCGCGCCCTCGCACCGCAGGGGCGGATCGCAGTGATCGACGATCCGAAGACGCTCGACGCGATGCCGCTGAAGCAGAAATGCGCCTCGCTGGCGTGGGAATTCATGTTCGCGCGATCGATGTTCGAAACGCCGGACATGGCCGAGCAGCACCGGTTGCTGAACGAAGTGGCAGCAATGGTCGATGACGGGCTGATACGCACAACGGTCGGCGAGGCGCTCGGGCGGATCAATGCGGCCAATCTGAGGCGGGCGCACGCGCTGCTCGAGAGCGGACGGGCGCGGGGGAAGGTGGTGCTGGAGGGGTTTTAAGGAAGGCCAGGGGCTCTGCCCCTGGACCCCGCCAGAAGGCAGTCGCCTTCTGGACATTCATTCGTTTGGGTCGGAGACAGGGAGCGGGTTTCCAAAGGGCGACTGCCCTTTGGCGGGGGTCCAGGGGGCAGCGCCCCCTGGCCTTCCTTACGCCCGCAGCGCCGCCTCTGCCTCGCCCAGCGGCACTTTGAGGTGCGGCAGGTAGTCCTTCGGCACCACTTGCCAGAAGCGCGCCAGGGTGCGCTCCCAATCATGCAGCAGCATGGTAGCGTAGCGGCTCGACGTCTCCGCCACGTGCCGCGCCACGAGCTCGCGCAGCACGCCTTCCCAGTGTTGGGATGCGACGCGCTGCCACGCAAGCGTGTCGGGATTGACGCGCAGTTCGAAGCGATCGTCGGCGTCGTACACGAACGCCATGCCGCCGGTGAAGCCGGCGCCGAAATTGTCGCCGATCGCGCCGAGGATCACGACGGTGCCGCCGGTCATGTATTCGCAGCCGTTGGAGCCGCAGCCTTCCACCACGGCGACGGCGCCGGAGTTGCGCACCGCAAAGCGCTCGCCGGCCTGGCCGGCCGCGAAGAGTGCGCCGGAGGTGGCGCCGTAGAGCACGGTATTGCCGATGATGGTGTTGTGGTTGCTGGTCAGCGCCGAGGATGGGGCCGGGTGCACGACGATGGTGGCGCCCGACAATCCCTTGCCGACATAGTCGTTGGCGTCGCCGAACACTTCCAGCTTCAGCCCGCGTACGGCAAAGGCGCCGAGCGACTGGCCGGCGGAGCCGCGCATGCGCACGGCGACGTGGCCTTCCTGCAAGCCGGTGTCGTCGCCGGCGCCGCCGCCGAAGGTGCGGACGATCCGGGAGGAGAAGCTGGTCCCGATCGCGCGATGCGTGTTGCGAATGGTGTACTGCAACTGCATCTTTTCGCCGCGCTCGAAGAAAGCGGCGGCGTCGCGGATCATCTGGGCGTCGAGCGTCTCCGGCACCTCGTTGCGACCCTGCTGCGTGCAGTAGCGCTCGTGCGGGCCGGGATCGGCCTGCACCAGCAGCGGGTTAAGATCGAGATCGTCGAGGTATTCGGAGCCGCGGCTGACCTGCTGCAGCAGGTCGGTGCGGCCGATCACCTCGGCCAGGGTGCGCGCGCCGAGCGAGGCGAGGATGTTGCGAACGTCCTCGGCAATGAAGGAAAAGAGGTTGATCACCTTTTCCGGCGTGCCGTCGAATTTCTGCCGCAGCTTTTCGTCCTGCGTGCAGACGCCGACCGGGCAGGTGTTGGAATGGCACTGCCGCACCATGATGCAGCCCATGGCGACGAGCGAAGCGGTGCCGATGCCGAATTCCTCGGCGCCGAGCATGGCGGCGATCACCACGTCGCGGCCGGTCTTGATGCCGCCGTCG
>DATJSJ010000106.1:0-5469 GCA_035504175.1 Acetobacteraceae bacterium
GCGTCGAAATCCGCGATCGTGGTCTCCTCGATGCGTGCCGATTTGGAGATGCCGGCATTGGCGACCAGGATGTCGAGCCGCTCGCCGACGATCGCCCGCACCTTGGCCGCGAGCTCATGCGGAGCCTCGGGTTCGCTGAGGTCGGCGCCGATCGCTTCCGCGCGGCCACCGTCGGCCCGGATCTGCTCGACCACCGAGGCGGCCTCGCCGGCGTTGCGGCCATAGTGGACGAGTACTTGCGCGCCGGCGGCGGCAAGCGCCAGAGCGGCGGCGCGGCCGATGCTGCGCGACCCGCCGGTGACGAGGGCAGTCTTTCCGGTGCAGGCGGACATGCTCGTTCTCCAGGGGTGAGTCGGGGCCAATCGCCAGACCGGCGATTGCACCTGACCCGCCCGTGACGCGGGAGCTGGGAACGGATTGCCCGCACACGAAAGACTTTATACGCTCTGGGCCATACTTCGCAGGCATGGGCGGCCCATGGAGCTGCGGCATCTCCGGTATTTCGTCGCCGTGGCCGAGGAGGGCAGCCTCTCGGTCGCCGCCGACCGGCGCCTGCACACGGCCCAGCCCTCGCTCAGCCGGCAGATCCGCGATCTGGAGGCGGAACTCGGCGTGACGCTGCTGACCCGCAGCGCCCGCGGCGTCGCGCTGACCGCTGCCGGCCGGGCCTTTCTCGACCACGCCAGGCTGGCGCTGGCGCAGGTCCAAGCCGCGGCCTCGGCCGCCCGACGTGCCGCGCAACCGGCGCAGCACAGGCTTGCGCTCGGTTTCCTGAGCGGCTGCGAGCCGGAATGGCTGCCGGCCGTGATGCACGTGCTGCGCGACGAGCTATCGCGAGCCGAGGTCACCATTTCCAGCAAGCACTCGCCGCAACTTGCGGCGCAGCTCGCGGCCGGGACGCTCGATGCCGCCTTCATGCGCGCCGAGGAAGGGTCTCCCGGGCTCGCCTACCGGGTGCTGCTGTCGGAGCCGCTGATCCTGATCCTGCCCAGCGATCATCGCCTGGCTGCGCAGGAGACGGTCAGTGCGTCGGATCTCGTCGGCGAGACCTTCATCGGCATGGGCGACCAGGCGCCGGTGCTGCGCCGGGTCATCGACGACTACCTGCGTGGCGCCGGAATCGATCTCAAGCCGACGCATCAGGCGGAGTACATCTCGATGGCGGTCTCGCTCGCCGCTTCGACCCGCGGCATCGCCTTCCTGCCGGCCTACACGCGGAGCTTCCTCACCTGGTCGGTGGTCAGCCGGCCGCTTGCGTCCCCGGTCCCGACGATCGACCTGGTGCTGGGCACGCACAAGGCGAACCGTTCGCCGCTGCTGGCATCGTTCCTGGCGCGGACGGAGCGCCTGATCGAGAGCGTCGCGGCATCGTCGCGGCTGCAGACCGCCAGATGAACGATTGGGGCGTACCCGGCAGCCTCGGCTCGCGCCGGCGCGCTACAGCCGCTTCGCCGGGCCGCCGGAACCACGATGCAATTGCTGCAGCCGCGCCAGCAGTGCCGGCACGTCGGCCGCAACCTCGAACAGGCGGCGCACGTCGGGCTGTGCGAAGCCGGTATCGATCACCGCATCGACCAGCGCCAGCAGCGGCATCGCCGCGCCGGCGACATTGCAGAGCAGGATCGGCTTGTTGTGCAGCGCAAGCTGCCGCCAGGTGATGATTTCGACGATTTCGTCGAGCGTGCCGAGGCCGCCAGGCAGCATCACGAAGGCATCGGCCAGTTCGAACATGCGCTGCTTGCGGCTGTGCATGCTGTCGGTGACGATCAGCTCGGCGATCTGCTGGTGCGCCACCTCGCGGCGGGTGAGGAATTCCGGGATCACGCCGACCACGACGCCGCCGGCCGCGACCGCCGCATCGGCCAGCGCACCCATCAGCCCGATCCGCCCGCCACCGTAAACCAGGCGCAGTCCGGCCTCGGCGAGGCCGCGCCCGAGGGCTTCCGCCCCCGCCCGGCAGGCCGGGTCGTGCCCAGCCTGGGCTCCGCAGAACACGGCGACGCCGCGCAACCCGGCCCCGGGAGCGGGGTCGTGCGGCTTGGCTTCGTGGCGCTTCTCAGGCTTCGATCCGGGCATCGTTGTCGGGACGGTTAAGCTGTGCAACCGTGCCTCGCATACCGGGGACGGTTGGGGAAGGGGGGCTCATGCGAAAGCTGCTGGCGGGAGTCATCTGCGTCTCGCTGGGCGGCTTCGCCCTGGCGCACGCGCAGGGGAGTGCGGTCAGCGTGCCGGCCGATGCCATCATCGCCGCGCGCCAGGCGACCTTCGATCTGCAGCAGGCGGCGCTGATCTCGCTCAAGGTCGCGATCGACAACAAGCTGCCGCTCGGCAAGGCGCAGCGCGACGCGGCGCGGGCGATCGCGGCCTGGGGTACGGCTCTGCCCGGCATGTTCCCGCCGGGCACCGACAGCGGCCATCATACGCATGCCAAGCCGCAGATCTGGTCCGACCGTGCCACGTTCGAGAAGGCGGCGGCCGCGCTCGCGACGGCGGCGGGCAACATGGCCAAAGCCGCCGAAGCCGGCGACAGCGCCGCCTTTGCGGCGGATTTCCGCACCACCGCCGGGGCCTGCAAGTCCTGCCACGAGAAGTTCCGGGCGCGTTGAGCCGCCGCGGCGTGCTCCGGCGCCGTGCCGCCGCCGCCAGGCGGCCCGGCGCGGCGTGACGCGGTCACCACCCGCGCGGCGCGCCGACTTCCGCCGCTTCGAGGCGATCACCACGCGCTGGAAGGACAATGACGCGTTCGGTCACGTCAACAACGTCGTCTACTACTCGTTCTTCGATACCGCCGTGGCCCGTTTCCTGCTGGAGACCGGGGGCATGCCGCGCGGGCCGGACGGGGTGCTGCCGGTGGTGGCGGAGACGCTCTGCCGCTACCACCGCGAGATCGCCTTCCCGGATCGCGTGACGGTCGGGCTGCGCGTCGCGCGCATCGGCCAGAGCTCGGTGCGGTACGAAATCGGCGTCTTCCGCGAGGACGAGGACGAGGCTGCCGCGGAGGGCCATTTCGTGCATGTCTATGTCGACCGCGCCGCGATGCGGCCGGTGCCAATACCCGAGGACGCGCGGCAGGCTTTGGCGAGGCTGCTCGCCGCCTGAAGCCAGGCGCCGGACCGGTGACCCGGAAGACGGGCGGCCAGGACGAGGGAGAGAGCGATGGACACCGGATTGCGCGGCAGGCGGGCGATCGTCTGCGCGGCCAGCAAGGGATTGGGACGCGCCTGCGCCGAGGCCCTCGCCCGCGAAGGCGTCGCGGTCACCATCACCGCCCGCAATTCCGGCCCGCTCGAGGCGACCGCGGCGGCGATCCGCGCCGCGACCGGTGTCACGGTCACCGCGATTCCTGGCGACATCACCACCGAGGCCGGACGCGAAGCGGCGCTCGCCGCCTGTCGGGATCCGGACATCCTGGTCAACAATGCAGGCGGCCCGCCGCCCGGTGATTTCCGCGACTGGTCGCGCGACGACTGGATCCGGGCGGTGGACGCCAACATGCTGACGCCGATCGCGCTGATCCGCGCCGTGGTGGACGGGATGTGCGCCCGCCGCTTCGGCCGCATCGTCAACATCACCTCGGCGGCGGTGAAATCGCCGATCCCGCAGCTCGGCCTGTCCAATGGCGCCCGGACCGGGCTGACCGGCTTCGTCGCCGGGCTGGCGCGGCAGGTGGCGCGCCACAACGTCACCATCAACAATCTGCTGCCCGGCCCGTTTCTGACCGACCGGCTGCGCGGCACCAGCGAAGCGGCGGCCCGCGCCTCGGGCCGCAGCGTCGAGGAGGAGATCGCCGAGCGCGCAAAATCCTCGCCCGCCGGCCGGGTCGGCGACCCGGCGGAACTGGGCGCCGCCTGCGTCTTCCTTTGCGCCAGCGCCTCCGGTTTCATCGTCGGGCAGAACCTGCTGCTCGATGGCGGCGCCTTCAGCGCGACGCTCGGCTGACGCTGCCGCGATGCGAGGGACTCCGACCGATCCCGCCTTTGCCTCGGCGCGTCAGCTCGCCAGTCTGATTCGCCGCCGCCGCATCGGCTGCGTCGAGCTGCTGGAGCACTTCCTCGACCGCGTGCGGCGCTTCGACGGCGCACTCAACGCCATCGTCGTGCTGGACGAGGACCGCGCCCGCGGTCGCGCCCGCGCGCTCGACCGGAAGCGTGCCCCGGTCGGTCCGCTGCACGGCGTGCCGATCACCGTCAAGGAAAGCTTCGACGTCGCGGGCCTCGCCACCACCTGGGGCCACGAGCATCGGCGGGATCACGTTGCCGAGGCCGATGCGCTGCCGGTGCAGCGGCTCGCCGCCGCCGGCGCCGTCGTGTTCGGCAAGACCAACGTGCCGGTCGCGCTCGCCGACTGGCAGAGCTACAACCCGCTCTACGGCACCACGAGCAATCCCTGGGATCACGGCCGCACGCCGGGCGGCTCCTCCGGCGGCTCGGCCGCGGCGCTGGCCGCCGGCCTGACCGGACTCGAACTCGGCAGCGATATCGGCGGTTCGATCCGCGTGCCGGCGCACTATTGCGGCGTCTTCGGTCTGAAGCCGAGCTGGGGCCTGCTACCTTCCCGCGGCCAGTCGATCACCGGCAATGTCGCGCCTTCGGATGTTTCGGTGATCGGGCCGCTGGCGCGATCCGCCGACGACCTGGTGCTGGCGCTCGATCTGCTGGCGCGGCCGGATCCGGAAGAGACGGCGCTACGCGTGGTGCTGCCGCCGGCCGGTGCGGAGCGCCTGGCGGGTTTGCGCGTAGCGGTCTGGGACAGCGAGCCCGGGCAGCACACCGATCCCGACACCATCGCTGCGCTGCGCGCGCTCGCAACCTGGTTGCGGCGGCAAGGTGCGCGGGTGAGTCTCACCGCCCGGCCGGGGTTCGACCCGATCGAGGCGTTCCACACCTACCTGCGGCTGCTGCAGGCGGTGATGAGCGCGCGGGCCGATGCGAGTTTCCTCGAGGAGGCGCGCGAGGCCGCGGCGCGGCTCGCGCCGGATGACATGAGTGCGGATGCGGTGCTGACCCGGGCGGTGGCTCCGAGCCACAGCGAATGGCTGGGGATCAACGAGACCCGCCACCGGCTGCGGCGGGTCTGGGCGGCCTTCTTCCGCGATTGGGACGTGCTGCTCTGCCCGGTGATCAGTACGCCGGCGATGCCGCACATGCAGGAAGGCCGTCCCTGGGAGCGGCGGGTCCCGGTTGGGGAGGGCGAGATCACCTATAACGAGATGCTGTTCTGGCCGGGGATCGTCGGCGGGTTCTACCTGCCGGCGACGGTGGCGCCGCTGGGCGAGACGAGTGCGGGCTTGCCGCTCGGGGTGCAGATCGTGGGGCCGCCGCACGGCGACCGGAGGACGATCCAGGTGGCGCGGCTGTTGGAGCGCGGGTGGCGGGGGTTCGAGGCGCCGCCCGGGTACGCGTAGAAGGGCAGGGGGCGGCGCCTCAGGCCTCGCACCCCCTTTACTTAAAGTCCGGGATTGCAAAGGCT
>DATJSJ010000107.1:0-25548 GCA_035504175.1 Acetobacteraceae bacterium
TGGACGGCCTGGTGGCTGAACATGCTGACGGTGCAGCTTTTCGTCCGGCTGTTCGTGCTGGTCGGCGATGCGCCGTGCCACGACTTCCACCATCGCCGCCCGGCGACCAAGCGCTGGACCAGCTACATTCAGGCGCGCCAGGCGGATGCCGATGCCGGCAGCCCGGGTTTCCCGGCCAATTACATCGAGACCTGGGGTCTGTTCCGGGCGGTGGACGAAAACCTCGCCGCGATGGCGCTGGCGCCGCGACACGTCTTCGAGACGCGCTGAGCCGGCGCGGGTCCTGCGCGCCGCCGGAGAGGCATCTCTCCGGCGCGCCCGCGCTGCGGCGTCCGCCGCCGCGGGACTGCGTCAGGCAACGGCGGGCGGGCAGTCAGTGCCGCGCCGCCGTGGCGGCGACCGCCTTCGCCCGCCGGCGCTACTCGGCGCCCTGTCGAAGGAAGGCGAGCTGCCACTCCATCTCATCGATGGACAGCGGGAACCTGCCTCCCGATCCGGGGGGCAGGATCGATTCCGGCGGCAGCTGGCCGAGCAGACCCTGCACGGCGTGCCCCGCCCGCATCGTCCAGCCCGCCTTCCACACCAGGCTGATCAGGCTTTTCGGGCTGCGCAACATCGCCGCCCGCTCGACCGACGCCATCGGCACGCCGGCGGCGACGGCGAGCATCGCGGCACACAGCGATGCCTGGCCGCGCCGGGCGGCCGTGAGCAGCGCCGCCTCATCGAGCTGACGCGCCGCGCGCAGGCGCAGCGCCTCGGTCATGGAGGGTTCCTGCGCCGTTCCGCCGGTGGGTGAGGGTGGCGACGGCATCAGCTGCGCGGCGAGCCGCCGGCGCAGTTCCTGCGAGGTGGCGAGATCGAGATCGGCCCGGCTCGCCAGCATCTGCAGCAGGTGCACGGCCACGATCTGCGACAGCGCCCGGGCGGCGCGGGGCGACAGGCCCGGCCGGCGCACCAGCGGCTGGTGCCAGGAAGGCTGGCCGGAGCAGCGCTTGATGAGCTCGTCGAGCGTCGCCTCCCGGATCGAGGCGGCATGGTTGCCCAGCAGCACGCGGATCGCGTCCGTGTCGGCGGTGGCGGCGATCGCGTCGCAGACCGGTTCCGACAGGCCCTCCCGGCCGGCGATGGCGGTCGCCACGGCCGGATTGGGCGGCGCCGCCAGCAGCGCCAGCAGATCCTCCTGCGTCAGCACCGGCGACAGGCGGATCACCGGATCGCTGACCGGGATCGCCGAATCATGGGCGAGGCGCAGGATCAGCGCACGGGGCACGCCCGGCATCTCCTTCAGGATGTCGGCGAGGATCGCGCGGATGCGCACCGCCTCGTCCTCGACCAGCGCGGACAGCGTCTGCAGCACCTGCTCGCGCAGCTCGCTCCCTTGCGAGGCCGGCAGCTGCGGCACCAATGCTGCGAGCTTGCGCGCCAGCACCGCGCGCACCCGCTCATCGGCATCCGCCGCGAGAACGTGGTCGGCGGCGGCCGGGGCGGCGCCGTTCATCGCCACCGCGGCGCGCACCGTCACCGCCGGATCGCGGGCCAACCGCAGCAGCAGGTCGGCCGGCGTCTCCGCCGAGGCGCCGAGCCGCACGCGCAGCGGTTCTCCCAGCTCGGCGGAGGACGGGGCGATCGTGGCGGTCATGGCGTCAGATCGGCGCCTCGTGCGACACGCGCCAGTGGCCGCGCCCGCCGCGCTTCACCTCATACATCGCGAGGTCGGCGCGGCGCATCAGGCTCTCCACCGGCTCGCCCTGTCCGGCCTGGCGCGCGGCGATGCCGATCGAGAGCGACAGAAGCGGCCCGCCATCCGGCAACATCGCGGCGAGCTCGGCCGGGGCATTCCGGCGGAGTGACTCGGCCCGCTCCGACGCGGTGAGGTCGTCGGCGCCGTCCATCCACACCGCGAACTCGTCGCCGCCCAGGCGCGCCACCAGGTCCGCCGGCCGCACCAGGTTGCGCAGCAGCCCGGCGGTCAGGCGCAGCGCCTCATCCCCCAGTTCATGGCCCCAGCGATCGTTCACCGGCTTGAAGTTGTCGAGGTCGATGAACATCAGCGTGCCGGGCAGGCCCTCCCGGTCGAGGCGGTCGATGCGCTTGCTGACCTCCTCGAGGAAGGCGCGGCGGTTCAGCAGGCCGGTGAGCGGGTCGGTGCGCGCCTGGCGCGCCATCTCCCGCTGGATCGCCTCGTGCTCCAGCACCACCCGGACGACGCTGGCGATCGATGAGGCCAGGATCAGGTCGTCCTGCTCCCACGCCCGTGCCCCGGGGGCGCGCCAGAGCACGAGCGCGATACGTTCGCCGAAGCGGGTGAAGCTCGGGCTGGTGAGCAGCGCCCGTCCGTCGGGGGCGCTGCCGGTGCGCGGCGCCGGATCCTCCGCCCCGAGCAGGGCGGACGCGGCGCGCAGGGCGCCGGGCAGCGCGATGCCGGCCGTGTACAGCACCCCCTCGACCGGATCCTCCGGCAGCGTGTCCAGCACCGCCACCGCCTCCGCCCCGGTGGCGTGGCGCACTGCCTCCAGCGCCGCCTGCATCATGTTCGGCGCCAGCACCTCCTGGCGCATCTGCCAGAGCACGTGGTCGAGCACCTGCGCCCGGCGCAGCGCCGCGGCGGTGGCCTGCGCCTGGCGCTCGGCCGCGGTGACGTCGCTGCCCATGCCGCGGGCGCCGACGATGCGGTTCTCGGCGTCGCGTAGCGGTGCCGCCGAGATCGTGAAGCAGACGAGGCTGCCGTCGAACCGGCGCA
Organism: Acetobacteraceae bacterium; assembly: GCA_035504175.1. GTDB lineage: Bacteria > Pseudomonadota > Alphaproteobacteria > Acetobacterales > Acetobacteraceae > DATJSJ01. The sequence continues at coordinate 2,741 of DATJSJ010000107.1, forward strand.
GCCAGGTGCGGCAGTTGCGCATCGGCACCTGCGGCCGGAACGGGTCGAGCCCGGTGCCGGTGCCCGGATCGACCAGCAGCACCTCCGGCGACTCTCCGATCAGGCTGCCCGGCGGCCAGCCGAGCGCGGTGTCGGGCGAGACGAAGACCAGCCGTCCCTCCTCATCGGTCTCGAACGCGAGGTCTGAGGCGAGGGCGACGAAATCCTGCCAGCGCTGACGGCTGTCGATCAGCGCCGCGCGCAGCGGATCGCTGCCGCTGGGCGGCGGGCCGGGAGCGAACAGGAAGGGGGTGGAACCGGACATTGCTTCGCCGAGACAACAAGAGACGCGCATGCTGCGCGCTTGTCGTAAAGGGCGGGTTAGCGGGGGCCACCCGCGGTTTGACAGTGCGCCGGCGCCTTGCGCATGGTCCGCGCCCATCGCCAATCCGGGGCCCGACCTGCATGGATCAATCGCGACTGCGCGCCACCATCGATGCGCTCTGGGACGAGCGGGACCGGCTGAATGCGGCGAGCGGCGGCGAGGCGCGGGCGGCGGTCGAGGCGGCGCTCGAGCTGCTCGATTCCGGCCAGGCGCGCGTTGCCGAGCCTGGCCCGGCCGGCTGGGCGGTGCATGAATGGCTGAAGAAGGCGGTGCTGCTGTCCTTCCGGCTGAACGAGACGGTGCATGTGCCGCACCCGTCCGGCGCGCATGCGCATGACAAGGTGCCGCTGAAATTCGCCGATTGGGGTGCCGGCCGGTTCGCCGCGGCGGGGTTCCGGGTGGTGCCGGGGGCGGTGGTGCGGCGCTCGGCCTATGTCGCGCCGGGCGTCGTGTTGATGCCGTGTTTCGTCAATGTCGGTGCGCGCGTCGATGCCGGCACGATGATCGACACCTGGGCGACGGTCGGGAGCTGTGCGCAGATCGGGCGCAACTGCCACATCAGCGGCGGTGTCGGCATCGGCGGCGTGCTGGAGCCGCTGCAGGCCGGGCCGGTGATCATCGAGGATGATTGTTTCATCGGCGCCCGTTCGGAAGTCGCCGAGGGAGTCATCGTCGAGCGCGGCAGCGTGTTGGCGATGGGCGTCTTTCTCGGCGCCTCCACCCGCATCATCGACCGTGCCACCGGCGAGGTATTCATGGGCCGGGTGCCGGCCTTTTCGGTGGTCGTGCCCGGCACCCAGCCGGGCCGGCCGCTGCCGGACGGCTCGCCCGGTCCGGGCCTCGCCTGTGCGGTGATCGTCAAGCGGGTGGATGAGCGCACCCGCGCCAAGACCTCGATCAACGACCTGCTGCGGGACTAGGGGCGATGCGGTCCCTGCATGTGAGGAACGAAGGCGTCCTCCGGCGCCTTCGACACCGTCGAAGGCGACCATTGCCCTGGGCCACGGGGCTGGAACGCTGTCAAGGCTGCGCGCTTTGCGCGCACCGCGCGGAGCGCGGCTCCGGCCTTGACAGCGTTCCAGCCCCGTGGCGTTCGCTTGAGGTGCGCTCGACGGTGTCGAGCGCGCACTATGCGCGCCCGGTTGACTGACGTAGGGCGAAAAGGGTTCGCCGTGTCGCATAACAGCTTCGGCCACCTGTTCCGCGTCACCACCTGGGGCGAGAGCCACGGGCCGGCGATCGGCTGCGTGGTCGATGGCTGCCCGTCGCGCATCCCGCTCAGCGAGGCTGACCTCCAGCCCTGGCTCGACCGCCGCCGCCCGGGCCAGTCACGCTTCACCACCCAGCGCCAGGAGCCGGATCAGGTCCGCATCCTCTCCGGCATCTTCCAGGGCGTGACCACCGGCACGCCGATCGCCCTGATGATCGACAATGTCGACCAGCGCTCGAAGGATTACGGCGAGATCGCCGACCGCTTCCGCCCCGGCCATGCCGACCTGACCTACGAGCTGAAATACGGCATCCGCGACTACCGCGGCGGCGGCCGCTCCTCCGCCCGCGAAACCGCGATGCGCGTGGCCGCCGGCGGCATCGCCCGCCTGGTGCTGGGCAATCGCGTGCGCATCCGCGGCGCCCTGGTGCAGATGGGGCCGCATCGGATCGACCGCGCCCGCTGGGACTGGGACGCGGTCGATTCCAACCCCTTCTTCTGCCCCGACCCGATCGCGGCAGCCGAATGGGAGCCCTATCTCGCCGGGCTGCGCCGGGACGGCTCCTCGACCGGCGCGGTGATCGAGATCGTCGCCGACGGTGTTCCCCCGGGCCTCGGCGCCCCGGTCTACGCCAAGCTCGACGCCGAGCTTGCCGCCGCGCTGATGGGCATCAATGCGGTCAAGGGCGTCGAGATCGGCGACGGCTTCGCCGCCGCCGCGCTGCGCGGCGAGGAGAATGCCGATGCGATGCGCATGCAGGATGGCGTGGTCGCCTTCGGCTCCAACCATGCCGGCGGCATCCTGGGCGGCATCTCCACCGGCCAACCCATCGTCGCCCGCTTCGCGGTCAAGCCCACGAGTTCAATCCTGACCCCGGTCGCGGGCGTCGATCGGTTCGGCCAGGAGGTCGAGGTCACCACCCGCGGCCGGCACGATCCCTGCGTCGGCATCCGCGCCGTGCCGGTCGGCGAGGCGATGGTCGCCTGCGTCCTCGCCGACCACCTGCTGCGCCACCGCGCGCAGAACCCCGACGCGCCGGAGACGGCCCGCCTGCCGCGCAACTGACCCGGAACGCACCTTCCGTCCCGCACGCTTCACGTGGGTTTGAGTGGGCGGATCGCTCGGCGCCCAATCAGAGTACCGGCATGGCCGAGCAGGCGAGCATGGCGAGAGCGTCCGGGCCGCCGGACGTGGCGGCGATCCCGGCCTTCATCGACCTGGCAGGCGCGGCGAGATGGCGCAAGCGGATGGACGCCCTCGCCGGCGCCGTGCGGAGCGGTCGCCTGGCCGGACGCGCCGTGGCACAGCGCCATGCAATCGAATTCTCTCTCGACCGCCTCCGTCCCGGCCGCAACCAGCCGCTCTCCGCCGCCGGACGCGTCCTGACCATCCTCGCCACCGACGCGGTCCAGCTCGCCGATTCGCTCACCGCGACCGGGCGACAGCGGCTGCGCCAGCGCCTGGCCGAGGCGCTGCGCGGACAAGCCTCGCTCGTGCCGCTGTTCCATCTGCTGCGCACCGCCCGGCTGCAGCGGAGCCGCGGCTTCCTGGTGCATCAGGCAGCGCTGGCGGACGCCGCAGGATTCGATCTCCTGCTCGATCGCGGCGGGCTGGAGGCGGAGCTGGTCTGCGACGTGATCTCTGCCGAAGAAGGGCGCGAGGTACACCGCGGCGCCTGGTTCCGCCTCGTCGATCGCATCGATCCCGAGCTGCAGAACTGGCTGGCCGCGCATCCCGGCCGCTACATCCTCAAGATGACGCTGCCGCAGGGGCTGCGTGAGGAGGCGGACGGTGCCGGCCAGCTCGCGGCGCTGCATGCCCGCATTTCCGCCCTGCTGCAGCAGCAGCGCCGGGCCGATCATGACGAAGCGGCGGTGCTGCGGCTCGACCCGCTGCTGCTGGTCGCAGCCCAGGCGGACGAACTCGGGCTGGTGTCGCGGCTGCGGCAGGAATTCGGACCCGAGGCGCATCTCGCCGTCTCGTCCGCCGGCGGCGGCGTGTTCGTCATGGCGGCGCGGGCCGGGCGCGAGAACGAGATCGCCGCCGCAGTGCGCCGGCGCATGGCGGCGCTGGCGCCCACCCGCCTCACCGGCACCAGGCCCGGCATCCTCGCCATGTTCATCGACGACACCGACCGGGTGGAATGGCGCAACCTGCGCGACCGGCTGGAACTCGAGGGCGAGGCGCGGCAGTTCCTTACGTTCCCGGAAGCGCGCTCCGTCGTTGCGGTGACCTGCGCCTCGCGGCTGGAGCTGTTCGGCGCACCGATCCCGGACGCGGCACCGGACGGGGAGATGCGCTTCCGCAATCCGGCGCATCCGGCCGCCAAGGCAGCCGCCCTCGCCCCGGCGGTGCTGTCCTCGTTCTGACCACGGCGCCGGCGGCCCTTTCGCTCCAATCTAGCGGATTGTCACGGAAGCGGGCGGATCCAGTCCGACAGCGCCCGACGCCGATCGCGCCGCATCCGTTGCCGGGAAGAAAACATCGCGCACCGCGGAGCGGCCTGCTCAGGACAGCGCCTCGCGCAACTGCCGCTCGTAATGGCGATAGTATTTGTCGGTCACGAGGTCGGTCTTCACCACCACGGCGACGTCGATGGTGTTGAACTGGGGATCGATCACCGCGCCATCGCCGACGAAGCCGCCGAGCCGAAGATAGCCCTTGATGAGCGGCGGCAGTTGCGCCAGCACCCGCCGCTGATCCAGCGAGCCGGGATCGAGCCGACGCATCTCGATATGGCGCGCGGCGAGCGCGCGCGGCCGCAGCCCGGGCGGCGCCAGGTGATTGTGGTAGAGATAGGTCAGCTCCGGCGCGAGCTGCCCCGGATCGGTGCCCGGGAGACTGGCGCAGCCGAACATCAGATCGATCTGGTGCATGAACACATAGGCGGCGATGCCGCGCCACAGGAGCTGCATCACCGAGCGGCTGCGATAGGCGGCATCGACGCAGGAGCGCCCGAGCTCCAGCAGCCGCCCGGGGAAACCGAGCAGCGGCGTGATGTCATATTCGTCGGCGGAATAAAAGCGGCCGACGCGATGCGCCGCCTCCGTCTGGATCAGCCGGTACGTGCCGACCACGCCCTCGGGACCGGGGCCGATATCGTGGTCGACCACCAGCAGGTGGTCGGCGACGCTGTCGAACCGGTCGCGGTCACGCGCCGTGGCGGCGGCCTGCTGGTCCGGAGTCGCGCCCATCTCGCCGTAGAACACGCGAAAGCGCAGCGCCTGCACCGCATCGATTTCGCCCGCGGTCGCCGCAATCCGAACGCCGAGATTGCCGGCACGAAGCTCGCCGAAGCCGGAACCCTCCGGCGGCGGCGAACCGAGCGGCTTCTCCGCCGTCATCGATCGATCCTGTGCGTCCGTTCCTGCGAGGCGGCACTGCCGCCGCCGCGCGTCGGGCGCAGCGGCCGCGTCACCCGGGCGATGGCAGCCGGCCGCGACTCGGTCGCAGCCTCGCGCCGGCGGCCGAACAGTTCCAGCCGCGTGGAGACCAGGTCGAAGCCGAGCCGCGCGGCGATCGCCTGCAGCATGCGCTCGTGCTCGTCGTCGCCGAACTCGATGACCCGGCCGGTATCGACATCGATCAGGTGATGATGGTGGCCGTGCTCGGATGGCTCGTACCGGGCCCGCCCGCCGCCAAAATCGCGGCGTTCAAGGATGCCCTTCTCCTCGAGCAGACGCACGGTGCGGTAGACGGTCGCAATCGAGATCCGCGCGTCGAGCGCACTGGCCCGGCGGTACAGCTCCTCGACATCCGGATGGTCGGAGGCTTCGGTCAGTACCCGGGCAATGACGCGCCGCTGGCCCGTCATCTTCAGCCCCTTCTCCACGCACAGCCGCTCGATCCGCGACTCCATCGGGCCCCCAAGCTCAGCCGGCGGAAATCGGCCGGTCACAGGGCGTAGCCGATCCGGGCACGGCCTGTCCAATCCCGCCCGAGCGGGGGAAACGGCGATGCCGTTGCCGCTCCGATACGGCCGCGCGCACTGCGCCTGGACTGGCGCAGCCGCTACTTGCGGCCGCGCGGCTTCGTCCCGAGGCCGATTTTCTTCGCAAGCGATGAGCGGTGCCGGGCGTAATTGGGCGCCACCATCGGATAGTCGGGGGGCAGGCCCCAGCGCTCCCGGTATTGCTCCGGCGTCATGTTGTAGGCGGTCTTCAGATGCCGTTTCAGCATCTTCAGCTTCTTTCCGTCCTCCAGGCAGACGATGTGGTCCGGGAAGACAGAGCGTCGCACCGGGACCGCCGGCTGCGGCTTGTCCGGCGCCGCCGGTTCCTTGCCGATGCCGGCCAGGGTCTTGTAGACTTCCTGGATCAGGTTCGGCAGCGCGTCCGTGGTGACGGCATTGTTCGAAACATGGGCCGAGACGATTTGGGCCGTCAGTCCCAGCACGTCCGGATTGGTGATGGCTTCGGGCATAGAAATCCATTCCCAAGGGGAAGACTTGCGCCATATAGAGTGGCGTCAAGCCGTTTCGCAACGTATATTTCGCGGATCTGAAAGCGTTTCAATCATGCGGAAATGCAAGGCGGCGGACCTGGCCGCCGACCACGAGATCGACATCACCGGCGACATCTGTCCGATGACTTTTGTCCGCACCCGCCTCGCACTCGACCGGCTGCAGCCCGGGCAGACCCTGCTCGTGCACCTGCGCGGCGCCGAACCGCGCAGCAACGTCCCCGCCACGGCCCAGGATCAGGGCCACGCCGTGCTGGCAATCGAGACCGATTCGGACGGCGTCAGCCACGTGCTGCTGCGCAAGGGTGCGTAGCGGAACCGCACCAGGCGGACCCGTTCGGGACGCGCAACCGTCGCTCGCGAATGGCATGCCGTTCGCGCCTGGGCTGCGTCAGGTCTCCTCCAGCGTCCGGCGCAGCACCAGCGCGTCGCCGCCGTCGGCGTAATAAGTGCGCCGTCGCCCGACCGCAACGAAGCCGGCCCCGCCGTAGAGCGCCCGCGCCGCCTCGTTGGTCACGTGCACTTCCAGGAACATTGTGCCGGCGCCGCGCGCTGCCGCTGCGGCGCCGGCCGCCAGCACCAGGCGCCGGCCGATGCCGTGCCGCCGCATCGCCGGGATGACCGCGAGCGCCAGAATCTCCGCCTCGCCCCCCGCCACCCGAGCCAGCAGCATCCCGCCACGCGGATCGATGAAGCCAAGCTTGCCCGGCAGACGGAGATGCGCCGCGAAAGCCGGCGCGTCCCAGGTCGCCGCGCCCGGCATGCCTGTAATGCCTTCCTCGTGCAGCGCCGCCATCGCCGCCGCGTGCGCCGGCCCGGCGATGATCAGCGGCAGCAGGGTCATTGCGGCGGTGGCCGCGGCGCGCGCGACGGCGGATGCACCGCCGGCGGATCGACGTAGAGCGGCTGCGCCGCCAGCGGTGGCAGCCCTCCGGCCCGGCGCCGCCGCACTGCGGCGGCGATCCCCGCCGGTTCCGGCAGCCGCAGCGGGGTGAGTTCCGCCATGACGCCTGCCGCCTCGAACAGAGCCGCCACCGCCGGCGCCGCATCGCCGGCCAGGGCGACCGGCCCATCCGGCAATGGCAGCGCGTCCAACGGGAAGGCGCGAATCTCGTTCGGGCGTTCGAGGAACACCTGGCCGCGCCGGCTGTCGAGCGCGACCCAGAGCGGCCGGCCGGCCGACTCGGTCAGTGCCTCGCCCACCGTCACGCCCGCCACCGGGATCGCGGCCGCAAGTCCGATGCCATGCGCCAGCGACAGGGCGGCACGGATGCCGGTAAATCCGCCCGGCCCGACCGTCACCGCCACCAGATCGAGCGCCGAGGCGGACAGGCCGGCCTCGCGAAGCACCGACTCCGCCATCGGCGGCAGCGCCGCGGGCTGGCCGCGCCCGACGTCAGAGACCAGCGCCGCGATCACCGCGCCATCCCGCACCACCGCGGCGGAACACCGCGCCAGCGCCGCATCCAGGGTCAGGATGCGCATTGGCCGGCGTGGCGGCGACGGCACGCGGCGCCGCGGTCCTCGGCTGCCAGGATTACGCGGCGGGCACGAGATCGCGCGGCGCGGGCCCGCCCGCCCGCGCGACCCTTGCTCCCCGGAACCGATTCAGAGCAGCTCGCAGGCCTCATTGAACTCGAGTCGCGGCGAGCGCGGGAACAGCCCGGACGGATCGCCGTGGCCGAGATTGATCAGGAAGTTCGACTTCCAGCCGAGATCGGCCAGGAATTCCGCGTCAACCCGCGCCCGGTCGAAGCCGGACATCGGCCCGCAATCCAGCCCAAGGGCGCGCGCCGCCAGGATCAGGTAGCCGCCCTGCAAGGTGCCGTTGCGGAAGGCGGTCTCCTCCGCCAGCGCTTCGTTGCCGGCGAACCAGGCGCGGGCATCGGCATGCGGAAACAGGCGCGGCAGAAAGTCGAAGAACTGCGGATCGTAGGCGACGATCACCGTCACCGGCGCCACCATGGTCTTGGCGACGTTGCCCTCCGAGAGAGCGGGACGCAGCCGCTCCTTCGCCTCCGGCGTGCGCAGGAAGACGAACCGCGCGGGCGAGGAATTGGCCGAGGTCGGCGCCATCCTCGCGAGATCGTAGAGCTCGCGCAGCGTGTCGTCGGAGATCGGCTCCGACGTCCAGGCATTGTGGGTCCGGGCGGCGTGGAACAGCGCCTCCAGCGCGGCAGCATCGAGTGACATCGGCAAGCCTCCAAATCGTTCGAGATCGAACGATTGTCGCGCCGCGGCAAAAGTCAAGCCGCGTCGGCTACAGGTCGACCTGCTCGACCGCCACCACCTCCGGCACGTAGTGCCGGAGCATGTTCTCGATGCCGTGCTTCAGCGTGGCGCGGGAGGACGGGCAGCCGCTGCAGGCGCCCTGCATGTGCAGCTTGACCACCCCGGCGCGGTAGCCGCGGAAGACGATGTCGCCGCCATCGCCGGCGACAGCCGGACGCACCCGCGTGTCGAGCAGTTCCTTGATCTGCTCGGCGATCTCGGCATCCTCCGGGGAGACATCCTCATCCGCACTCGCGGCCTGGCCCTCCATCACGGGCCGGCCGGCGACGAAATGCTCCATCAGGGTGCCGAGCACCTGCGGCTTCAGCGCCGCCCAATCGGTCGCGTCGGACTTGGTCACGGTGACGAAATCGCCGCCGAGGAATACCCGCGCGACCCCCGGCAGGGTGAACAGCGCGCCGGCGAGGGGGCTCTGCTCCGCCGCCTCCGGGGCGGCGAAGTCCGCCGTGCCGACGCCCATCACCGCGCGGCCGGGCAGGAATTTCAGCGTTGCGGGATTGGGCGTGCTTTCGGTCTCGATGAACATCCGTGCCGGCCTCTGCCAAGGCGGCAAGCACTTGCCCGCCGCAATCAGCCTGCATCAATGGGGTGCGGCGTGGCCGGCTGCAAGCGCCCGCGCCGGGGCACAAGAGAGGGAAGAGAAGAAAGAACTTCTTTTTCTGTAGAAAAAGAAGCAAAAAGACTTTCATCCCTTATGGCGCGGAGCAACCGGGAGGCATCCGTCCTAAAGTGATGAACGTTTTTTGGTTCTTTCTTTCAAAAAAGAACCGCTTTCTTCCTTCTTACCCCAACGCCCGCCCACGACGGATGATCGCCGGCCCGAATCGACCACGCAATGCATCGATTGCCGCCTGGGCCGCCGCAAGCCGCGGTGCCGCCGGATCGGCGAGATCGCCGCGATCGGCCAGCGCCGCCGGCACCAGGGGCTGCGCGCCGATCCCGATCAGCCGGAACGCGGTGCCGTCCACCTCCCGCGCCAGCAGCGTCGCGGCCTCCTGGAACAGCCGGTCCGGCAGCAGCGTCGGGTCGGCGAGTCGCGCCGCGCGGGTGCGCAGCACGAATCCGGCCGTCTTGAGTTTCAGCACCAATCCGCCGGCGGCCAGCCCCTGCTCCCGCAGCCGGCGCCCGAGCTTCTCCGCCAGCAGCCAGAGCGGCCGCTCCAGCTCGCGCCGGTCCGCGAGGTCGCGGTCGAACGTGGTCTCGGCGCTGATCGACCGCGCCGTCCGCTCCGGCGTCACCAGCCGCACGTCCTCGCCCCGTGCCCGGCGGACCAGCGCCGGTCCGTCCTCACCGAGCCGTCGCGCCGCCTCGCGGTCATCCATTGCCTGCAACTGCCCGAGCCTCGTGACGCCGAGGGTCGCCAGTCGCCGCTCCTGTGCGGCGCCGATGCCCGGCAGGAGTCGCACCGGCTGCGGCGCGAGCAGCGCCGGCGCCTCGCCGCCGATCACGGCGAAGCCGCGGGGCTTGTCGCGCCCGGCCGCAAGCTTCGCCATCAGCCGGTTGCGTGCCAGCCCGATCGATACCGTCACGCCGACCTCCGCTTCGACCAGGCGGGCGAGGCGAGCCAGCACGACGGCCGGCGGCGCGCCGTGCAGTGCCTCCGTGCCGGAGAGGTCGAGCGCCGCCTCGTCGATCGAGAGCGGCTGCACCAGTGGCGTCAGCCGGCCCATCAGTGCCCGGATCTGCCGCGCGGCGGCGACGTATTTCGGGAAGTCCGGCCGAATGACGACCGCGTCGGGGCAGGCCCGGAGCGCCTTGAACATCGGCATCGCGCTGCGCACGCCGTGCAGGCGCGCGACGTAGCAGGCGGCACTGACCACGCCGCGGACGCCGCCACCGACGATCACCGGCCGACCGGCCAGCTCCGGCCGGTCGCGCTTCTCGACGCTGGCGTAGAAGGCGTCGCAATCGACGTGCGCGATCGCGAGGCTGAACAGTTCGGGATGTGAAACGATCCGGCGCGAGCCGCAGGCGGCACACGGAATCCCGCCGGCGGTCGCACCGCAGTCGCGGCACAGGGCGGGGATCGGAGTCGCCACAGCGCGGCCAGGATAGAGGTGCGCTGCCGGGAGCCCAAGTCCGCTCCCGCGCGGACAAGCCGGACGCCCGCGGCGACAAGCGATACGGCGCGGTCGCCGGCGGAGGCGGCGAGTCGCGGGCCGGGCTCCGCGGTGCCGGCCGGCGTCGGGCGAGGCGGCGATCGCTACGTCACGGTGGCAGTGCAGCGGCGCGGGCGATCAGAAAGTCGCGCACGGCCCGGTCGCGCTCCAGGCCGATCGCGCGGCGATAGGCCTCGCGCGCCGGCCCGGCCGCGCCGCGCCGGGCGAGCAACCCGGCCCGGGCGGCCCAGTACGGCTGGTAGTCCGCGAGGCGCCCGCCGGCGGCGGCCGACTCCAGTGCCGCGAGACCCGCCTTCGCTCCCGCGCATTCGGCAACCGCCACCGCCCGGTTGATCGCCACCACCGGCGAGCCGGTCAGCGTCGCCAGCGCATCGTACAACCCGAGGATCGCCGCCCAGTCGGTGCGGCCGGTCAGGCGCCGGGCGGCGTGCGCCGACTGCACCGCCGCCTCGAGCTGATAGCGGCCGGGCCGGCCCGCCGCCGCGGCGCGGAACAGCAGCGCTTCCGCCTCGGCGATCGTCGCCGGGTCCCACGCGACCGGGTCCTGCGCATCGAGCGGCACGTAGCCGCCGCTGGCGTCGCGCCGCGCGCCGCGCCGGGCCTCGGCGTGCAGCATCAGCGCCAGCAGGCCGAGCGCTTCCGGCTCGTCGGGCAGCAGCGCCGTGACCAGGCGGCCGAGCCAGAGTCCTTCGCCCGCCAGGTTGCTGCGGCGCGAATCGGTGCCGGCGGGATCGGACCAGCCCTCGCTGTAGACGGCGTAGATCGCGTCCAGCACGGCCGGCAGGCGCTCGGCGAGGAGGGCACGGTCCGGCACGCGGAAGGCAATGCCGGCCTGGCGAATCTTGGTTTTCGCCCGCGCCAGGCGCTGTCGCATTGCAACCGGCGAGACCAGGAAGGCGGAGGCAATGCTCGCCGCGTCGAAGCCCAGCACCGTCTGCAGCATCAGTGCCGCCCGGATGCCGGGATCGATCGCCGGATGGGCGCAGACGAACATCAGCGCCAGGCGGTGATCCGGGATCGTTGCCCGCCTGGAGCCGATGGCGCGTGCGACCATCGTCCGGCGCAGTTCGGTCTCTGCCAGGGCGGTCGTTTGCCGGCGCCGGACCGCATCGATCAACCGCCGCCGCGCCACGGTCAGCAGCCAGGCCTCCGGCCGGTCCGGAATGCCGCTCGCGGGCCAGTCTGACAGCGCCGCGGCGAAGGCGTCCGCCAGCGCGTCCTCCGCGGCACCGACGTCGCCGGTGCGGGCGGCGAGGAAGGCGAGCAGCCGGCCGTAGCCGTGCCGCGCCGCCGCCTCGGCCGCCGCCCGCGCGGCACCGGCGGACGGGTCGGGCGTATCGGATCGCGGCTTGCCGCCAGCGAGGGTCCCGTCCGCCACCCCGCTTACATCGTCCAGATCGGCCGGACCTCGATCGAGCCGTACGCGGCGCCCGGGCAGCGCGCCGCCCAGGTGAGTGCCGCGTCGAGGTCCGGTACCTCGATCAGGAAATAGCCGCCGAGCTGTTCGCGGGTCTCCGCGTAGGGTCCGTTCAGCACCTCGGTCTTGCCATCCCGCACCCGGACGGTCGTCGCGGCGGCGGTTGGCCGCAACCGGTTGCCGCCGCGCATGATTCCGGCCTCGCGCATCGCCTCGGAATAGGCGGCGTAGGCGGCCACCGTGCGGCTGGTATCCGCCTCGCTGGCCGCCTCCATCCGCGCCTCGTCGCCGCTGATCAGGAGCATGTACTGCATGTCCACACCTTTGCCTGTGGCCGGACCCCATGTCCGACTATCTCCATGACGTTCGAGCCCGGTCGGGTGCGACATCGGCGCAGGCGGCGCGGCGCTCCGTCGGCGGACTCAGGCGGCGGACTCAGGCGGCGGGCGGCAGTTGATAGCCCGGCGTCGAAGCGGCGATGGCGCGCTCCTCCTCGTTCATGTCGGGCGTGACGTCGGCGAACAGCGGCGTGCTCAGGTAGCGCTCGCCCGTATCGGGCAGCATGCAGAGCACGACCGATCCATGTGGCGCCTGGGCGCAGACCTTCAGCGCGCCGGCGAAAGTGGCACCCGAGGTGATGCCGACGAAGATGCCCTCCTTCTGCGCCAGATCGCGGCTGCAGCGCATCGCCTCGGCGTTGGCGATGCGCAGCAGTTCGTGAATGCGGCCCGTCGCCACCGCGTCGCCGGTCAGCTTGGGGATGAAATCCGGGCTCCAGCCCTGCATCGGATGCGGCTTGAAGGCCGGGTGCGGCGCTGCCGGCGAACCGTCCGGCCGTCGCTCCTGGGCGACGCCGCTGGTCAGCATCGGCGCGTCTTCCGGCTCGCAGACCACGATCTTCGTCTCGGGCCGCTCCGTCGCCAGCACCCGCGCGACCCCCTTCAGCGTGCCGCCGGTGCCGAAGCCGGTGACCCAGTAATCGAGCCGGCTGTCACGGAAATCGTCGATGATCTCCCGCGCCGTGGTGCGCGAGTGCATGTCGGGATTGGCCTCGTTCTCGAACTGGCGGGTGAGGAACCAGCCATGCGCGTCGGCAAGTTCGATCGCCTTGTTCACCATGCCGACGCCGCGCGCCGCGGCCGGCGTCAGCACCACGCGTGCGCCGAGGAAGCGCATCAGCCGGCGCCGCTCGACGCTGAAGCTTTCCGCCATGGTGACGACCAGCGGATAGCCCTTCTGCGCGCAGACCATGGCGAGGCCGATGCCGGTATTGCCGCTCGTCGCCTCGATCACCGTCTGGCCGGGCTTGAGGCTGCCGTCGCGCTCCGCGGCTTCAATCACGCCGAGTGCCAGCCGGTCTTTCACCGAGCCGAGCGGATTGAACGCTTCCATCTTAACGTAGAGGTCGACGCCCTCCGGGGCGAGACGGCCGATCTTGACTACCGGCGTATTCCCGACCGTCTCGAGGATATTGGCGAACCGGCGACCCATGCGTTCCTCCTGCCCTGCTTGATACCGGGCCGGAGCATAGCCCCTCGGGCAGGAAAGGCGGAATGTCGGCCCCGCGGGGCGGGGGGATGCTGCGGATTGGCTGCCGCCGGGTCGCTCGCCGGCGGGCGCGAGCGGGCGATCGCGACCGGTGCGGCTTGTCCGCCCAACCACGCCCGACACCGCCGGCGCGGCGCACGTCATTGCCGCGCGTTCGGTTCGGGTCGCTTCGCCCGCGTGGTCCTGCGCCCGATCAAACACCCATCGGCTGAGGCTACCGTTTGCGATGCCCGCGCTTACGCGGGGTCGGCAGCCGGCCACAGCCAAGCGGCGCCACGCACGCCGGAACTGTCGCCATGCTTGTTCGGCACGATCGGCGTGCGCACGAAATCGCTGAACACGTATCTCGGCAGCAGCTTCGGCACCTCGTGATAGAGGTGCTCCATGTTGGAAAGACCGCCGCCGAGCACGACCACATCGGGATCGATCACATTGATCACCACGGCGAGTCCGCGCGCCATGCGGTCGACATGCCGTTCGAGCGCTGCCTGCGCTTGTGCGTCGCCAGCCGCGGCGCGGGCCGGAATCGAGCTCGCATCGCGCGCCAGCGGTCCGTCGCAGTCGCGCGCCAGCGCCGTGCCGGAAATCCACAGCTCCAGGCAATTGTGCTGCCCGCACCAGCAGCGCGGACCGGGACTTTCCTCCGCGCTCGGCCAGGGCAGCGGAATGTGGCCCCATTCGCCGGCGACGCGATTGCGCCCTTCGATGATCTGGCGATTCACCACGATACCGGCGCCGCAGCCGGTGCCGACGATCACGCCGAACACGACGCGCTGACCGGCGCCGGCGCCGTCCACCGCCTCGGACAGCGCGAAGCAGTTGGCGTCATTGGCGACGCGCACCTCGCGCGCCAGCGCCTCGCTCAGGTCGCGGTCGATCGGATGGCCGTTCAGCGCGTTGGAATTGGCGTTCTTCACCAGGCCGGTCACCGGGCTGATGACGCCGGGAATGCCCATGCCGACCGTCGCGGTCGCGCCAAGTTCCTGTTCCACCGAGCGGACCAGTCCGACGATCGCGTCCACCGCCTCGTCATAGGCCGCCTGTCCGCCGGCCTGCGGCGTCGGGATGCGCCGGCGGATCAGGATCTCGCCCGCCTGATTGAGGGCGGCGATCTCCGTCTTCGTGCCGCCCAGATCCACGCCGATGCGGAACATGCTCATGCCGCGCCTGTCCTCCCCCGGAGCCGACGGTTGCCGGCTGCCGCTTGCCGGCCTCTCCGCCGCCGCCGCAGGATAGGCCGGCGGCGGGGGCGTCCAAGACAGCGGAGGAATGATGAGCGAGACGGTGCTGGACGTGAAGGGCATGAAATGTCCGCTGCCGGTACTGCGCGCCAACCGCGCGCTGCGCGGCATGCCGCCCGGCGCGCGGCTGCGCGTGCTCGCCACCGATCGGGCCGCGGTCGCGGATTTCCAGGCCTTCTGCCGCGAGACCGGCCATGCTCTGGTCGCCTGGAGTGCGGAGGGCGAGGTGCTGAGTTTCGTCATCCGGCGGCGCGACGCCACCGCCGACGCACCCGCCGGCGGAGGCTGAGCGTGCCGGTCGCGCTGTTCACCCATCCCGCCTGCCTCGGCCACGAGCCCGGCGCCTCGCATCCGGAATGCCCGGACCGGCTGCGCGTCGTGCTGCAGGCGCTCGAGCACCCGGATTTCGTGCCGCTGCTGCGCGAGCGCGCGCCCGAGGCGACGCACGAGCAACTGACCGCGGTGCACCCGGCGGACTACGTCGCCGACATTCTCGAGATCCGGCCGCCGCCCGGTGAGGTGGTCGCGCTCGATGGCGACACCTTGATGTCGGCGGGCAGCGCCGACGCGGCGCTGCGGGCCGCCGGCGGTGCCTGCGCCGCGGTGGATGCGGTGATGGAGGGCTGGGCCCGCGCCGCCTTCGTCGCCACCCGCCCGCCCGGTCACCACGCCGAGCCGGCGCGAGCGATGGGGTTCTGCCTGTTCGCCAACGCCGCCATCGCCGCGCGGCACGCCCAGGCACGCTGGGGGCTGCAGCGCGTCGCGGTGCTGGATTTCGACGTGCATCACGGCAACGGCACGCAGGCGATTCTCGCCGGTGATTCCCGCCTGTTCTACGGCTCGACGCATCAGCATCCCTGCTATCCCGGCACCGGGCTAGCCGCCGAAACCGGCATCGCCGGCAATGTCGTGAACGTGCCGCTGCCCCCTGGCACCACGGGCGAGGCGTTCCGCGCCGCCTGGGAGCTGCAGATCCTTCCGGCCCTGCGCGACCACGGGCCCGAGCTGCTGATCGTCTCCGCCGGATTCGACGCCCATCGCGCCGACCCGATGGCCCAGCTTCGCCTGGACACCTCCGATTTCGGCTGGATCACCGACCGTCTGCTCGCGGTGGCGGAGGGGTGCTGCGGCGGCCGGATCGTCTCGGTGCTGGAGGGCGGCTACGATCTCGGCGCGCTGGCCACCAGCGCCGCCTTGCATGTCCGGCGCCTGATGCGCAATTGACACAACGGGCTGAGCGGCTGTGTCGGCCGTGCATCACGTTCCTGGTAAAGCCCCTTGCCGGCCGGCGGCGGACTCTTTACCCGAACGGAGTGTCTCCGGTTCGCGCCGGATTGCGGCCGGGGCCACCCGGCGGCGCGGGGCGGCGGCCCGGCCGCGCGGTAACGGGTCATGGGGCCGGCTCACGCCGGTTGGGGCGGCGCCGGCCGCCGAGCGGAAGGGTTTGCTTGGGAGCCATGTCGGACGAAATCGGCAGCCTGTCCTTCGAGGACGCCCTGGCCGAGCTGGAACGGATCGTCCGCGCCCTGGAGGGCGGGCAGCAGAAGCTCGACGAGGCGATCGCCGCCTACGAGCGCGGCGCCGCGCTGCGCCGGCATTGCGAGGCGCGGCTGGCCGAGGCGGAGATGCGGGTGCAGGCCATCGTCGAGCGCGCCGACGGCACGCTCGCAACGCAGACCGTGGAATGAGCGCGGCACCCGCCCCCACGGCCCGGCCATATCCGGACGCGGCGCCGCTTTTCGCGATTGCGGGCCTGGCCCTTCAGGGCGCGGCGAAGCCGGCGGCGCGAGGCGCGGGCCCGGCCGCCGCACCAGGGCCCGCGGCATGACCGGCCTCGCGGAGCCGGTCACGGCGGAGGACGAGCTGCGCGATGCGCTGCGCGACGCGGCGCAGCTCATCGAGACCGAGCTGGACGCGCTGTTGCCGCCCGTCGAAGGCCCCGAATCACGCCTGGTCGAGGCGATGCGCTATGCGGCCCTCGGCGGCGGCAAGCGGCTGCGCGGCTTCCTGGTGATGGAGGTCGCCGGCCTGTTCGCGGTCTCGCCCACTTGCGCCGCCCGCGTCGCCGCCTCGGTCGAAATGCTGCACGCCTATTCGCTGGTGCATGACGATCTGCCGGCGATGGACGATGACGACCTGCGCCGCGGCCAGCCGTCCTGCCACCGTGCCTATGACGAGGCGACGGCGATCCTGGTGGGCGACGCGCTGCAGACCCGCGCCTTCGAGGTGCTGGCGGAGCCCGACACTCATTCCGACCCGTTGGCCCGCTGCGAGCTCGCGATGGCACTGGCGGCGGCGAGCGGTGCCCGCGGGATGGCGGGCGGGCAGATGATCGACATGCTGGCGCCGGCGCTGGCCGCGGCCGGCACGCCGCTCAGTGCCGCCGGCGTCGCCCGGCTGCAGGCGCTCAAGACCGGGCGGCTGCTGCAGTACAGCGCCGAGGCGGGCGCGATTCTCGGTCGCGCCGCGGCTCCCGTCCGGGCGCAGATCGCCGCTTTCGGCCGCGATCTTGGCGCCGCGTTCCAGATCGCCGACGATCTGCTGGACGCGACGGGCAGCACTGAGGAGACCGGCAAGACCGCCGGCAAGGACGCCACCGCCGGCAAGGCGACGCTGGTCGCATTGCTGGGGGTGGAACGGGCGGCGGCTCAGGCGGGCATGCTGGCGGAGCAGGCTGCCTCGCATCTCGACGCGTTCGGAGCCAGGGCCGACCGGCTACGTGCCCTCGCGTTCTACGTCGTATCCCGAAGGAGCTGAAGCGAATGGCCCAGGGAGTCAGTCGCGAGGGAGTCAGTCGCGAGGGAGTCGGTCTCGGCGGCACGCGGAGCGGCGGGACCGTCGCCGCGTCCCGGCCGGCGACGCCACTGCTCGATCGTGTGGGCGTCCCGCGCGACCTGCGCAATTTCTCGCCCGAGCAGCTCCGCCAGCTCGCCGACGAGCTGCGTGCCGAGGTGATCGACACGGTCTCTGTCACCGGTGGGCATCTCGGCGCCTCGCTCGGCGTCGTCGAGCTGACCGTCGCACTGCATGCCATCTTCGACACGCCACGCGACCGGCTGATCTGGGACGTCGGCCACCAGGCCTATCCGCACAAGATCCTGACCGGGCGGCGCGATCGCATCCGCACGCTGCGCCAGCCGGGCGGCCTCTCCGGCTTCACCCGCCGCGTCGAGAGCGAGTACGATCCGTTCGGGGCGGCGCATTCCTCGACCTCGATCTCCGCCGGGCTCGGCATGGCGGTGGCGCGCGACCTCAAGCGCGCCGCCGGCGATCGCAGCGAGGAGGACCGCCACGTCATCGCGGTGATCGGCGACGGCGCGATGAGCGCCGGCATGGCGTACGAGGCGATGAACAATGCCGGCGCGATGCGCTCGCGCCTGATCGTCATCCTCAACGACAACGACATGTCGATCGCGCCGCCGGTCGGCGCGATGAGCGCCTATCTGTCGCGGCTGATGTCGTCACGCAGCTTCCTGTCGCTGCGCGATCTCGCCGGCCGCATGGCGAAGCGTTTCCCGCGCGGCATCGAGCGCACTGCGCGCCGCGCCGAGGAATACGCCCGCGGCATCCTGACCGGCGGCACGCTGTTCGAGGAGCTGGGCTTCTACTATCTCGGCCCGATCGACGGCCACAACATCGACCATCTGCTGCCGGTGCTGCGCAACGTGCGCGAGGCCGAGGAGGCCGGGCCGATCCTGCTGCACGTGATCACGCAGAAGGGCCGCGGCTACGCGCCGGCCGAGGCTTCGGCCGACAAGTATCACGGCGTCTCCAAGTTCAACGTCATCACCGGCGAGCAGGTGAAGGCGCCGCCCGGCCCGCCTTCCTACACCAAGGTCTTCGCCGAAAGCCTGATCCAACAGGCGGAGCACGACCCGCGCATCGTCGCGATCACCGCGGCGATGCCGTCCGGCACCGGGCTCGACCGGTTCGGCGCGCGCTTTCCCGATCGCTGCTTCGATGTCGGCATTGCCGAACAGCACGCGGTGACCTTCGCCGCCGGGCTCGCCGCCGAGGGGATGCGGCCGTTCGCCGCGATTTACTCGACCTTCCTGCAGCGCGCCTACGACCAGGTGGTGCACGACGTCGCGATCCAGAAGCTGCCGGTGCGCTTCGCCATGGACCGCGCCGGGCTGGTCGGCGCCGACGGCGCGACCCATGCCGGCAGCTTCGATCTCGCCTATCTCGGCTGCCTGCCCGGATTCGTGCTGATGGCGCCGGCCGACGAGGCCGAGCTGCGCCACATGGTGGCGACCGCCGCGACGATCGACGACGCGCCCTCAGCCATCCGCTATCCCCGCGGCGAGGGCACCGGCATCGCCCTGCCGGCGCGCGGCGAGGTGCTGGAGATCGGCCGCGGCCGCGTGCTGCGCGAAGGCGGCACGGTCGCACTTCTGTCGCTCGGGACGCGGCTCGCGGACGCGATGCGGGCGGCGGACGAGCTGGCGGCGCGCGGCCTCTCCACCACGGTGGCGGACGCCCGCTTCGCCAAGCCGCTCGACACCGCGCTGCTGGAGCGCCTGGCGCGCGAGCACGCGGTGCTGGTGACGATCGAGGAGGGTGCGGTCGGCGGTTTCGGCGCCTGGGTCATGCAGCACCTCTCCCAGGCCGGGCTGCTGGACGGCAAGCTGCGCATGCGTGCGATGACGCTGCCGGACCGGTTCATCGATCACGGCAGCCCGAAGGGTCAGATCCAGGAGGCCGGGCTGAGCGCGGCCGAAATCACCCGCACCGTGCTGCGCGCGCTGGGTGTCGCCGAAAGTGGCGCCGCCGCGGCCCTGGCCTGAGGCTCCGCCGCGGGCGGCGCGCGCCGTCAGGCCCGGGCGGCAGGCCGCGCCGCGGGCCTGGCGCCGGCCGCCGGCTCGGCCGGGTTCAGTGCGTCGCGCACGTTCTTCGCGGCCGTGAAGGTCAGCTTGCGGGAGGCGGCGATCTCGATCGTGGCGCCGGTGCCCGGGTTGCGGCCCTGGCGGGCCGGCCGGTCCGCCACCTTGAACCGCCCGAACCCGCTCAACTGCACGTCATCGCCCCGATTCGCGGCCTCGACGATCGCGGCAAGCGCGTGTTCGAGGATCTGCTTCGCCCGGCCCTTCTCCAGGCCGTTATCGGACGCGACGCGGTCGGCGAGCTCGGTCATGTTCACGCGGTCGTCTCCTTGGGGTGATACAGGGGGCCGCAAGCTAGTGCGGCGGTGTGCGGCGTGCCAAGGGGCGGAGGTGCGATTTCCTGCCATGCCCTCCCTGCCCGGGCAGGCCCGGGACCGCGCCGCCGCTGACCGCAATGCCCCGCCGTCGCGCCGACCAGCTCATGGTGGAACGCGCCCTGGCCGAGAGCCGCGCGCGGGCGCAGGCGCTGATCCTTGCCGGCCGCGTGTTCTCCGGCGAGCGTCGCGTCGGCAAGCCCGGCGATCTGCTGACGCCCGACGCGCCGCTGGCGCTGCGCGGCCAGGACCACCCCTGGGTGTCACGCGGCGGGATCAAGCTGGCGCAAGGGCTGGCGCATTTCGGCCTGTCGCCGGCCGGGCGACGCTGCCTCGATATCGGTGCCTCGACCGGCGGCTTCACCGACGTGCTGCTGCAAAGCGGCGCGGCCCATGTCACCGCGGTCGATGTCGGGCATGGCCAGCTCGCCTGGAAGTTGCGCACCGACCCGCGGGTGACGGTGCTCGAGCGGACCAACGCCCGCTATCTCACCCCGCAGGACGTCGCGGGACCGGTCGAAGCACTGGTTTGCGATGCCAGCTTCATCGGCCTGCGTACCGTGCTGCCGGCACCGCTTGCGCTCTGCGACCCGGACGCCTGGGCGGTGGCGCTGATCAAGCCGCAATTCGAGGTCGGCCCGGCCGCGGTCGGAAAGGGCGGGGTCGTGCGCGATCCGCGCCTGCACGCCGCGACCTGCGAGACGATCGAAGCCTGGTGGACGGCACTGCCCGGCTGGCGCGTGCTCGGCCTTACGCCGAGCCCGATCGAAGGCCCGGACGGAAACCGGGAGTTCCTGATTGGCGCGCGGCAGGAGCCGGACCGATCACGCCCGCTGCCTACTTGAACGGGATCGCCGTGACCGGGCCGCGCAATCCTGCCCTAGGGTGATGATTCGGAAATTCGCGATATTTCATATCGTGAATTTCCGAATCTGACTCACACTAGATTCAATGGTTTAGTGGCCCGATTCACGTGAAATTCGCTGCAGCGAATTTCACGATCGGGACACTAGGTTGTGGCTTGCTGGCCCCGATTCGCGCTCTCGGCGATCCACGTCCGACGCACATGGTCTAGGTGCGATGGACGAGATCCGGCGGATGCGGCAGATCGTGATACGATACTTCGGCCAGCAGCGCCCAGACCCGCTCCGGCTGCATCGGCACGTCCGGGTCGTTCAGCAGCCGGTCCAGCTCATCCAGCTTGCGCTGGTATTCGTTGTCGGTCATCGCAGGTCCCCGCCGCGTCGAGAGCGAAGTCGAAGGCAAAGCAGAGCCCAAAAACGTGGCTCCTCGGTGACGGTTTCGAGACACATTATCGTGAACGTTGCGTGACAGACGCCCCATGTCGCACCCGAGCCCGCCACCCGAGCTGATCGCCGCGCTCCGGGCGATCGTCGGCGAGACCGGCCTGCTGACCGACGCAGCGGACATGGCGCGCTATTGCGAGGATTGGCGGCACCTGTATCGCCGCCAGGCCCTCGCGGTGGTCCGCCCCGGCCGCACGCCCGAGGTCGCCGCCGTGGTGCGGCTTTGCGCCGGTCACGGCATCCCGATCGTGCCGCAGGGCGGCAATACCAGCATGGTCGGCGGCGCCGTACCCGGGCCGGACGGCAACGCCCTCATCCTCAGCCTGGAGCGCATGCGCGCGATCCGCGCGATCGATCCCGTGGACCTGACGCTCACGGCGGAGGCCGGGCTGACGCTCGCCGCCGCCCAGCAGGCCGCCGCCGCGTCCGGCGCGCTGCTGCCGCTCTCGATCGCCTCCGAGGGCACCGCCCAGCTCGGCGGCGTGATCGCGACCAACGCCGGCGGCAACGCCACGCTACGCTACGGCAACGCCCGCGACCTGGTGCTCGGACTCGAGGTGGTGCTGCCGGACGGCTCGGTCTGGAACGGGCTGCGCCGGCTGCACAAGGACAACACCGGCTACTGCCTGCGTCAGCTCTTCGCCGGCAGCGAGGGCACGCTCGGCATCATCACCGCCGCCGTGCTGCGCCTGGTTCCCCGGCCACGCGAAGTCGCGACCGGCTTCTGCGCGCTGCCGTCGCCGGAGGCGGCGCTCGCCCTGCTCACCCGGCTGCAGCACGAGGATCCGGCTTCGTTGGCCGCCTTCGAATACATGTCGGGTCCGGGCGTCGATCTCGTGCTGCGACACATTCCCGACACCACGCTGCCGCTCGCGACCCGGGCGCCGCACTACGCGCTGGTCGAGCTCGCCAGCCCGCGGCGGCAGGCCGGCCTCGCCGCCCTGCTCGAATCGGTGCTGGGCGAGGCGCTCGAGGCGCAGGAGATCGCGGACGCCGCCATCGCCGCCAGCGAGGCCCAGCGCGCCGGCCTCTGGCGGCTGCGCGAGGAGCATTCGGAAGCCCAGAAGCGCGAGGGCGCCTCAGTCAAGAACGACGTCTCGGTGCCGGTCTCGCGCGTGGCGGACCTGATTCGCGGCGCGACCGAGGCCTGCGTCCGCCTCATCCCCGGAATCCGGGCGATGCCGTTCGGGCACATCGGCGACGGCAATATCCACTTCAATCTGCTGGCGCCGGACGGCGCCGATCCCGACGCGTTCCTCGCCCGGGACCACGCCATCATGGACGCCGTGGGCGGGGTGGTGCGGTCGCTCGACGGCAGCTTCTCCGCCGAGCACGGCGTAGGACAGCTCAAGTCCTACATGATGCCGCTCTGGCGTGGCGGGGCGGAACTCGCCACCATGCGGGCGATCAAGCGGGCACTGGACCCGCATGGGATCATGAACCCCGGCAAGGTGCTGCCCGCAGACGAGCCGGCCCCGGAGTCGTGAAGGCAAGGCCGGCGGCGCCGGCCCGCCGGATGGCTCTGCGGTCCGACTCCCGGCGAAGGCGCAGCCTTTGCCATCCGTTCCGTTGCGCGGGCAGGCTTGCGGTTGCCTTCGGCGCCCGGCTTCGCCAGAACTCTGGCCCTCATGCGACCACCGGCCCACCCGC
>DATJSJ010000108.1:0-33224 GCA_035504175.1 Acetobacteraceae bacterium
TGCAGGCCGCGATTGGTGTACTTCTTGGCGATCGAGATCACCAGGCGCAGGTTGGCCTCGATCATCTCCTTCTTCGCCCGCGCCGAATCGCGCTCGCCGCGATTGACCGTCATGTAGACGCGGCGGAACTCGGCGATCGGCAGCCCGGCATCGTTGGCGACCGCGGCGATGTGGCCGCGGATCTCGCCGACCTCTTCGGCGTGACGGGCGGCGAGCGCCTTCCAGCCCTTGCCCGGAAGCTGGCCGACGCGGTCGAGCCAGTTCGGATCGAGCTCATGGCCGCGGTATTCGCTGAGGAATTCCTCGCGGTTGACCTTGCCGGACTCGGCCAGCCGCAGAAGCTGGCCCTCGAGCCCGGTCAGCCGCTGGTTCAGCGCCTTGAGCTGTGCCACCAGCTCCTCGATGCGGTTGTTGTGCAGCCGCACCTGCTCGACGCGATGGACCAGCTCCTCGCGCTGCTTCTCGTAGCTCTTCTCGGAGCGGGCGTTGATCTCCTCGCCGGAGGTGATGGTCTCCAGCCGGCGGCTCTGCACCTTCGAGAGCTTCTTGTAGAGGTTCTCGATCTCCTCGAAGTTCGCCAGCACCTCGGGCTTGAGCTTCTCCTCGAGCGCCGACAGCGACAGGCCGGCGCCTTCGCCCTCCTCGCCCTCCTCGAGCTCCTCGGAGGGCTCGAAGCTTTCCGCCGCGGCGTCCGCCGCTTCGCCTGGCGCGTCCTTCGGGCCGCCCTGCGTCGCCTCGAGATCGATGATATCGCGCAGCAGCATGCGCCCGCCCTTGAGCGCGTCGTGCCAGGCGATGATGGCGCGGAAGGTGAGCGGGCTTTCGCACAAGCCCCCGATCATCATGTCGCGCCCGGCCTCGATGCGCTTGGCGATCGCGATCTCGCCCTCGCGCGACAGCAGCTCGACGCTGCCCATCTCGCGCAGGTACATGCGGACCGGATCGTCGGTGCGACCGAGGCTCTCCTCGTCGACGTTGCCGGCGTGCTCTTCCTCTTCCTCGCCCTCCTGCGCCTTGGGAGCGGGCTCGCCTTCCTCCGCCTCCTCGCCCTCGACCACCTGGATGCCCATCTCGCTGAGCATCGCCATGACGTCCTCGATCTGCTCGGAGCTGTTCTGATCCGGCGGCAGCACGGCGTTGAGTTCGTCGAAGGTGACGGTGCCGCGTTCCTTGCCGCGGGCGATCAGCCGCTTGACCGCGGCCGACTGGGTATCGAGCAGGGTGGTGTCGATTTCCGGCTCCGCCGACACGCCATCGCCGTTCACGGCCTGTTTCGTCGCCATCGTTCAGAACACTCCGCTCTCGTTGCGCCGCTTCTGGCGCGTTGGCGCGCGGCACGCCGCAGCCGCGCCGCCTTCCCATTCCGGTCCGGAACCGCCCAGGCGACCCCTGGGCCCGGGCCGCCTCACGCCTCCGGCACCCAATGCTCTACGCCTCGGGCACCCATCACCCTACGCCTCCGGCTCGGGGCCAAATTCGCCGCCGGCGAGTCGCAGCCGTGCCTCGGACAAGGCGATCAGCCGCCGTGCCGCGACCGCATCCGCGGTGGCCGCGAATGCGCGACTGGCCGCCGCGACTTCCTCCTCCAGCCGGTCCCGGTGCATCAGGCCGTACAAGTGCCACCAACCCGCCTCCGCCTCGGCCGGCATGATGTCCGGCGAGACGTATTCCGCGGGCAGCGGCATCGGTGTGGCCGAGAGGACCGCCTCGACCTCCTTCCTCATGCCGGAAGAGGTCAGGTGGTCGATCAGTCCGGCCGAGTCAAGCACGTTTACGTGATCAGCCCAGTCCTGCACCGCGTGCCGCAGCCGCGCCAGTACGGGTGGCAGGTCGAGCTGGCCGTACGCTTCCTCGACATCGCGCAGCAGCGCCGGGTGGCGCAGCAGGATCGCGGTCAGGCAGCGCGCCCGCTCCGCGTCGCTCGCCGCCGCGGCGGGCAGCGGCCGCGGCGGCGCCCCCGGCAGGGGCCGGGGCGCGCCGCCCCGGACTCCCCGCACCGTCCGCGGCAGGAAGAACCGGTCGAGCAGCGCCCGGCGATACTCGGCGGCGAGCGTGCGGTCGCCGATCCGCGCCGCCGCCGCCTCCAGCCGGGTCCGCAGCCCGGCCCGCGCCTCCGGGCTCGCATCCGGGATGCCCTCACGCAGCGCCCGATAGAGCGCGTCGACCAGCGGCCGGGCCGCGTCGAGCACGGCCTGGAAGGCCGGCGGACCGCCGCGGCGGATCAGCGTGTCCGGATCCTCGCCCTGCGGCAGCACGGCGACGCGCAGCGTGCGGTCCGGCGCAAGCAGCGGCAGCGCCACCTCCATCGCCCTGAGCGCGGCGCGGGCGCCGGCGGCATCGCCGTCGAAGCACAGCACCGGGGCCGGCGAGAGCTGCCACAGCGCCTGCACCTGCTCCTCGGTGAGCGCGGTGCCGAGCGGCGCCACGGCGGCCGCGAACCCTGCCTGGTGCAGGGCGATCGCGTCGATGTAGCCCTCGACCGCGACCACGGCGGCGCCGCGCCGGGCGCCGTCGCGGGCGAGGTCGAGCGCGTACAGCGTGCGGCGCTTGGCGAACAGCGCCGTCTCCGGCCCGTTGACGTATTTCGGCTGGCCGTCCCCGAGCGTGCGGCCGCCGAAGCTGATCACCCGGCCGCGCGCGTCGCGGATCGGGAACATCACCCGGCTCCAGAACAGCTCCCGCGCCGGGGTGCCGGCTTCGGCGGGGCGCAGCAGCCCGGCCTCGGCCAGCTGGTCCAGGCCGATTCCCTCGCGCGCGAGAGCGGCGGCCAGCGCGCCGCGCCCCTCGCCGGCCCAGCCCAGGCCGAACGCCGTGATGCTCGCGTCGGACAGGCCACGGCCGCGCAGATAGGCGAGCGCCGCTGCACCCTCCGGCGCATGCAATTGCTGGCGGAACCGCGCCGCGACCGCCGCCAGCACTGAATGCAGATCGTCGCGCCGCTGTGCCGCGGCGGCCGCTTCCGGCGTCGGCTTCGGCACGTCGAGCCCGGCCTCGGCGGCGAGCATCTCCACCGCCTCCATGAAGCCCGCGCCCTGCGCCTGCATGACGAAGCTGATCGCATCGCCGTGCGCGCCGCAGCCGAAGCAATGGAAATGGTCGTCGTAGACGTAGAAGCTCGGCGTCTTCTCGCCGTGGAACGGGCAGCAGCCCTTCCACTGCCGGCCGGAGCGGGCGAGCTTCACCCGCCGGCCGATCACCGCGGCGAGCGGGGTGCGGGCCCGCAGCTCCTCCAGGAAGGCGGGCGGCAGTGCCATCAGCCGGCCAGCCGCGCCTTCACCATCGCGCCGGCCCGCGCCATGTCGATCACCGTCGCATGCCTCGCCCTCAGCGCCGCCATCACCCGCCCCATGTCGCGGGCCGAGCTGGCGCCGGTCTCGGCCACCGCCGCCTCCACCGCCTCGCGCATCGCCGCCTCGTCCATGGTCTGCGGCAGGAAGCTCTCGATCACGGCGATCTCCGCCTCCTCCTTGGCGACCAGGTCGGCGCGGTTGCCCTGGCGGTAGAGCACGACCGATTCCTGGCGCGACTTCACCATGCCGCGCAGAGTCGCGATCACCTCGTCATCCGGCACGCGGTCGATCCCCTTGGGCCGGGCGGCGATATCGACGTCCTTGAGCCGCGCCAGGATCATGCGCAGCGTGGAGGTGCGGGCGGCATCGCCTGCCTTCATCGACGCCTTCAGCGCCTCGGTGAAACTCTCCCTGAGCCCCATCGCCATCCGTCCCTCCGACAACACGTCCCTCCTATAATAGGGAAGGCGGCGTCGCCGCGGTCACCGCCGTCCTGCGTATCCGCGTCAGGGCGACATCCCGGCGGGCACCGCGCCCGCGAGGGCAAGGAACGGGCGCAGCGCCGGGTTGCGATTGCCGGGTCGCCAGGCGATCACGTGCTCGATCGTGGGCGCCTCCTCGAGCGGGCGGAGCGCCACCCTGGCGCCGCCCAGGCGGCGCACCGAGTCCGGCACGAGCGCAATCCCGAGACCCTCCGCGACCAGGTTGACGATGGTCTGCTGAAGCTGCGCCTCCAGCCGCACGGTCGGGGTGAAGCCGCCGGCGCGGCAGAACCGGGTGATCGCCTCCCGCAGGGTCGGCGCCACCTCCGAGGGCGCGGCGATCAGGGGTTCGCCGGCGAGCTGGTCGGCGCTCACGCGTTCGCGGGCGGCGAGCCGGTGGTCCGGATGCGTGGCCAGGCACAGCGCCTCGCGATGGATGACGTGTGTGGCCAGCCCGCGCACCGGGCCAGGGTTGAAAATGATCCCGGCATCGAAGCGGCCGGCCAGCAGGTCCTCGACCAGGAACCCGGGAACGACCTCGCGCAAGGTCAGACGGACATCCGGGTGGGCGGCGATGTAGTGCCGCGTCAGCGGCGGCAGCACGGTGTGCGCCGCATGCATCATGAACCCGATCGAGAGCTCGCCCAGCTCGCCGCGATCGGCCAACCGCGCGTTGCGGCAGGCCTGGTCGAAGCCGGCCACGACCTCGCGCGCATCCGCGAGGAAGCGCTGCCCGGCCGGGGTGAGCCGCGCCTGGCGCGAGCTGCGCTCCAGCAGCCGGACACCGAGTTCGCGCTCCAGCCCGGCGATCTGCCGGCTGAGCGGCGGCTGGCTCAGATGCAGCCGCTCGGCGGCGCGGCCGAAATGCAGTGTCTCCGCCAGCGCCACGAAATAGCGCATCTGCCGGATATCGATCATGATACCGATCAGGTATGGATAGGGCCGTGGTTCGGCATTGGATTATATCGCCGGAACCCGGTAGGGGCAGCCGGATCACGTCGTCGGACGGTCCCCGATGGTCTCCACCCTGCTCATCGTCCTGCCGATCTTCGGGCTGATCCTGGCCGGGTGGCTGGCCCGCCGGATCGGCGTGCTCGGGCCGCAGGCGACCAGCGAACTCAACCGCTTCGTGGTCTACCTGGCGCTGCCGGCGCTGCTGTTCGACATCGTCGCCCATGCGCGCTGGGCCGATCTCTGGCAGCCGGGCTTCGTCGCCGCTTTCGGCCTGAGTGCGGCGCTGATCTTCGCGCTCACGGTCGCGCTGCGGTTGCGCCGGCCCCGGCATCTGGCCGATGCCGCGATCGACGGGCTGAACGCCGGCTACGCCAATACCGGCTTTGTCGGCTTTCCGCTCGCCCTGGTGGCGCTCGGCCGAGACGCGCTGGCACCGACGCTGGTCGCGACGATCATCACGGTCTGCGTGCTGTTCGGCATCGCCATCGTCCTGATCGAGATCGGGCTGCAGGAAGAGGCGCGGGGCCCGCATCTGGCGCTCAAGGTCGGACGGTCGCTGGTCCGCAACCCGCTGCTGGTGGCGCCGGCACTGGGTGCGCTGCTTCGCCTCGGCGGGCTGGAGGTGCCGGTTCCGGCCGAGAGCTTCCTGAAGCTGCTGGGCGGCGCCGCCTCGCCCTGCGCGCTGGTGGCGCTCGGGCTGTTCCTGGCCGAGCATCGGGGGGCGGAGCGCAGCAGCGGATCGGCCGCGGCGTTGCTCGTTGGATTGAAGCTGCTGGCGCAGCCGGTCGTCGCCTGGGTGCTGGCCGTGGCCGTCTTCCGCCTGCCGCCGCTGCTGACCCACACCGCGGTGCTGCTGGCCGCACTGCCCACCGGGACCGGCCCGTTCATGCTGGCCGAACTCTACCGCCGCGAGGCGGATGTCACCTGCAGGGTCGTGCTCGCCTCCACCATCGGCTCGGTGCTCACGGTCTCGGGCTACCTCGCGCTGGCAGGGTAGCGCGTCGGGCGCCCGTGCGACCCGAGCGCAAGCCACTATCTCCGACGCGAATACCGGTCCGCCGGGTTTCATCCAGCCGAACAACGTCGGCGCGCTTCGCGCCACCGGCTTCGCCGCAACCGGTGCGCCGCGCCCTGCGCGCGACTGTGAACCTGCCGGCAGTGCGCGCCCGTGACTGAGAACTCGTCCGTCGCCCGACCAAAGTTCACGATCCCGCACCCGACTTTCAACTTGCTGATTGCAGCGACCCAGAACTGAGCAATCCGCGCCGCCCGCCAGCAACGTGACTGCGTCTTGTCACATTCGCTGCGTGGCCGGCGACCTGGCCTGTGGCCGCGGGCGTTGCCCGGCGCGGTCGCGCATGCGACCTTGCCGGCCCGTGACCCTGATTCGTCCCAGTCGTCCCAACGCCTACACCGGCAATCCGCTCGACCGTGCCGTCAGCTTGCGCGACGACGTGGCGTGGGTTGACGCGCGGCTGGCCGATCCGGACAGCATCTTCGTGCCGATCTGGCGCGGCCGCTCGCTGCTGCGAGGGATGGACGCGGCGCGGCCGGAGCCGGTGTTCCTGACCGGCGAGGCCGCCGCCGCCTGCCGCATGGCTGGCGGTCCCTGGGCGTTTCTCGGCCTGCTGCGCGGCGTCGCCGTGTTCGCGGTGGATCTCAGCGCGGCCGAGGATCCGATCCCGCTGCTGCCGCCCGATCTCGGCAGCTTCGAGGAATTGCGTCGCCTGCCGGGAGCGCTCGCGCCGGAAGACGCCTCGATCCTGGCGCATGCGCGCGGCATGATGCACTGGCGCAATCGCACGCTCTATTGCAGCGTCTGCGGCACGGCCTGCGACGCGCGAAGTGCCGGCCACGTGATGGCCTGCCCCAACTGCGGCACGCAGCATTTCCCGCGCACCGATCCGGCGGTGATCATGCTGGCGATCCGCGACGACCGCTGCCTGCTGGGTCATGCGCACCGTTTTCCGCACAGCAGGATGTACTCGACGCTGGCCGGTTTCGTGGAGCCGGGGGAGAGTTTGGAAGAGGCGGTGGCGCGCGAAGTGTTCGAGGAGGCGGCGATCCGGGTCGGCCGCGTGTTCTATCATTCGAGCCAGCCCTGGCCGTTTCCTGCCAGTCTGATGCTGGGCTTCTACGCCGAGGCGTTGACCGAGGAGATCACGGTCGAGACGGCGGAATTGCAGGACGTGCGCTGGTTCAGCCGCGCGCAGATCGCCGATCCCGAGGCGCATGGGTTTTCGCTGCCGGGGGAGGACAGTATCGCCAGGCGGCTGATCGAGGATTGGCTCGCCGCTTAAGGCCAGGGGCTCTGCCCCTGGACCCCGCTGGGGGCAGCGCCCCCTGGCCTTGCCTTAATCCGCCGTTCCCATCTTCTCCGCCAGCTGCGGCATCCGCGAATGCCGCCGCGGCGCCAGCCAGCGCTGCACCCGGTCGAGATAGAGGTAGATCACCGGTGTCGTGTACAGCGTCAGCACCTGGCTCAGCATCAGCCCGCCGACCATGGCATAGCCGAGCGGCCGCCGCAGTTCCGATCCCGCGCCGGAGGAGAAGATCAGCGGCAGGCCGGTGAAGATAGCCGCCATGGTGGTCATCAGGATCGGCCGGAAGCGCAGCAGACAGGCCTGCCGTATGGCATTGAGCGGTGTTTCGCCATCGCGGCGTTCCGCGGTGATGGCGAAATCGACCATCATGATGCCGTTCTTCTTGACGATGCCGATCAGCAGGATGATGCCGATCAGCGCGATGACCGACAAATCGATATGCGCGAGTTCCAGCGCCAGCAACGCTCCGACGCCGGCCGAGGGCAGCGTCGAGAGAATGGTCAGCGGCAGAATGTAGCTCTCGTACAGGATGCCGAGGATGATGTAGACCGCGATCAGGGCTGCCGCGATCAGGTAGGGCTCGCTGCTCAGCGAGGACTGGAAGGCCTGGGCATTGCCCTGGAACGAGCCCTGCAGCGACAGCGGGGTCGCGAGATCGCGCTGCAGGTTGGTGATCGCGTCGACCGCTTCGCTCAGCGAGGCGCCGGGTGCCAGGTTGAAGGAGATGGTGACCGACGGGAACTGGCTCTGGTGGTTGACCGAGAGCGGCGCCACCGGGTTGGTGTCGACCTTGACCAGGGCGGAGAGCGGCACCGCCTCACCGGTGCTGCTCTTGACGTAGAGCTTCTGCAGCGTCGCCAGTTCGCCGGCCTCCTTCGGAGGCACCTCGAGAATGACGAAGTACGAGTTGAGCTGGGTGAAATACTGCGTCACCTCGCGCTGGCCGAACGCGTCATAGAGCGTGTCGTCGATCTGCTGCGGCTGGATGCCGAGTCTTGCGGCGGCGGCGCGGTCGATGGTGAGGGTCGCCGTGGTGCCGGCGATCTGCTGGTCGGTCGCGACGTCGCGCACCATCGGCAGCGACTTGATCTTCGCCAGCACCTTCGGCGCCCACTGGTTCAGTTCCGCCGCGTTCGCGTCCTGCAGCGTGTATTGGTAGAGGGTCCGGCTGGTCCGGCCGCCGACGGTGATGTCCTGGGCCGGCTGCATGTAGAGATTGACGCCCTCGACCTTCGACACCGTCCGCTTGATCCGCGACATCACGTCCTGGATCGACTCGCCCGGCCGCTCGCTCCAGGGCTTGAGGTTGATGAAGAACCGGCCGTTGTTCGCGGTCTGGCCGGCGACGCCGGCGCCGATCACCGAGGCGAACGAGTCGACCGCCGGGTCGGACGCGATGATGTGGTTGAGCTCCTCCTGCTTGCGATACATCGCCTGATACGAGCTGTCCTGCGACGCCTCGGCGATGCCCACGATCAGGCCGATGTCCTGGACCGGGAAGAACCCTTTCGGGATCCGTACGAACAGGAAGCCGGTGAGCGCGACCGTCGCGACGAACACCATCAGGGTGACGAAGCGGAACCTGAGCGCCACGTCGAGCGTGCGGCGATAGAAGCCGAGCATGCCGTCGAACATCGCCTCGACCAGGCGGTAGATCCGACCGTGCTCGCGCCGATGGCTGCCGAGGAAGCGCGAACAGAGCATCGGGGTCAGGGTCAGCGAGACGAAGGCGGAGACCAGCACCGCGATCGAGACCGTCATCGCGAACTCGCGGAACAGGCGGCCGACGATTCCCCCCATCAGCAGCAGCGGGATGAACACCGCGATCAGCGAGAAGCTGATCGAGACGATGGTGAAGCCGATCTCGCCCGCGCCCTTCAGCGCGGCCTCCATCGGTTTCATCCCTTCCTCGACATGCCGGTAGATGTTCTCCAGCATGACGATCGCATCGTCGATGACGAAGCCGACCGCTATGGTCAGCGCCATCAGCGAGAGGTTGTCCAGGCTGAAATTGAGCAGGTACATGACCGCGAACGTGCCGACCAGCGCCAGCGGCACGGTCACGCTCGGGATCACCGTCGCCCAGAGATTCCGCAGGAAGACGAAGATCACCGCGACCACGAGCACGATCGAGAGCATCAGCGTGCGCTCGACGTCGGACACCGAGGCGCGGATCACCAGCGTGCGGTCGACCAGCGTGTTGACGTGGATCGCCGGCGGGATCGACGCCTCGAGCCCGGGCAGCGCCGCCTTGATGCGCTCGACCGTCGCGATGACGTTGGCGCCGGGCTGCTTGAAGATTATCAGCAGCACGCCCCGCTTGACCGCGCCGTGCTGGTCCTGCCAGGCGGCGAGCTCGCGGTTCTGCGGCCCGCGGATGGCGCGACCGATGTCGCGGATGCGGATCGGCGCCCCATTGCGCCAGGCGATGATCGTGTTGTCATAGGGCGTCGGGTTGAGCAGCTGGTCGTTCGCCATCACGGTGTAGGCCTCGTTCGGCCCGTCGATCGTGCCCTTCGGGCTGTTCACCGTGACCTCGGAGAGGACGCTGCGCACGTCCTCGAGCGTCAGCCCCATCGCCGCGAGCCGGGCGGGATCGATCTGCACGCGAATCGCCGGCTTCTGCTGCCCGGCGACCAGCACCTGGCCGACGCCGGAGACCCGGGAGAGCTGCTGCGAGAGAATGTTCTCAGCGTAGTCGTCGACCGTGGTGAGCGGCAGCGCGTTGGACTGCACCGAGGCGATGAAGATCGGCGCGTCCGCCGGATTGGTCTTCCGGAAGGTCGGCTGGTTCGGCAGATCCTTCGGCAACTGCCCCTGCGCCGCGTTGATCGCCTCGAGCACGTCCGTCGCCGCCGCGTCGATGTTGCGGCTGAGGTCGAACTGGATGGTGATCGCGCTGCTGCCCAGCACGTTGGTCGAGGTGAGCTGCGCGACGCCGGGGATCTGGCTGAACTGCGTCTCCAGCGGCTCGGCGACGCTGGACGCCATCGTCTCCGGACTGGCCCCGGGATACTGCGCGCTGACGGTGATGGTCGGGAAGTCGACGTTCGGCAGCGGCGCGACGGGCAGGAGCGGGAAGACCGCGATCCCGACCAGAAAAATCGCCGCCATGATCAGCGACGTCGCAACCGGCCGGCGGATGAACGGGGTCGAGATGCTCATCGCAGCCGGTGCCGCGGGCTCGAGCCGGGGTCGGGCATCAGCTCTTCGCCTCCTGCGGCCGTGGCGCCACGCGGACGCCATCTTCGATGCGGGCCTGCCCTGCCACGACGATCTCCTGCCCGGGCTGCAGGCCGCGCGAGACGACCGCGATCCGGTCGTCGGAGTAGGTCTCGGTCACCGGCTGCCGTGCCACCGTATCATCCGCCTTGACGACGTAGACGTAGAGCCCGTCCGGACCGTGCTGGATCGCCGGCAGCGGCACCGTCAGCGCGTCGTGCTGCAGCCGCAGTTGCAGCCGCGCATTGACGAACTGCCCCGGCCACAGCCGGTCCTGCGGATTGGGAAACTCGGCCTTCAGCCGGATCGTGCCGGTCGACTGGTCGATCGTGTTGTCCGCGGTCAGCAGCGTGCCGGTGTCGAGCTTCGTGCGGTCATCCGACGCGTAGGCGATGACCGGCGGCTTGCCGGCGGCCAGTGCCGCCTGCACCTGCGGCAGCTGGTCCTGCGGCAGGGTGAAGATCACCGCGATCGGATGGATCTGCGTCAGCGTGACGATGCCGGTCGTGTCGGTCGAATGCACCAGGTTGCCGATATCGACGATGCGAAGCCCGGCCACGCCCGGGATCGGCGCGCGGATCGTGCAGAAGCTGAGATTGAGCTGGGCGGTCGCGATCGCCGCCTGGTCGCCCTGGATCGTCGCCTCCATCGACCGCACCGCGGCGGTGTCGTTGTCCACCTGCTGCCGCGTCTGGAACGAGCTGCGCGCCAGAGCGGAATCGCGCTGCAGATTGATCCGGTCATTGGCGAGCGTCGCCTGGTCGGCCGCCTCCTTCGCCTGCGCCTGTGCCAGCGCCGCGGCGTAGGGACGCGGGTCGATGATCGCGAGGACCGCTCCCTGCGGCACCTCCTGCCCCTCCTTGAAGGGCAGTTGCATGATCTCCCCGTCCACCCGGGCGCGCAGCAGCACCGACTGCCAGGCCTGCACGGTGCCGATCCCGCGCGTGTAGATCGGCACATCCTGGCGTGCGACCCGCGCCACCGTCACCGGCACCGCGGCGCCGGACGGGGCCTGCGCCTGCGCTGGCGCCGCGGCCGCCGGCCGCACGCCGGCGCGCCAGCCCTGCTGCAGGGCAACGCCGCCCGCGGCCGTGGCAAGCACCACGGCGGAACCCGCCAGCAGCCAGGGCCGCATCGTCATGAGAGGAAGATGCTCCGAAACCAGACAGGGCTCATCATAAGCAGGTGCAGCATTGGACGCACGGGCTTGAATGATGCTCTCGCGACGATGAACATCTGGCCATCTCCCGGACATACCGGCGTTACAGAAGCCAACTCTGGCCGCGCAGCTACATGGCGGCGGCCTTCCCGGCCGCCAAGAGATCCGCCCTACGCCCTGGCGCGCGCGCCAGCCATGCACCGGTTGGACCAGGTGCCGGCCATTGCGTGGCCCCGGGTGGAGCAAACCGCCGCCGCGGCCTAGTCTCCGCCCGCGATTCGTCGATCGCGCACGTGCGGCCACGCATCGTGGCCGCGATGAGACATGGCAGGGAGCACCCGGGTATGGCTGTGAACGTGCTGATCGCCTTCTATTCCCGCAGCGGCGTCACCGAGGCTCTGGCACAGGGTGTCGCCGAAGGCGCCCGCGCCGCCGGCGCCGAGGTGCGGCTGCGCCGGGCGCGCGAACTGGTCGGGCCCGACATCATGGCCTCGGTTCCGGGCTGGAAGGAGAATGCCGAGCGAATGAACGCGACCTACGAGCCGCCGGCTGCCGCCGACGCCGAGTGGGCCGACGCGGTCATCTTCGGCACGCCCACGCGCTTCGGCGTCGTCTGCTCCGAGCTCAAGGCCTATATCGACGGGCTGGGCGGGCTGTGGTTCCAGGGCAAGCTCAACGGCAAGGCCGGGTCGGTCTTCGCCTCCACCTCCTCGCTGCACGGCGGCAACGAATCCACCATCATCTCGCTCTTCAATCCGCTGGTGCATCTCGGCTTCATCATCGTGCCGCTCGGCTACGCCGATCCGGTGGTGTTCCGGGCCGGCACGCCCTATGGCGCCTCCAGCGTCTCCGGCCAGAACGCCACGCCGCCCACCGCCGACGATCTCGAGGTCGCGCGTTTCCAGGGGCGGCGGGTGACGCAGGTCGCGGCCGCGCTGCAGGCAGGCGGCGTGACCCCGTCGCACGCCTGAGCGGACGTCCGTCCCGAGCCACCCTCTCTCGCTGACACATTCGAGGTGCGAATGCCGACTTCCCCGCAGGGACCCGCCCGGCGCCCCGACCAGGACCAGACTGCGTCACGCCGCCAGAAGTGGCGCCCGGCCCGATTCGCGGCGCTGGCGGCAGCGCTCGCAGCACCTCTGGCGCTGCCTGCCGCCGCGCGCGCCGCGGCGCCAATTCCGCTCGAGCTCAACAAGCTCGAGCCGCTGACCGAGGGCGGTCCCGCCTGCCGGGTCTATTTCGTCGTCACCAACCCGGACAAGACCGAGATCAGCCAGCTCCGGCTCGATCTCATCCTGTTCGGTACGGACGGCATCATCGCCCGGCGGGTGGCACTGGATCTCGGCCCGCTGCCGCCCGGCAAGACCTCCGTGCGGCTGTTCGACCTGCAGGGCCAGGCCTGCAGCGGCATCGGCCGCGTGCTGGTCAACGACGTGCTGGCCTGCAAGACCGGCGGCGGCGGCGCCGCCCCTGCCTCGTCGGCGACCGCATCCGCCACCGCGGAACCCCCGGGCGGCGAGCGCGAGGCCTGCCTCGACCGGCTGTCGCTCTCGTCGCGCGCCAAGGTGCCGCTGTCGAAGTAACCGCCGCCGCAACACCCCGACCGGGCGCACTCGTCCGGTCGGATGAAGCCGCCCGCCCCGTGTTCAGGCAGCCCCGGTCGGCGGGTCAGGTCGTACCACGGCCCGGTCGTTCCGCTTCCGCTCTGCATGCCATGTGATGTAGGCTTCCCGCGCGGGCCGCGCGCAGGGCGCCTTCCGCGACGGCATGTCATTGCTGGTAAGCCTCGATGGAATATCGCCTCATTCCGGCAAAGGACAGCGCCTGGGCGGATCCGAACGCCTGGTCGCCGACCGGCCCACCGGGCCCGGACGATGTCGCCGTGATCCAGGGCGGCCCGTTCGCGCACACCGTCAGCGGCGCCGCCATCGTCGGCAAGCTGTGGTTCCCGCGTTCCTGGAGCGAGCCGTCGCTGAGCGGCTCCTTCACCACCACCGCCGCTGCGCCGATCGTGGGCACGCGGGTGATCGGCGCCGGTGTGAATTTGACCGCCGGATCCACGCTCGCCACCGGCATGCTGGCGGTGAACGGCGGCGCCCTTACCGTCTCGGGCGAACTCGACACCTCCTCGACCCTGGTGATCGGGCACGCTCCGGGGCCCGGGGTCTTCGGGCGGGGCGCGCTCTTCCTGGAGCAGGGCGTCTGGAGCAACACCGGCAACGTCGTGCTCGCCCCCGCTCCAGGTGAGGGCGGAGCTGGCGATGTCCTCCTCTCCGTCGATGCCAACTCGCAGGCGACCATTGGCGGCGACCTGCGGATGCAAGCCTACGATTCCGCCGCTGCCGGGCTCACCGTTACCGACTCGACGCTGACCGTGCAGCATGACCTGATTGCCGGCGCCGGCACGTCCCTGAGCCTCGACGCGCCCTCATCGGAGCTGACGGTCGACGGCAAGCTCGCCCTGCAAACCGGCAGCGACATCGACATGCCGGACAGCGACCTGAGCGCCGCCATCCATGCCGGGACGATCACGCTGGCACCATCCGCCACCTTCATCGGCGGCGGCACGCTGGCCGGACCAGGCGCGACCGACGGCACGACCATCCACAACCAGGGCACCATCAAGGCCGGTTTTCCCCTCGTCATCGACGGCAGCATCTTCGACCACGGCGGCACGCTGGTGATCGGCAAGGATGCGAGCCTGACGGTCAGCGGCAGCATCTGGGGTCAGAGCGTCGATTTCCACGTCGGCGGGCAGCTCTCCGCCGGGTCCTTCGGCGGCGGGGTGACCATCCACGACTTCAATGTCGGCGATGCGCTCACGACGCCGGGGATCACCGGCCTCAGCTACGACCCGGCGGACCATGTGCTGTCATTGCAGCAGGCCGGCGGCGGCATCGAGCGGCTGCACATGGCCGGCAGCTACGCCACCGATGCCTTCGTCCTGGGCAGCAACGGTGCCGTCACCGTGACTTGAGCAAGCCGGCCCGGACTGGTTCGTCCGCGCTACGCGCCGGCGCGCACCCGGCCCGCGATCGTACCGGGCGTGCTGGGCGATCGGGCTCAGCGGCCTGTTCTCAGGCCATGCGTCACGCCTGCGGCGATCACGGTCTAGCTGCAGCCGGTCAGATCCTGGTCGCGGATCTCGAAGCTGCGCTCATGCGTCAGGTCGACTCCTTTCATCACGCAGGCACGCCCCTTCCGATCGACCAGCCGCACGTCGTAGTGGCCGGGCCGGATGCCGGTGATCACCAGCCGCTCCGTCATGTCCAGACTCTTGTCCGGGTCGTTCAGCGCCTGGTTCGGACCCCACCTGGTCGTGCCCGCCGGCGCCATGTAGACGCCGGTGAAATCCGTCGCGGTGGTCTCGTTGTAGGCGAAGAACTTCCTGGCCGCGGCCACCGCACCTGTGCCGCCGGCGAGGGCGAGGACGAGGACGAGCGACAGCGCAAGTCGGGTCGGCCGGAGCGTGACGGCGGGCATGACGGATCTCCCGGAACGATGATTGGGCTGAGCAGGCGCCGGGCCGAGTCTAGCACCCCACCCCGGCAGGGCCAGGGGCGTCGCCCTCTCGCCGCACGCGTCGCCGATTCGGTTGACGCCACACGCGCGGCCCGGGCATCAGTCTGCCGGGGTCATTGGGTGCGGGGGGATCGCATGATGCGCCGGCTGGCCATTCTGTCCTGTGTATTGGGCTTTGCCGCCTGCGCTGCGCCCGGCGGCGGCCCCGCCGCGCCGGCAGCCCCGGTGCGGAGCGCCGTCGTGTTCTTCCAGCCCTGGTCGGCCGCCCTCGATGCCTCCGCCCTCTCGGTCATCGCCGGCGCCGCAGAGGCTGCAAAACAACATCCGGGCCTGCCCATCACGGTCACCGGCACCGCCGACCCGACCGGCAGCCCCCAGGCCAATATCTACCTCACCGAGACGCGCGCCCAGGTCGTGCTCGACCAGCTCGTCACCGACGGCGTCGAGGCCGCACGAATCCGGCCTGTCGCCCAGGGCTCCGTGCAGCCCGCCTTGAACAACCAGGAGAGCCGCCGGGTCACGATCGCCCTCGGCGGCTGAGCCCGTGCTGATCGCGGCCGAGCCGCGCACGGAGGACCCGCAGGCGGTCCTCCGCCGGGTCTTCGGCTTTCCCGGCTTCCGCGGCCAGCAGGAGGCCGTCGTGCACCAGGTCACCGCCGGCGGCGACGCCCTGGTGCTGATGCCGACCGGCGGCGGCAAGAGCGTCTGCTACCAGGTGCCCGCCCTCTGCCGTCCCGGCACCGCCATCGTCATCTCGCCGCTGATCGCGCTGATGGACGACCAGGTCGCGGCGCTGCGCCAGCTCGGCGTCAATGCCGGCGCGCTGCACTCCGAGCTGGACTACGCCGAATCGAGCCGGGTCGGGCGCGAGCTCGATGCCGGCCGCCTCGACCTTCTCTACGTCTCGCCGGAGCGGCTGCTGCTGTCCGGCACGCTCGACCGGCTCGCCGCCCGCGACATCGCGCTGATCGCCATCGACGAGGCGCATTGCGTCTCGCAATGGGGCCATGAATTCCGCCCGGAATACCGCGAGCTCGCCCGCCTGCCGCGCGACTTCCCCGGCGTGCCGCGCGTGGCCCTCACCGCCACCGCCGACCCGCGCACCCGCGCCGATATCCTCGCGGCCCTCGCCATGCCGGAGGCCGCGGTCTTCGCCGCCAGCTTCCACCGCCCGAACCTGCACGTCGCCGCCGCCGCCAAGGAGGGCGAGACCGCCCAGCTCCTCGCCTTCCTCCGCCGGCGCGCCGGCGAGGCCGGCATCGTCTATTGCGGCAGCCGCGCCCGCACCGAACGCGTCGCCGCCCGGCTGCGTGACAAGGGCCACACCGCCATCGCCTTCCACGCCGGTCTCTCGTCGCTGGAGAAGCGCGACGCGCTCGCCCGCTTCCGCGGCGGCGAACCCGTCATCATCGTCGCCACCATCGCCTTCGGCATGGGCATCGACCGGCCCGACGTGCGCTTCGTCGTCCACCTCGACATGCCCGACAGCCCGGAAGCCTACTACCAGCAGATCGGGCGCGCCGGACGCGACGGCGATCCCGCGCACACGCTGCTGCTCTACGGCGGCGAGGACATCGCCCGCGCCCGCCATTTCCACGCCCAGTCGACCGCACCCGAAGCCCAGAAGCGCGTCACCCGCGAGCGGCTCGAGGCGATGATCGCCCTGACCGAAACCGCATCCTGCCGCACCCGCATGCTGCTGCGCTGCTTCGGCGAGGATCTCGGGCGCGACTGCGGCCACTGCGACAACTGCGCCGCGCCGGTGCGCCTGTTCAACGGCACACTCGACGCACAGAAGGTGCTCTCCGCCATCTACCGCACCGGCCAGCGCTTTGGTACAGCCCACATCATCAGCGTATTGCGGGGCGAGAAAAGCGAGGCAATCGCCCGCCACCGCCACGACCAGTTGCAGCTGTTCGGCATCGGCAAGCACCGCTCCGAAGGCTTCTGGCGCGGCGTCATCCGCCAACTCATCGCCCTCGGCGCGGTCAACACCGCCGAGGGGCAATACCCGACCCTGTCACTCGTGCCGGACGCGGCGCGCCCGATCCTGCGCGGCGAACAGGAAGTCAAGCTCCGCGAGACGGAACAGCGGCGAGATCCCATCGCGGCGGAGACTTCGAGCGTTCCGAGGAACGCCGCCGATCCGGACTTCGAAGCCCTGCGCGCCTGGCGGGCGGAAACCGCCCGGGCACAAGGCGTGCCACCTTATGTGATCTTCCATGACAGCACGCTGCGGGATATCGCGCGGGCACGGCCGATCTCGCTCGCGGAATTGAGCGAGATCCGCGGAGTCGGCGCGACGAAGCTCGAACACTATGGAAGGGCTGTGCTCGACGTGGTCAGAAAGGTTGGGGCTCCGCCCCAAGCCCCGGCAGGGGACAGTCGTCCCCTGCACCCCTTGGACTAAGTGTACCTGCGGGGGCGTCTTCGGAGCCGAGTTACCGCGGCCCGTAATCGGTGAAGACATAGTCGCGCGTTGCGACGATCGTGTGGCAGGCGAAGCCGCATTTCGCATCATGGTCCTGCGGCGGGGTGTCGGACGTCGTGCCGGGCCGGAACGTGTTGGTCGCGGCGTCATGCTCGAACACGGCCCAGCCCCAGCCGCCGCTGTCCGCAAACCGCTTGCTGTCCTTCACCATGAAATCGACGTCATGCAGTGGGCCCGGAACCGTCGCCGCGGGAAAGGTCTCCATCAGCTTCGGCGTCCAATGGATCTTCGCCATCTTGGCGCCGTCGGGGAAAGGTTTGCCGTTGCCGGGAATACCCGCCTGATAGGCGTCGATCATCACGGGATTGCCCAGAATCGCGGCCATCAGCGGGCCGTCGCGACTGATGGAAATGACCTGCCAGCTCTCGTATCCACGGAATTCAGCGAAGGCGAGGCCGTTCGGCACGCGCAGCGTGTACTTGTCCTGCGCGGAATCGGCCCAGCCACCCACCGCGCAAAACACTCCCGCGATCGTTGCGATCGCCAGCGTCTTCCGTTTCATCCCTGATGTTCCGCTTCCTGTGTTGAACGCGCCTGCTCTCCGGACTCGCCCGGATGTCGACGACCTGCGACCGCGAC
Source organism: Acetobacteraceae bacterium (assembly GCA_035504175.1). Classification (GTDB taxonomy): domain Bacteria; phylum Pseudomonadota; class Alphaproteobacteria; order Acetobacterales; family Acetobacteraceae; genus DATJSJ01. The sequence continues at coordinate 18,024 of DATJSJ010000108.1, forward strand.
GATCGCCGACTCGGCCTCGCGGAGAAGGACGCGCCCGCGCGCTGCGAGATCGTGTCCTCCACCCGCTCCGTTGCCTTCTTCCAGCCAGGCCGCTGCCGCTTTCGCGTCGCCGGACAGCGCGGCCGCCACGGAAAGACTCGCCGCCGCGACCGCGATCTCGGTCGGACGCTGCATGATCCGGGCATTGGCCAGCGCCTCGGCCCCGGCCAGCTCGGCCAGGATCCGATCGCCTCGCGCGATCGCCGACGCGGCCTGGCAGTTCAACGCGTAGGCGAGATGCCACTTGTCATCGACCGCGCGCAGCCCCGCAATGGCGGCGCTCAGCCGCGCCGAGGCGTCCGGATCGGCTCGCCGCTGCCCGGCAAGCGCGCGAAACGCCGCAATCACCGGAAGTCGCGACCGATCCACCTGGTCGATGACGCGCTCGCCCTCGTCGCAGGCCGCTTCGACACCGTCGAGATCACCGCGCTCGAGCTTGATCGTGGCAAGCCAGACCAGGCACTCCGCCTCGCGCCGATGGTCCTCCGCCATCCTGGCGAAGCCGAGCGCGCGGGTCATGCACGCCGCGGCCGGATCGAGCTCGCCGCGCCAGCGCGCCGCCAGGGCACGCGCCCATTCCAGCTCGGCGAACTGGAAATTATGGGCCTCGGCCAACACCTCGGCCTCGGTCAGCAACGCCAGGGCGCGCGGGATCGACGCTTCCACGTCGAGCAGGCAACGGCTGGTGTTCGCCAGCTGCTGACAGCGCGTGGCCAGATCGGCGGTGCGGCTGATTTTCTCCGCCTGCAGCGTCATCCGCTCGGCGCCGGCGCTGTCATTGACGTGCCAGTAAAGCCAGGACCTGGCATGCAGCGCCGCTACGGCCTCGCCGTACAATCCCCCCATGACGGCCGCGTCCGTCGCATGCTCGAGTGCTGCGAGCTGACCCTCGATGTCCAAGGCACCCGCGCCGGCACTCGCAAACGTCTTGAGCTCCAGCAGCTTCACCAGCTGTCGGACGCGATCGCGGCCGGCGGGCAGGTGCTCCAGATGCGCGAGCCCCCGCTCGACGGTCGCAAGCGCCTGCGCCGCCGCGAACAGGCGCAGGCAGCGCTCCGCCGCCGCGATGCAGGCGCGCGCCGCGGTGCCGTGATCCTCGGCAAGACCCGCCTGGTGCACGAGGTCGCCGTAAAGATCCGGCGTCTCGTCGACCACGGCCGAGAGCACGCGCGCAATCTGCCGGTGCAGCATGCGGCGATAGGGCTGGGACTGCAGCCGATAGACGCCCTGCCGGACCAGGTCATGCGCGAAATCGAGCTGCCCGTCGGCCATCGGCCGCAGCAATCCGTGTCGCACCAGGCGCTCGACGCCCGCCATAACCGCCGCTTCGCCGAGACTGAGGCAGGCGGCCAGCAGTTCCGGGCGAACGGCGCGGCCGAACGCCGCCGCCCAGACCAGGATGCCCCGCTCCTCGTGCGACAGGCGGGCGGTGCGCTCGGCGATCAGCGCCTCCAGGCTCTGGCCGTACGGATTGGCACCGTCACGCTGCGCCCGTGCCAGTTCGAGCGCGATCAGCGGATTGCCGCCGCTGTGACGAAAGGTCGCGGCAGCATCGTCGCTGGCGGCGTCGAGACCCGTCAGCCTGGCGATGTCATCGCAGCTCAGCGGCTCCAGCGTGCGGCGTTCGACGAGGCCGTCCCGCGCGAGCGATTGCAGCACGCGCTTCAGCCACGGGTTGTCGTCGAGCTCGCCCTGCCGCGCGGAACCGGCCAGCAGCAGGCCGGGGATCGCGCGGCGGACCAGAAAGTGCAACAGCGCCGCCGACGCCTCGTCGATCCATTGCAGATCGTCCAGCACGAGGACGAACGGTGCCGGCTGCGCGAGTGCGGCCACGAACGTGCTGATGTGCGCGAGCAACCGGCCGCGATCACTCTCACCCGTCGAAGGCGGCGTGGCGTCCGTGCCGCGCGGGGTTTCTCCCTGGAACACCTCCGGCAGCAACGTCTCGGGAAGCTCGCGCAGCGCGTCGCTGAAGCAGCCGAACGGGTGGACCGCCTCGGCCTCGAAGCAGCGCCCGAGGGCAACCCGTGCGCCGCATTCCCTCGCCGCCGCCGCCAGCGCTTCCAGCGCCCGGGTCTTGCCGATCCCGGCCTCGCCGAGGAACAGCAGCAGCGGATGCGGCGCCGACAGGGCGCGAGTGATCTCGACGATGCGGCGCCATTCGGCGTCGCGACCGACCAGGCGACGCGCCTCGACCCGGACCACGGGCATCACTGGCGACGGCGATGCGGACGGCGGCTGGGTTGCGGTGCGCTGCCGGCGACGCGCGGCGCGCCATGCCGCGCGCAGCGTTTCGGCCGCCTCGGCGCCGACTTCGTGTTGCAGCAGCTCCGCCGCCCGCTGGAAGTGGAGTTCCGCGTCCTGATGCCGGCCGGACCGGGTCAGGATTTGGATCAGCGTCGCATGGGCGGACTCGGACAGCGGATCGGCGCTCACCAGGGCGCGGGCGTGCGGCAGCGCACGGGCCGGATCGTCGCGCAGCCGTTCGGCGAGCGCGCCGAGGACCTGGCGGCGCATGATCCCGTAGCGCTCGCGTTCGGACATGCACCAATGATGGAACCGGTGGCATGCCGGAAGATCGAGCCCGTCGAGAAACTCTCCCTGCAGCAGCGCCGCGGCAGCCTCGAGCGCGTCGATTGTCGCGTCGGCGACGCCACCGTCGAGCAGTGCCTGTGCCTGCGCGATGTCGATTTCCGCGCCGTGCGCGAGGAAGGCCACGTGCTCCCGGTCGGCGTGCAGACGCGGGTGCAGCTCGTCGTCCGTGACGCCGCGCAGCTTGCTCAGGCTCCAGCGCAATGCGCCGCGCGGATCATCCGGACCGTCCCAGAGCAGATCGCAGAGACTCTGGCGCAGATGCGAGGCGCCGCTCGCCACCAGATAGCCCAGCAGCGCCCGTGTGCGTTTGGACGGCGGCAGCGGCACGATCACCGCTGCGCGCATGACCCGCAACTCGCCAAGCAGCCGGATGCCCAGCGCGGATGGCGCGGACGCCGTGTCGGGGGCCGGTCGGGAAGAAAGTGAAATCGCGCTCACTTCAACCGTCGCTTCCCTGCCAGGCGGCGAAGCGCTCCGGCGCGGAACCTGGCCCATCGCGTCAGCCATCGCTCGCGGGATGCGGTCTCGCCGATGGCGGCGATCGTAGCGAAAGCGTATCGCCGCGGCGACGAAATTTCCCGCGCCGCCCGGCGCCGTCACGGGGTTGAACCGGGTGGTTGAAGAGTGGCGGGCGCGAATTACGCGAATCGCTGGGCCGGACGTGACGTCGCGTCGGCGCCGAGCTGCATGCCCGCCGGTCCACGCACGGGCGCGTCGGGCATCTGAGGCCGGGGAACGTGCGTGCCGGCAGGCGTCCCTCTCGCCGGCACCGTTGTAATCCGGCCGCGATGGCGGGGCGGCCGGTGGCGCGATTTTCCACGATCGGTCCGACGCGTGCTCACACGTGCGGCCGACAGGCTGCTCCCAACGCAACGCAGACCGGCTGGCGACAGTCGCGATGCAGCAGAGGGAACTCCGCCATGAAGCCCGTCGCCCGTGCCACCCGCTCGTTCCGCCTTGGCCTGACGGTGTCGCTGTGCAGCGCGGCGCTTCTGCTCGCCTCCGTGCAGCACGCATCGACCGCCGAGACCGTGCCCGCTCTGGTCTCGAGCGCGGCACCGCACCCGGAGCTGCCACGATCGCATGAGAAGCCGACCGCCCGTGCGCCGGCGCCGATTGTTCTGCCGCCGCTCGGCGCGGCCGCGTTCGGGTGGGGCTGAGAGGAGGCGCCGATGCTCAGCTTCCTGATCGGCGCGGTGGCGTTTCTCCTGGCGGTACTGGCCGGAGCGGCGCTGACCGATCCGCGCGACCCCGGCGCCGGTGCCGGACACGAGCGGACCCGAGTCCCCGCGCGGCATCGCGGCGACAGGACACCCTGACCGAAGGCTTCGCCGCCGGCGAAGCCGGCACGGTCATGGGCGGGGACTGCGGCGGTCGGCCGCTGACGATCCGGCACGACGGCGATCGTGCCGGCGCGCGGCAGCCGGATCGGGCGCCGCGCCGGCACGCAAGGCGGGCGCTTCCCGCTCGGGTGGCGCCTATTCGATCACCTGGGCGAGCCAGATCCGGTCGAACGCAGCGTCCGCCTCTCGCTGGACGCGCCGGACGCTCTCCGCGTCGGGCGCCTCGTACTCGCAGACCAGCCGGCGCCGGTCCTGCGACAGCAGGCTGCGCTTCCAGGTCACGCGATGGATCTCCAGGCAGGACCGCTCGCGGTTCGCCACCGCCGCCATGTCGGCGTCCGATTGCGGTTCCGCGAAATTCCGCTCGACGACAATCCGCATCGTTGCCATGCGACCGTCCTCCGCTGCCGGACTCTCCCGGATTCAGGCGACGATTTCGGCAACCCAGATGCGTTCGTAGAGTCCTTCGGCCTCGTTCTGCACGCGTCTGACGCTCTCGGCATCGGGCGCCTCGTATTCGCACATCATCCGAAGCCGGTCCTGCGACAGCAGGCTGCGCCGATGCTCGACCCGGTAGATGTCGAGACAGCCCTGCTGGCGTTGTGCGAAAGCCGCCAGATCGGCGTCGCTGGGCGGGGCGGTGAAGCTGCGCTCGACGATGATCCGTGACATCTCGGCCTCCCATGTCGCTCTGCCGGCGGCTTAGCCGGCGACCGTGTGAACCAGCGTTTGAAGGCGCCAGGGACGCATTCCGGCTGGCCCGGGCGCCGCTTCCGACCGGCAGGCGCCGGGTCCGTCGCCGTCCGCGCCACGCTCCTGCCCCGGCAGACGGCGCGCCGTCCCGACCCGCTCCGGTCCCGGTCGGCACAATTCCACGCTGGGTTCCACGGCGGCTTCGACGCCAGGCCCGCATCGTCGCCGGCGCGATCGGCCCCGGTGACCGCGCAGCCGATCGTTCGGGCCGGCCGGTTCCCGGCGAACCGGAAGTGGTCCGCGCGCGACAGCACAGAGGAGCATCTCATGCGGATGAGCGTGTTTCGTACCGCGACGGTCCTGGCGGTGATCGGGATGACCGGAGCAGGCCTGGCCGTCCGGGCGCACGCCGCGGCGCCGCGGGACTCGGCGGCCGCCGCCTATGGCGACATCCAGGCGACGCTCGGGTTCGTCCCGAGCTTCTTCAAGGCGTTCCCGGAAGCCGGCATTGCCGGCGCCTGGGACGAGTTCAAGACGGTGCAACTCGATCCGGGCACCGCGCTCTCGCCCAAGATGAAGCAACTGATCGGGCTCGCCGTGTCGGCGCAGATCCCCTGCCAGTACTGCATCTACTTCCACACCGCCGCCGCCCGCGCCAGCGGCGCGACGGAGGAGGAGGTGCGGGAAGCCGTGGCCATGGCGGCGATCACCCGCCACTGGAGCACCGTGCTCAACGGCATGCAGGTCGACCTGCCAACCTTCAAGCACGAGACCGACACCGTGCTGCGGCTGGCGGCGGAAAAGGCCAAGGCCGCATCCCCGACGCAGTGATCGCGCGCAAGGTGAGAACCGCGCGGGGCGTGCAAGCGCCCCGCCGGCCCTTCGCCCTTCCGGCCCGCAGGATCTTTCCGCAGGGCGCAGGCCACCGGGGCCCGGCGGATGTGCGCGCCCGCCGCCGCACAGGACTCCCGGCGCGACGAGCCTGTATCGAAGGCGCCGGGCGGCCGGCTCAGGCGTTCCAGTCGCGGCGGGCCCGGTACGCCGGCACGACCGCCGGGTTGACCAGATTGACGGGCAACTCCCCGCGCAGCACCCGGAGCGCTTCTTCGACGGCGCCGCGCCCCATGCGGGCCATGCTCTCATCGGTGATCCCCGCCAGATGCGGCGTCAGCAGCACCGTGTCCAGCGTCAGCAGCGGATGATCCGCGGGCAGCGGCTGTTCCGCAAACACGTCGAGCGCCGCGCCGGCGATCCGCTCGTCGCGCAACGCCGCGAGCAGCGCCGCCTCGTCCAGCACCGGACCACGCGCGACATTGATCAGATACGCGTCCGGCCGCATCCGTGCGATCCGTGCCGCATCAATCAGGCCGCGCGTCGCGTCGGTCAGCGGACAGCACAGCACGACGAAATCCGCCTCCGCCATCAGCGCATCCAGCGGTCGAAGAACGGCCCCGTCAGGCAGTTCGGGCGCCCGTGGCGTGTGCACCAGCACGCGCATACCGAATCCGCGAGCGGCGACCGCGTGCACGGCACGGCCCACATGGCCGAAGCCCACCAGCCCGACGCTCCGCCCGGCCAGCTCGCGCCCGCGCTCCGCATGCGCCCGGCCGGCCAGCCACCCGTCGCGGCGCAGATCGCGGTCGAGGCGGCGGAAGCGCCGTGACAGCGCCAGCATCGCGAACGCGACGTGTTCCGCGACCGACCGCGCATTCACGCCGGGCACGTTCGCCACCAGCACGCCGGCGGCGGTGGCCGCGGCAACCGGGATCATGTCCGTGCCGGCACCGTGGCGGATCGCTGCCCGCAGATGCGGCGCGGCGGCGAACAACGCCGGCGGCAGCGGCGCGCGCACGATCACGATCTCGGCCGGCGCGGCTTCCGCGATCAGCGCCTCCGCCGCAAGCCCGGAGGCGATGCGCAATTCCGCCGCCGGCGCCAGCAGTGCCGCCGCCTCGGGATGCAGCGCATGGGTCGAGAGGATGACGGGCTTCACGCCCGCGCGGTCCGCTCTCCCGGCAGTGCCTCGGTGGGCGCGGCGTCGCCCTGCTCGATCAGCCCATGCCAGTAGCTGTCCACACCCTGCAGATGCGCCTCCATCAGCCGCGCCGCCTCGGCCGCGTCGCGCCGCTCGATCGCCGCCAGCATCTCCAGGTGCTCGGCATGCGACATGCGGCCCCGATCCGGACGGCGGAAATACAGCTCCCGCTGCTGCGCCGTCATTGTGTAGAACACGTTGATGATGCGGAAGAACACGCCGTTCTGCGTCGCCTTGACGATTTCCGAATGGAACAAACGGTCGCAGGTCGCGATCGGCTGCCGGTCGCGGACCAGCGCCTCCTCCTCGGCCAGGATCTCCCGCAGCCGCGCCAGGTTCTCCGGCGTCGCGCGCTCGCTCGCCATGCGGATCGCGGCGATCTCATGGATGCGGCGCATCTCGACGCTCTGGTGGATCTCCTCGGCGCTGATCTGCACGCCGAGCTGCGCGTACAGCGCCAGCGCCTCCACGCTCGCCGGCTCGCCCGCCATGTAGATGCCGGACTTGGCGCGCCGCTCGATGATGCGCAGTGCCTCGAGATAGGCGAGCGCCTCGCGGATCTGGCCGCGACTGACCTGGAACCGCTCGGCCAGGTCGCGCTCGGACGGCACACGCTCGCCGGGCTCGTAGCGGCGCAGCATGAGAAAGGGGACCAGCCGCCCCACCAGATCGCGGCCGTCGCGCGCCGCTCCCGCCCTCATCCGGGTGCCACCCGGTGCGCGCGGACCACGTCCTCGCGAATGGTGATGCCGAGCCCCGGCCGGTCCGGCACCGCCAGCATCCCGTCCTCGACCGTGAAGCGCTCCTCGACCAGTTCGTGCAGCATCGGATTGGCGCCGAGCGAATATTCCAGGATCCGGCTCGCGCTGCTTGCCGCCGCCAGGTGCAGCCCGGCGGCGAAGGCCGGCGCGCCGGCCCAGAGATGCGGGGCCAGCAGCAAATTGTGGCTCGCCGCCAGCGCCGCGATCCGCACCGCCTCCGTGATCCCGCCGCAGATCGCGAGATCCGGCTGCAGCACGTCGACCGCCCGCGCCTCGATCAGGTCGCGGAAGTCGAAGCGGGTGGATTCGCTCTCGCCGGCCGCGATCGCGATCGATGTCGCCCGCCGCACCTCGGCGAGCCCCGCCTTGTCATCGGGGCTGACCGGCTCCTCGAACCAGGCGAGGTCGCAATCGCGCACCAGGTGGCAGAACCGCTTCGCCTCGGCGACGGTGAAGGTGCCGTGCGCATCGCACATGATGTCGATCCCGGGGCCGAGATGGCCGCGGGCCGCGATCACCCGCGCGGCCGAGGCGCGCGGCGAGCCGTCCATCACGCCGACCCGCATCTTCACCGCGCGGAACCCGCCCTGCGCCACGTAGCCGGCGAGCTGCTCGCCGATCCCCGCTTCGTCCGCCCAGCCGCCGGAAGCATAGGCGGGCAGCCGCTCGGCCTTGCGCCCGCCCAGCAGCCGCCAGACCGGCGCGCCCAGCGACTGGCCGGAAATGTCCCACAACGCGATGTCGATGCCGCTGATCGCGGCGATGCTGAGCCCGCGCCGGCTGATCTCCGGGAAGGCGTGGCCGCGGTCGCGCGCGTAATGCCCGCGCACGCCGCTGTACAGGTCCTCCCAGATCGCGGTGATGTCGCGCGGGTCGCGGCCGATCAGGCGCGGCGCGATCTCGGCATTGATCAGCCGCACCAGCGCGTCATAGGTGCCGGCGCTGCCGGCGGCGTTCTTCGCCTCGCCATGGCCGACCAGCCCGGCATCGGTCTCGATCCGCACCAGCGCGGCGTCGAAGCTGGCGATGCGGCCGTAATCGCTGACGTGCTGGCGATCTTCCGGGATCGGGAAGTGGATCCAGCTCGCCTCGACATGGCTTATCCGCATGCCGGCCGTCCCGCGTGCGGCCCGGCGCCGCCCGATCCCGGCTGCGGCGCGGTCACTTGATCAGCGGCAACAGGGTTTGCGCGGTCTTCTCGACAAGCGAGGTATAGAACGCCTCGGACAACAGACTGCTGCCATGGTCCTGGATGAACTTGAGCTGCTCGGGTGAGATGTCGACCGGGTTGGTCTCGATCTGGTCCGGATAGGGCGAGACCGGCGTGCGGTCGACCGGTGCGACGAACTCGGTGGTCAGCGCGCCGTCATAGCCGACCTCGCGCAGCGTCGCGACGATGCGCTGCCAGTCCAGCGCGCCCATGCCCGGCGCCAGACGATTGTTGTCGGCGACGTGGAAATCCGCAATCCGGCCGCGGCTGTTGCGGATCGCGGCGTAGAGATCGGCCTCCTCGATGTTCATGTGGAAGGCGTCGAGGCAGACGCCGCAATTCGGTCCCACCGCCTCCGCCAGCGCCACCGCCTGGTCGGCGCGGTTGAGGAAATAGGTCTCGAACCGGTTCAGCGGCTCCAGGCCGAGGCGGACGCCGAGCCGTTCCGACAGCTCATAGACCTGCTTGAGCCCGTCCACGACCCATTGCCACTCCTCCTCCGGCTTGCCGTCCGGCACCACCTTGCCGACCGTCGCGGGCACCACGGTGACCATGGTCCCGCCCAGATCGCCCACCATCTGCACCACGCTCTTGACGTAGGCGACCGAGGCCGCGCGCTGCGCCGTGTCCTTGGCGGCCAGGTTGCGCTCGGCGAGCTGCAGCGTGACCGCGCCCCAGCAGCGTATGCCGTACTGGTCGAGCAGGCGCCGGGTGTCGTCGACCTTGTACTGCGCCGGTTCGCCGCTGATCTCGATGCTCTCGAAGCCAAGCCGCTTGATCCGCTTCAGCGTGACTTCGAGCGGCTCCGCCCGCATCCAGTTATGCGTGGACAGGTGCATGGTTTCCTCCCCTGCGCCGTGACGTGCCCCGGATTGGTCCGCCGGGTCTGGTCCGACCAGTTGCCGGCGCAGCTTGCCGGCGCGGCCGGCGCAAGGCAAGCCCCCAAAGGTCGCCCGCCTCCCCGCGTGCATTGCGGGGCGGGGAGAATTGGCTGTACCAGTATGGCGTACCGGTGCCGCCTGGCCGCGGGACCGAGGCCGATATGGGGGGAAACATGCCGCTGAACGGGCTTTTCCACGTCGCCATCAAGACCGCGAGCCTGGAGGCGACCCGCCGGTTCTACACCGAGGTCATGGGCATGGTGCAGGACAACAGCCGTCCCACGACGCTGAATTTCCCCGGCGTCTGGCTGAAATCGCCGCTGCCGGGCGGCCAGGCGCTGTTCCACATCTACGCCGGCGATGCGGCACTGGAGGCGGACGGCTCGATGGCGCGCGGCTGCGGCGTCATCGACCACGTCTCCGTCACCACCCACGGCTATTACGAGTTGCGCGACCGCTGCCGCGAGTTCGGCCTGCCCTGGCGGGAGAACGTGCTGCCGACCGTGGGACTGTGGCAGCTCTTCGTCTACGACCCGAGCAAGGTGCTGCTCGAGCTGACCTTCGCCGCCGCCGCAGAGGGCCGCGAGACGCCGACCTTCCCCGAGGAACTGCGCTACAAGCCGCGCGAGGATTTCTTCGACCCGGCCGCCTATCGCCGCTTCGACGGCTGATAGTATCGGGCCGGCCCGGCGACGGCATCGCGCGCGAGCCCATCCGGGCGGCCGCGGCTGAACCGAAACCGTGCCGGCGCTGTCCCCGGCATCCGGCCGCTCGGGACCGGCGAGCGCCGGCCGCCTCCGGTCAGGCGGCCTTGACCGGGCTGGCGCGAGCCTGTTGTGCTGCCGTGCAGCACGCATCACGGGCGAGGCCCCCATGGTTCGTCTCTTCGCACTGGCGCTGTTCGCTGCCCTGCTGCCCGGCCTGGCCGCGGCGGACCCGGCAAAGGACACGCTCAGCCTCGGCATGGTGCTGGAACCGCCGGTGCTCGATCCCACCGCCAACGCCGCCGCGGCGATCTCCGAGATCGTCTACGCCAACGTCTTCGAGGGGCTGGTTCGCATCGACAGCGCCGGGCGCGTGCAACCGGCGCTGGCGCAATCCTGGACGATCTCGCCCGATGGCCTGACCTACACCTTCCACCTGCGCCACGACGTGACGTTCTCCGACGGCACGAAGTTCGACTGCGCGATCGTGCAGTTCTCCTACGGCCGCGCCGCCGCACCCGACAGCATCAACCCGCAGAAGCAGTTCTTCCTGCCGATCACGAGCACGACCTGTCCCGACCCGTATACGGCGGTGGTGACCATGAAAGAGCCACGCTCCAATTTCCTGTTCGACATGGGCTGGGCGGACGCAGTGATGGTGGCGCCGAACTCCGAGCCCACCAACAAGACCCATCCGATCGGCACCGGGCCGTTCCTGTTCCAGCGCTGGCTGCGCGGCGATCGCGTCGAGCTGGTGCGCAACCCGCATTACTGGGGCCGGCCCGCGAAGTTGAAATCCGTCACCTTCCGCTTCATCGCCGATCCCTCGGCGGCGACCGACGCGCTGCTGGCCGGCGATCTCGACGCGTTTCCGCTGTTCCCGGCGCCGGAAGCGGTGGCGCGCTTCAAATCCGATCCGCGCTTTCACGTCGCGATCGGCACCACCGAGGGCAAGACCATCCTCGCCCTGAACAACACGCGCAAGCCGTTCACCGATCTCCGCGTCCGTCGCGCGCTCGCCTACGCGATCGACCGCAAGGCGCTGATCGAAGGCGCGATGTCGGGCTACGGCACGCCGATCGGCTCGCACTACGTGCCGATCGATCCGGGCTACATCGACCTGACCGGCCTGTACCCATACGACCCGGCCAAGGCGCGCACGCTGCTCGCCGCGGCCGGCGTCAAGCCGGGCACCACCCTGACGCTGACCCTGCCGCCGCCGCCCTACGCGCGGCGCGGCGGCGAGATCATCGCGGCGATGCTGCAGCAGGTCGGCCTGAACGTGAAGCTGATCCCGATCGAATGGGCGCAGTGGCTCGATCAGGTGTTCAAGCGCTCGGATTTCGACATGACCATCGTCGCCCATGTCGAGCCGCGCGATCTCGATATCTACGCCCGCCCGCACTACTACTTCGAGTACCACAGCGCCGCCTACGACAAGCTCTACGCCGAATACGCATCGGCGCGCGGCGACGCGGAAAAGCTCACCCTGGTGAAGGCGCTGCAGCGCAAGCTCGCCGAGGACGAGCCCAACGTCTTCCTCTTCGCCCTGCCGAAGATCGGCGTCTGGAACGCGAAGCTGCACGGCCTCTGGGCCGACGATCCGCTGCCGGTGAACGACGTGACCGACGTCTATTGGGCGCCATGATCGCGTCGCCGCACCGGTGATCGCCTTCCTGGTCCGGCGCACGCTGGTCCTCGCCCTCAGCCTGCTCGCCGCCTCGCTCGTCGTGTTCCTGGTGCTGCAGGTGCTGCCGGGCGACCCCGCGGCGCTGATCCTCGGCGTGAACGCGCGCCCCGACACGCTCGCCGCGCTGCACCGCGAGCTCGGCCTCGACCGGCCGGACTGGCTGCGCTACCTCGCCTGGCTGCGCGATCTCGCGACCGGCAGCCTCGGCCGCAGCTACACCTACGACGTGCCGGTCGCCAACCTCATCGCCGAGCGCCTGCCGGTCAGCCTGCCGCTGGCCGCGATCGCGGTGCTGCTCGCCACCACGCTCGCGATCCCGGTCGGCGTCGCCGCCGCGGCAAGACGCGGCGGGGCAGGGGATCTGGCGCTGATGGCCGGCTCGCAAATCGGCATGGCAATCCCCGATTTCTGGCTCGGCCTGCTGCTGATCCTGTTCTTCGCGCTTCGCCTCGCCTGGCTGCCGGCGTCCGGCTTTCCGGGCTGGGCCGCCGGCGCCTGGCCCGGATTGCGCGCGCTGCTGCTGCCGGCGATCGCCCTCGCTTTGCCGCAGGCGGCGATCCTCGCCCGCGTCACCCGCTCCGCCGTGCTGGAAACGCTGCAAGCCGACTACGTCCGCACCGCCCGCGCCAAGGGACTGACGCGCGCCGCCGCACTCTGGCGCCACGCCGTGCCGAACGCGATGATTCCCGTCGTCACCATCATCGGCCTGCAATTCTCGTTCCTGATCGCCGGCACGGTCATCATCGAGAACGTTTTCACCCTCCCCGGACTCGGCCGCCTGGTGTTCCAGGCAATCGAGCAACGCGACCTGATCGTCGTGCAGGACCTGGTCGTGCTGCTCGCCGGCTGCGTCATCGCCGTCAACTTCCTGGTCGACCTCGTCTATGCCGGTCTCGATCCCCGCCTCGGCCGCCTCTGACGCGCCCGCATCCGGTGCGCGCCGCCGTAACCTCGTGGCCGGCGCCGCGATCGTCGCACTCGTCCTCGCGGTGGCGCTGCTGTCGCTGCTCTGGACGCCATACCCGCCGACCGCGATCGACATCCTGCACCGACTCGCGTCACCCTCATCCACACACCCGCTCGGCACCGATCCCTACGGTCGCGACGAGCTCTCGATGATCATGGCCGGCGCATGGAACTCACTCGCGGTCGCGGTGATCGCCGTCGCCCTCGGCATCGCCGGCGGCGTGCCGCTCGGCCTGCTCGCGGCCGGCCGAGGCGGCTGGATCGACGACGCCGTGATGCGCGGCTCCGACGTCGCCTTTGCATTCCCGGCACTGCTCACCGCCGTGATGATAACAGCGATTGCGGGACCGGGGGCGGTGGACGCGATGATCGCGATCGGCCTGTTCAACGTCCCGGTGTTCGCGCGCGTCACCCGCGGCGCTGCCCGCGCGATCTGGCCACGCGAATTCATCACCGCCGCCCGCGCCGTCGGATTGGGCGACCTGCGCATCACACGCCTCCACATCCTGCCCAACGTCATGCCGCTGCTGATCGTGCAGGGAACGGTGCAGTTCGCCCTCGCCATCATCGCCGATGCCGGGCTCTCCTACGTCGGACTCGGCACGCAGCCGCCGCAGCCGAGCTGGGGCCGCATGCTCAACGACGCGCAAACCTACGCCTATCAGGCGCCGTGGCTCGCAATATTCCCTGGATTTGCGATCATGGTCTCGGTGCTGGGGCTCAATTTGCTGGGTGATGGGCTGAGGGATGTGCTGGATCCGAGACTAAGAAGATAAGGCCAGGGCTCCGCCCTGGACGGGCCCCATCGCGCTTGCGCGATGGGAACCCGACGCTGGGGCCTGAGGCCCCAGACCCCCATTACATTCTGATTCGCGCCCCACCCGCGTCATAAAAGCCACGCAGCGATGCCCGCGCGGGAACGCGCTCGCCCGCAATCTCGATCTCAAACATCCCCTCGCGAACCCAGGCCGCATCGACGCGACCCTCCGCATTCGCGACAAACCCTAGCCCGACCGCGCAGCCGAGCGTGTGGCCGAACGCCCCCGACGTGATCCGCCCGACCAGCACGCCATCCCGCCAGACCGGCTCGTTGTGGTACAGCATGCGCGACCCATCCCCGAGCGCGAAACCGACCAGCCGCCGCCCAAAACCACGTTCGCGCTGGCGCAACAGCGCCTCACGCCCGATGAAGCCGCCAGCCTTGTTCCACGCCACCGCGAAGCCGAGCCCCGCCTCCAACGGCGTGTCCTCGTCCGTGATGTCGTGGCCCCAGTGGCGATACCCTTTCTCCAACCGCAGCCCGTCCATCGCGTGATAGCCCGCCAGCCGCAATCCGAACGGCGCGCCCGCGGCCAGCAGCGCATCGAACACGCCCTGCGCGAACTCCGTCGGCATGAGCAGCTCCCATCCCAGCTCGCCCACGTAAGTAATCCGGCTGGCACGGACCCGCGCATACGCGCAGTCGATCACGCGCGAGGTGCCGAACGGAAACGCGGCATCGGCGAGATCGTCATCCGTCAGGCACCGCAGCAGCTCCCGCGCGCGCGGACCCATCACGCCGAGCACCGCGAACCCCGCCGAGACATCGACCGCGATGGCGCGCGCGTCGTCTGGAATATGCCGCCGCAGCCAGGCGAAATCGCGGGTCTGGCAGGCACAGGACGTGACGACGAGAAAGCGCGTCTCGCTCTCGCGCGTCACTGTGAGATCGGCCTCGATGCCGCCGCGCTCGTTCAGCCACTGCGTGTAGGCGACCCGGCCGGGGGGTACCGCGACGTCATTGGCGCAGATGCGGTTCAGCACGCGCTCCGCATCCGGCCCCTCGACCAGGAACTTGGCGAAGGAGGACTGGTCGAACAGGCCGACCGCGTTGCGCACCGCCTCGTGCTCGGCGCGGGCGCAGTCGAACCAGTTCTGCCGGCCGTAGGTGTACTCGTATCGCGGCTCCATGCCGGGCGGCGCAAACCAGTTCGGCCGCTCATACCCGGCCACGTCGCCGAAGCAGGCGCCGCGCGCCGTCAGGCGGTCATGCAGCGCGGAGCGCCGCACCCCGCGCGCCGTCTCCGGCTGCCGGTACGGCCAGTGCATCGCATAGAGCAGCCCAAGCGACTCCGCGGTCCGGTCGCGCAGGTAGCGGCGGTTCCGCTGGAACGGCATCATCCGCCGGACATCGACGTCCCACAGATCCATCGGCGGATGCCCGTCGACGATCCAGTCCGCCAGCACGCGCCCGGCGCCACCCGCCGACTGGATGCCGATCGAATTGAAGCCCGCGGCGACGAAC
>DATJSJ010000109.1:0-11722 GCA_035504175.1 Acetobacteraceae bacterium
CTCCAGCCCTTCGAGCCGCCCTTTGAGGCCGAACACGCTGAACGGCATGCACAGGAACGCAAGCAGCAGCAGCGCCAGTGGCACCAGCAGCAGCCCCGGCAGCCACCACGGCATCCAGCCTGGAATGGCGAACGGCATGACGCGGAGTCTAGACCAGGATCGCCTGAGGTGGAATCACCGAAGGTGTGAATCATGGCCTTAAAACAACAGGCTAGGTCTGGACCGCGCGGCCCGGTCGAATCCCGCGCGGATTGGCGGCCTGGCGGGCGCCGGGAATCGGCGGGGCTGGCCCGCGACGGCGGCCCGATGCCCCGCGTCAGTCGTCCGCCGTCAGCGCCTTCGGCCAGGGGGCGACGCGGTTGCGCTCCTGCGCCGGGGTCAGGCGCCACGGACCGTCGGCGACGCTCTGCGGGTGGTCGGGCAGGTCCTCCGGGTTCTTCCAGCAATCCACCACGCCGAGGCTGCGCGAACAGAAGGGCGGCTGGTCCGGCGGCGGCTGGGTCGCCTCGCAATACGACTTGCCCTGGTCCAGCCGCACGATCGAGCAGTTCTTGCCCGACAGGGCGGAGACGGCGAGGTCCGGGATCGAGCGGCCGAACACCACCACGCTCGCGGCATTGCCGGCGGCGAAACCGCCGACCGGCGCCATCCATGGCGCCTGGCAGCCGCCGAGCAGCAGGAGCAGGCCGAACAGGGAAAGGCGGGGCCGGATGCACATGCCGGGAAGATGGCACGGCGGGATGAACAGCGGGTTTCGGCGGCCGCCGGGTTTGCCGCGGCGGGGCGCCGCCGCTATGGTCCGGCCGTTTCCTGCGGCGGTCCGAGGTCGGCGTGCCTGATATCTTCGATGAAGTGGAGGAAGACCTCCGCGCCGAACGTGCCCAGGCCCTGCTGCGACGCTACGGCGGTCTGCTGCTGATCGCCGCCGGCATCGCGGTGCTGGCGGTTGCTGCCTACCAGGCGTGGCGCTGGTACGATGCGAAGCAGGCCGGACGCGTCGCCACCGCCTATATCGCGGCGATGCGCGAGGCGGATGCCGCCAGCCCGTCGGCGAACTCGCCGCAAAGCGTCACCGCCGCCCAGGCCTTCCTGAAGGTCGCCGGGGAAAGCCGCGCCGGCTACCGCACGCTCGCGCGGCTGCGGGCCGCGGCGCTGCTCGCGCACCAGGGCAAGACGCCGGAGGCGCTGGCCCTGTGGAACGAGGTCGTGCATGACGATGCGGCGGACCCGCTGCTGCGCAGCCTCGCGAACCTGCTCTGGGTCGAACACAACCTCGACCACGGCGACCCGTCGGCGCTGCAGCAGCGGCTGACCGAGCTGGAGACGCCGGACAGCCCCTGGCACGGTCTGGCGCGCGAGGCGGACGCGATGCTGCAGCTCCGCCTCGGCAAGGCCGAGGCGGCGCGCGCGACGCTGAAGCAGGTGGAGGCGGATCCGGCGACACCGGAAGGTGTGCGCCGACGGGCGGCGGGGCTGCTGGTGAGGCTTGGCGGATGACCGCCAGGCTGACGCGCCGTGCCGCATTGCTGATGCCTGCCGCGCTCCTCTCCGGATGCAGTCTGATGGATAGCTGGTTCGGCAACTCCAAGCCGCGCCTGCCGGGCAAGCGCGAATCGATCGGCACCGGCGAATCGACCGGGCTGAAGGTCGACCTCGCGCATCTGAGCGACGTCACCCTGCCGTCGCCGGTCGAGAACCGCGACTGGCCGCAGCCGGGTGGCGATCCCGCGCACGTCATGGGCAATCTGGCCGGGGAACGCTACCGCCGGCTGTGGTCCTCGGCGATCGGCGAGGGCACCGGCTATCGCCAGCGCATCACCTCCCGCCCGATCGTGGTCGGCGGCCGCGTCTACGCCATGGACGCGGATGCGGTGGTGACCGGCTACGATCTCACGCATGGCCGGCGGCTGTGGCGCACCGAAACCCAGGGCAAGAAGGACCGCAGCTTCAATGTCGGCGGCGGCATCGCCTCCGACGGCCGGCTGATCTATGCGGCGACCGGCCGGGCCGAGGTGCTGGCGCTCGACCCGGCGAGCGGCGCGATCCGCTGGCGCAACACCGTCGATGCGCCGGCCCGCGCCGCGCCAACCGTCGCCGGCGGCCGGCTGTATTTCCCGACCATCGAGGACCAGCTGCTCGCACTGTCCGTCGAGAATGGCAGCCAGGTCTGGAGCTATCAGGCGCAGAACGCGGCGACCAGCATGCTCGGCCAGCCTTCGCCGGCGGTCTCGGCCGACATCGTCGTCGCCGGGTTCGGCTCCGGCGATCTCGCGGCATTGCGCAGCGACACCGGCAGCACGGTCTGGACCGATACGCTGGCCTCCTCGCAGAGCGCCGACAGTCTCGCCGCGATCTCGGCGATCCGTGGCCTGCCGGTGATCGACAACGAGCGGGTCTATGCGATCGGCCTCGGCGGGCTGATGCTCTGCCTCGACCTGCGGTCCGGCCGGCGGCTGTGGGAGCGCGATGTCGGCGGCAGTGAAACCCCCTGGGTTGCCGGCGAGTGGGTGTTCGTGCTGACCGACCAGCAGCAGCTCGCCGCCCTGCACCGCGATGACGGGCATGCGCGCTGGATCGCCGACCTGCCGAACTGGAAGAACCCGCAGAAGGGTGAAGGCCCGATCTACTGGGTCGGGCCGGTGATGATGGGCGGGCGGCTGGTGGTGATGAGCAGCGACCGCCAGATGATCGCGCTCGATGCCCGGAACGGCCGCGACCTCGGCTGGCAGAAGCTGCAGACCTCGATCTCGCTGACGCCGATCGTCGCACAGGCGCGGCTGCTGTCGATCGGCGATGACGGCCAGCTCGCGGCCTATGGCTGAGCCGCGCCGCCGGCAGCCGGGCTGACCGGAGAGCGGGCATGCGGCGGCCGGTGGTGGCGATCGCGGGCCGGCCGAATGTCGGCAAGAGCACGCTGTTCAACCGGCTGGTCGGCCGGCGCACCGCGCTGGTGTCCGACACGCCCGGCGTCACCCGCGACTGGCGCGAGGCCGAGACGGTGCTGCGCGGGCGCGAGGTGATCCTGCTCGACACGGCGGGGCTGGAGGAGGCGGCGCCGGACAGCCTGTCCGGACGTATGCATGCCGGCAGCGAGACCGCGCTCGGCCGCGCCGACCTGGCGCTGTTCGTGGTCGATGCCCGCGCCGGCCTCACGGCCGCGGACGAGGCCTTTGCCGCCCGGCTGCGGCGTCGCGGCCGCCCGGTGCTGCTGG
Organism: Acetobacteraceae bacterium; assembly: GCA_035504175.1. Classification (GTDB taxonomy): domain Bacteria; phylum Pseudomonadota; class Alphaproteobacteria; order Acetobacterales; family Acetobacteraceae; genus DATJSJ01. The sequence continues at coordinate 3,213 of DATJSJ010000109.1, forward strand.
TTGCCAACAAGGCGGAGGGCCGCGCCGGCGCCGGTGCGGCCCTCGAGGCCTACGCGCTCGGCCTCGGCGATCCGATCGCGGTCTCGGCCGAGCATGGCGAAGGGATCTCCGAGCTGATGGCGGAGATCGCCGCCCGGCTGCCGCCCGAGGATGCCGCGGCGGACGCCGGGCCGGAGACGGACGCGGAGGCCGCGCGGCCGCTGCGACTGGCGATCGTCGGGCGGCCGAATGCCGGCAAGTCGACGCTGCTCAACCGGCTGCTCGGCGAGGAGCGGATGCTGACCGGCCCCGAGCCCGGCATCACCCGCGACGCGATCGCGGTGCGGCTGCGCGACACGGAGGGGGAGATCGAGCTGGTCGACACCGCCGGGCTGCGCCGCCGCGCCCGGGTGGACGCGCCGCTCGAGCGGCTCTCGGTTGGCGCCAGCATCGCCGCCCTAAAGATGGCCGAGATCGTGGTACTGGTGGTGGACGCGGCACTCGGCCTGCACGAGCAGGACCTGCAGATCGCCCGGCTGGTCGAGCGCGAGGGCCGCGCCCTGGTGGTGGCGCTGAACAAATGGGACGCGGTCGGGGAGCGTGCGGCGCTGCGCCAGGCGGTCGCGGCGCGGCTCGAGGCCTCGCTCGCGCAGGTGAAGGGCGTCGCCGTCGTCACCGTCTCGGCGCTGACCGGCGAGGGCCTCCCGCGGCTGCTTGCCGCGGTGCGCGCCGCCGCGCTGGTGTGGAACACCCGCCTGCCGACGGCGCAGCTCAACCGCTGGTTCGAGGAGGCGATCGCCCGGCACCCGCCGCCGATCGTCGAGGGCAAGCGGCTGAAGCTGCGCTACGTCACCCAGGCCAAGGCGCGGCCGCCGACCTTCGTCCTGTTCGGCACCCGCGCCGAATTGCTGCCGCAGGACTATCAGCGCTACCTGGTGAACGAGCTGCGGCGCCGCTTCGATCTGCCCGGCACCCCAATTCGCCTGCGCCTGCGTGGCACGGCCAATCCCTATGCCGATGCGTGAGCGGATTGTCGGCGGGGCGCGGCTTTCTCGCCCTCGCCCCCCGCACTATGGTGCGCGGCCCGACTCCGTCCGGGTCACGCCGAATCCGTCACCCAAATGGCTGAAAGGCACTGCATGCTGAGCTGGTCCCATCATCGCCCGGGACGCCTGACCCGGGCAGGCACGTCGCTCGCACTTCTCAGCTCCGTCCTGCTCGGCGGGGCCGGCCCGCTGCGCGTCGGCGCCGCGCCGCGCTGCGAGAATCCGCAGAACGAGGCGAGCTTCGACGTGCTGGCGCTGCGCAGCGAGCTCATGGTGCTCGCCACCGCCTGCAACGATTCGAGCGGCTACAACGAGTTCGTGAACCGCTACAAGCCGGAGCTCGCCGACAACGAGCACGAGATCAGCGCCTATTTCAGCCGCACCTATGGAAGGCGCGGCCAGCAGATGCACGACGCCTACGTCACCAACCTGGCGAATTCCCAGGCGGACGGGCTGCAGACCATGGGCACGGATTTCTGCCCGCACACCAGGCTGATCGTCGATGAGGTGATGGCGCTGCCAAGTGCCACCGACCTGTCCGCCTATGCCGCCGGGAAGGATCTGGTCCCGGCCAGTCTCGGCGCCTGCGAGGTCGGGCTGGGCGAAGCGCCGAGCACGACCGAACACCATCATTACACCAAGCGCACCCGCAAGGGGCATGCCGGGTGAGGCATCATTGGGGGTGTTTGGCCGTCCTCGCGGGGGCGGCGCTGCTGCAAGGCTGCGCCAAGCCCGCACCGGCACCGGAAGTGTCCTCGGCGCGTGTCTTCGCCTCGGATCTCGAAGGCGGCGCCAAGGTCTGCACCGTGCCGAAGCGGCTGGAACCGGCGGACGGCAAATCCGTGCACGCGGATATGCGGCTGGTCAATGACGGCGGCTGGTGCGGGCTGGAGGTCGCCGAATCCGGGCCGGCGCCATTCACGCTGGGTCTGGTCGCGCGCCGCCCGGCGCATGGCGACGTCTACGTCCACACCGTCGGCGACGTGACGCGCATCGACTACACGCCCGACAAATACTTCGGCGGTCCGGACCAGTTCACGGTTCAGCTCGTGCCGGGCAACGCGATGGTCGAAGTGGCTGTAGCGGTGGAAGGAGGTGCAGCCGCGCCCACGCCGCCTCCGGCCAAGCCAAGCAAGTCGACGACGAAGCGTCGCCACACCTCCTGAGCTGCGCCACCGTTTGCCAAGTGCGGGCGAATGGCGGCGGCTGCACGACGGGCTGGAGTGGATTCGCCCCGACGGTGTCGGCCCTTGGCCAGTTTCGGTGTGACTGTGCACACCGAAACTGGTCTGGGCTTCGGCTTGCGACTGCGATTCACGCGCACCGGCGCTTCCGCCTCGCGCGATCGCGGGACAGGAGCATGATCGCCGGAGGTGGATCACCGAAGGCGTGAATGACGGTTTGAAATCGAAAAGCGGGACCAGAATCGCTCTGCCCGGTCGGAGCGATCCAGGTCCGACGCAGCAGGCCGCATGGTTTCGTAACGCGCTCCAATCCGCCGGGCCGATACCGGTCCGGCGGATCGCTTCCTACTGGCCGCCGGTCCCGACGGGATGCGCCGGCGCGACGGGCGCATCGCGCGCCAGGTCCGGGTACTCTGCGAGCAGACTTTCCAGCACGCCGTTGGTCCAGCCGAAGCCGATCTGGGTCGCGTATTCGCCGCCGCCGCCGATGAAATCGCCGGTCGCCTTGGTGACGTTGTATTTCTCGACCAGCTTGCCGGACTCGGCATAGCCCTCGAACACCTTGTGCACCCAGCGCCGGGCGATGGTCGCGGCGAGATCGGCATAGCCGTAGCGTTCCAGCCCGGCGATCGCGATCCATTGCAGCGGTGCCCAGCCGTTCGGCAAATCCCATTGCTGACCGCTGTCATCGAGCGTCGTGGCAAGGCCGCCCGGCAGCAGCAGCCGGTCGCGCACCGTCGCCGCGATCGTCTCCGCCTGCGCCGGCGTCGCGTCACCGAACAGCAGCGGGTAGACGGTGGCGGCGGAGAGCACGCCGGTCTGCTTGTCGCTCTGCCACAGCAGGTCGGTGAAGGCGCCGATCGACGGATCCCAGAACAGGCGCCGGATCGCGGCGATGCGCACGTCGGCGCGGGTGGCGAATTCCTTCGCATGCACGCGATCGCCGCGCAGCGTGTCGGCACGCGCGATCGCCTGTTCCATGTGCGCCATCAGGCAGTTCAGATCGACCGGCGCGATCGCGAGCGTCCGCGCGGTCGCGAGTGTCTTGCCGTCGGCGAGCCAGCGCGAGCTGAAATCCCAGCCCGATTCCGCCGCGGCGCGCAGGTCGCGATACAGCGCCGGCGCCGGACGGCTGGCATGGGCCGCGGTCAGCACGTCCTCGCGATAGGATTCGTCGCGCGGCGCGGCACGGTCGTCGTAATAGCGGTTGAGCAGCGTGCCGTCGGCGAGGCGGACGACGTTGCGGATGGCGTGGCCGGGCGCCACGGATGCCGCGCCATTCATCCAGTACTGCCATTCGCGCAGCATCTCCGGCAGGTAGGTCTTCAAGACCTGCGCGCCGTCATGCTGCGCCACCAGCTCGACCATCGGCGTGAAGAAGGGCGGCTGCGAGCGGCTGAGATAGTAGCTGCGGTTGCCGTTCGGCACATGGCCGTAGCGATCGATCTCGAATCCGATGTCGGCGAGCATGTCGCGTGCCAGCGCCGCCTGGCCGTCCTCCTCCAGTCCCAGCATGGAGAAATACGTGTCCCAGTAATACACCTCGCGGAACCGGCCGCCGGGGACGATGTAGGGACGTGGCAGCGGCTGCAGCGTGGACCACGGCGGCACCGTCATCGCCGTCTGCTGCAGCACCGGCCACAGCCCGCGCACGTAGTCCTGAATCGGCGTGCCAGGCGGCGCCGGCAGCACGGTCGGGCCGGGCGGCGTCGGCCCGGTGAAATGCGCATGCACGAAATCGGCGAGGTTGAAGCCGGGCTCCACGCGCTGCGCCTGGTAGGTGGCGAGGACCTGCCCCGGCGCCGCGTCCGGAATCATGTCGGGGAAGGTCTTGCTGTCGGCAAACACCTGGCCGAGTTCGACCGCCCGGTAGAGTGCCCCGTATTCGATCGAGGGGGGCACGGTGTCGGCCGTCGGCACGGTCGGGCGCGCCGCCGCCCCGCCCGCGATCAGGCCCAGGCAGAGGATCGCGCCCGCCAGCCGCAGCCATTCTCCGGACCGCATCGCATCCCCCCCGGTGTTTGACGGTCGGTGTTTGACGGTCGGTGTTTGACGGTCGGGGTACTATGCGACGTTCCGGGCCGGCGATCGACCGGCCCGGGCCGCGATCGCTATGGCGCCGAGGGGATGTGATCGGCGTAGCGGTCCCAGTGCCCGGAAAGCTCCCGCACCACCCGGCTGCCGACCGCGAAGGCGGCGTTCAGCGATTCGATGAAGCCGGACAGGCCGCCATTGTTCTCCGAGGCGAGGAACTGCGCCGGGGTCTTGCCCTCCGGCTGCACCGAATAGTCGCTGGCGGTGCGCAGCACCAGCACCCGGCGTCGGTCGACCCGCCCGACATGCGACAGGAAGGTCAGCGATTGCAGGATGCCGGCGTCCTCCTCCGCCGTCATGACGAACCGGCCCTTGCCCTGGGTCCAGTAGGTGATCCAGTTCTCCGCCCAGGCATTGAGCTTGTCGCCGACGCAGAAGGTCGAAGCGGCGAGGTCGTCGCCCTGCAGCACGAAGGGCGGTTTCAGCGCGCGCGGATAGTCGGGATAGCCGGAGCGCACCTTCTGCAGCGTCGCATCGTCCGGCAGGGTGATGCTGGACGTGAGGTTGACCGCCCAGTCGACGAAGCCGGGGTCGAGGGTGAAGACCTGTTCGCCATTCAGCGAATTGGCCGGCGGCACCGGAAGCTGGTACGGCGCCGAGCGGCCGAGCGGCACATAGCCGGTCGACCAGCCGGAGGGGATCTGCCGCGCGTCGATCTCGTAGGCGAGATCGCCGTCGACGACGTATTTCGCCCAGGCCGCCGAACCGACCGAGGCCCAGTTCGGGTCGACCCCGGCGATCGCTGCCACCACCCAGTAGGCCTTGGTCAGGTCGAAGCGCGGGTCCATGCCCAGCGCCATGATCGAGGCGGCGCCGTGCACCGCGCCCTCGCCGGTCTCGATCGCGAGCACCTGCTGGTCGGGGTTGTAGCGCAGGTGATGGTATCCCTGCGGGAAGGGGATGATCTGCGGCAGCGGGTAGTATTCCACCCAGTTCTGCAGCTCGCCCGGCGTGTCGCCGGCGTCCTTGCCGATTTCGAACGTGGTGACGACGACCACCCGGATCGGGATCGGCGCCGCATCGGTGGTATCGGCCCGCGCCCGGATCAGCGGGGCGGTCACTGCGAGCGCGGCAATCAGCAAGGCAGCGAGCACGGCGTTTGCGGTCGCCCGGACCGCAAGGCGGCTGGCCATGTCGTCCCCCCTCGGACAATGAACGACCTCACTATGCCGCGACCGGCTCGTTCCGGCAGTCAATTCAACGTGGTCATCTTGCCGGCGTGTGGGGAGATGGATCGGCGCGTCCGGCGACCGGCGCGCAGGCGATCGACGCACCGGATGGTGCGGCGTGAACCGCTCGGGCCCGGCCCACGCAGCATACCGACGAATGCGTTGTCGCAGCGCTGCACCGGCGGGGACGGAGGATCGGCGTGCCCGCATCCGGTGCCGCCTTTCGAGGCCCGACCCGTGTGTGGCCCGATCGGTGTGTGACCCGGCTCGCGCGTGGCCCGACCCGGGTGTGGACTGTCTGCCGCGTCACTTCCATCGCGCCGGCTTGGGCCGGTAGTTTGCGGTGCGCGTGGGGGATCAGCGCCGCGCTCGCCGTCGACCGTCCCGCATCGCGGGACAGCGGTGCTGCGTCGCGCTCATGCGCCCGTCCGGCCGATGCCATTCCGGGGCAGACTCTCGTTGCGTGGAGCGCTTCGCATGCATTATCGTTGCGTCAGGATTTTCATTTTGGAATGGCCGCTTCTTGCGGCCGACGTGTTCCTCCTGCCGGGCCTGGCGACCTGATCTGAAACGGCTGGCCGCTCCGTCGTGCCCATCGGGCGCGGCAGGAGACGGCTGCGAAGGGAATTTTCATGCGCGTCATTTCATGCCTTCTGCCATTGCTGTGCCTCGGCTCCGCGGCCCTCGCCGATACGCCATCGCCGATCTCGGCCTATCAGCTCTGCCCGGCGGCGATCTCGCTCGCCGCACGCGGTTCGGCGGTGCCGGCCGGGTTGCTGCCGGCGATCGGCCGCGTCGAGAGCGGCCGGCCGGATCCGCTGACCGGCGAAATCGAGTCCTGGCCCTGGACGATCAACGCCGCCGGGGTCGGGCATTTCTTCGACACCAAGGATGACGCGATCGCGGCGGTGCGTGCGCTGCAGGCGGCCGGCATTCAATCGATCGACGTCGGCTGCATGCAGATCAACCTGATGCACCATCCGCATGCCTTCACCGATCTGGAGGAGGCGTTCGATCCCCTGAGCAATGCGCGCTATGCCGTCAGCTTCCTGACAGCGCTGCACGTGCAGACCGGCGACTGGACGGCGGCGGCGGCGGCATATCACTCTCAGACGCCCGGGCTCGCCGACGAGTATGCGCGGCGCGTCATGGCGGCCTGGGGCAAGCCGTACGCACCGGGCGGCGTCATGGCTGAACGTGCCCGGCCGGCGGCGATTCCGGTCTACGGCGCGTTCGCCGGCCAGGACCGGCTGTATGCGCCGCTCGCCCGCCCGGATCTCGCCTACCAGGCCTTCGCGACGCCCGCCATGAGCTACGGCGCGCTGCCGCAGGTCGCCGGCTATCGCGCCTCCGGCGGCTGCTGGCACAGCGCACTTCGCGGCGCCCGCTTGCCCGTGGCCTGCCGCGTGGCCGCGGCGTTCCGCCGGCTGTCGCGGCCGCTGCGCGCGGCCACCACCCTGGCGCGACAGCACGCCGGCGCCTCGGGACAGCGCGTGGCACTGCATGACCGGTCGAACCTGCCGACGGATTTCGGCCGAGGCTACGCCGACGGCGATTGATCGACGCCTGCCGAGGCGCCGGGACGTCTCCCCCCAATCCGATAGCGCCAGGGCCGAGCGTAGCCTGCCGCCGCACGCGGCGTTGCGGCATCGCCGGCGGCGCCACGGCCGCCGGCACCCTTCGGGCTACGCGGCGTTGGCGGCCAGGCTGCGCGACACCAGGGCCGGTGCCGGCGCCGGGATCGGCATGTCGCGCTCCGCCGGCTCGCGGATCATGTAGCCGCGGCCCCAGACTGTGCCGATCACGTTGTCGGCGCCGGCCTGCGCCAGCTTCTTGCGCAGCTTGCAGATGAACACGTCGATGATTTTCATCTCGGGCTCGTCCAGCCCGCCATAGAGGTGGTTGAGGAACGCCTCCTTGGTCAGCACCATGCCCTTGCGCAGCACCAGCAGTTCCAGGATCGCGTATTCCTTGCCGGTCAGGTGCACCGGCCGTCCCTCGACCGTCACCTCGCGGCTGTCCAGGTTCAGCGCCAGCGCGCCGATGCGCAGCGTCGGCTGGCTGTAGCCCTTGCTCCGCCGCACCACCGCCTGCATGCGGGCGAGCAGTTCCGCCTGGTCGAACGGCTTGGTCATGAAATCATCGGCGCCCAGGGCGAAGGCCTTCACCGTGGCCTGCGGCCGGGCCTGACCTGAGAGCACCAGCGCCGCCGTATTGACGCGCGCGGCGCGCATCCGGCGCAGCACCTCGTAGCCTTCCATGTCGGGCAGGACCAGGTCGAGCAGCACCACGTCGTAGTCATAGTGCCGGATCAGCTCCAGCGCTTCCTCTCCAGTATCGGAATGATCCACCACCATGCCGCTGTTCTTCAGCAGCAGGGTGATGCCCCGCGCCACCGTCGCATCGTCCTCGACCAGCAATACACGCATTGGTTGCTCCCCTGCTCGACTGATGCGCGAGAAATACCACCATAGCGTGTGTTCATCCATCATTTTTTCACCGTCTGCGTGTATCTTTATCAAAAATGAGCAGCGGACGACGGGAACAAAGCCAAAACATGGCGAATTGTATCATCACATGGGACTAACCACAGAAATTGAGCGCGATCCGTTGGCGCTGCGGCTGCGCGCCTGCGGCAATTTGCTGGCAGGGGCCGCGCCGCTGGCGCTGTCCGGCCAGGTCCAGACCGTCTCGGGTCTGGCGGTGGAGGTGGCGGGGCTCGGCAGCCAGCTCGCGCTGGGCGACCGGCTCACCCTGGAAGGCCGCCGCGGCGAGGCGATCCCGGCGGAGGTGGTGAGCTTCGGTCGCGGCACCGCGCGGGCGATGGCGTTCGGCGCGCTGGACGGGCTCGGCCCCGGCACCGCGGCGCGGGTGCAGCGCAGCGGCAGCGGCGGCACGCTCGCCGTCTCCGATCGCTGGCTCGGTCGCGTGATCGATCCGGTCGGCCGGCCGATGGACGGGCGCGGCCCCTTGCCCCCCGGCTCTGAGCCGCGCCCGGTGCGCGCCGCGCCGCCGGATGCGACGACGCGCGCCCGGCT
>DATJSJ010000110.1:0-18625 GCA_035504175.1 Acetobacteraceae bacterium
GCGGCGGCGGGGGACAAGCCGGCGGCGTTGGATGCGGCGGGCGGCAACGTGCTGGTGACGCGCAGTGCGGCGGTGCTGGCGACGGGCGTGCTGGCGGGGATCGGTGGCGCCTACATGTCCGAGGTGGGCAGTGGCGTGTTCGTGCCGTTCATGACGAATGGTGCCGGGTTCATCGGCATTGTGCTGGCGATGCTGGCGCGGGGCCGGCCGAGCTGGGTGTTGGGTGGGGCGTTGCTGTTCGGCATCTGCCTGTCGCTGACGACGGCGCTGCAGGTTGCCGGCATCGACATCCCGACCGACGTAATCGAGATGCTTCCCTTCGCGGCGGTGATGCTGGCGCTGGTGGTCTTCGGCCGCCGCGCCGGCCTCCCCGCCGCTCTCGGCCTGCCGTATCTGCGCGGAGCGCGCTGACGTAGAGGGGTCTGGGGCCCGCGGCCCCACTGGGGGTGCAGGGGGCGGAGCCCCCTGGCCTTTTTTGCTTGAGGGAGGTAAGTGTGCCCGCGAACAAGGTGTTCCTGCTCGACGGCGGTTCTCTGGTCCTGGACGGTTTCCACGTCTTCTGGAATCGCGGTCCTGCCGGCGAGATCCGGTTTCCCGTTTACTCGATCCTGGTCGAGCATCCGCAGGGCCGGTTTCTGGTCGATAGCGGCTACGACCGCGCGCATGTTGAGAAGGTGCTGCCGTTCGAGAAGCCGCTGCAGACCGAGGAGCAGACGATTCCCGGCGCGCTGGCGAAGCTCGGCCTGACGCCGGCGGATGTCGGCGTGGTGGTGAATTCGCATTTTCATTTCGACCATGTCGGCGGAAACAAATTCTTCCCGCATGCGAAGAAGATCTGCCACCGGGCGGAGATCGCGCAGGCGGCGGAGCCGCAGCCCTTCGAGGTACTGGGCTATTCCGACCTCAGTTTTTCGGCCGAGGCGGCGGAGGCCAGGGGCAAGACGGAGCAGTTGGCGTCGGATACCACAGTTGCCAATTCGCGCTTCGAGGTGGTCGAGGGCGATGTCGATCTGGCGCCCGGGCTGCGGCTGTTTTACACGCCCGGGCACGCGATCGGGCATTACAGTCTGCTGGTGGAGTTCGCGACCAGGCGGCCGCTGCTGTTCTCGATCGATGCGGCGTATACCAAGAAGAGTCTGGAGACGCTGTGCCAGTCGAGCTTTCACATCGATCCGGTGGCCGGGGTGGCGTCGATGCGGCGGCTGCGCCAGCTCGCGGAGGAGCATGACGCGGAGCTGATGTTCTCGCACGACGCCGAGAGCTTCGCGTCGTATCGGCCGGCGCCGGCCTTCTACGGATAGGCCGGGCGATGGCCGGCGCCGACGTGCTGGTGCTCGGGGCCGGGTCCGCCGGATCGGTGGTGGCGGCGCGGCTGTCGGAGGATCCGGTCTGTCGCGTGCATCTGGTGGAAGCGGGAGACTGGCCGCGGGATCCCGACATCGCCGATCCGCTGCAATGGCCGTTCCTGGAAGGGCGGGATTTCGACTGGGCGTATCGCACGGTGGCGCAGCCCGGCACGGCGGGACGGGTGCATGCCTGGCCGCGCGGGCGCGTGGTCGGCGGCTCGAGCTGCATGCATGCGATGGCCCATGTGCAGGGCCACGCGGATGATTTTGCGCCGTGGGCGGAGGCGGCCGGGCCGCGCTGGTCGCAAGCCGGGTTGGCGCGCGGGTTTGGACGCTGCGCGCTGCCGCAGCGGCAGGACCGGACGGCGCTGAGCCCGGTTGCGGCGGCGTTCATCGAGGCCGGACAGGCGATCGGCGCGCCGATGCTGGCGTCGCACAAAGCCGGGCCGCTCGCCGGTGCGACGGTCAACACGTTGACGATTCGTGACGGGCGGCGGGTCAGCGTCGCCGACGCGTATCTGGCGGGCGCGGTGAGACGGCCGAATCTCACGATCAGCACCGGTGCCGTGGTGGAGCGGCTGGCGATCGAGCAGGGCCGCGTGCGGGGCGCGGTGATCCGGCAGGGCGGGGCCTCGAGTGTCGCCGAAGCGGATCGCGTCGTGCTGTGCCTCGGCACGATCGGCTCGCCGCTGCTGCTGCTGCGCTCGGGGATCGGCGATGCGGAGCAGCTGCGATCGTTCGGGATCGCGTGCGCGGTCGCGCTGCCGGCGGTCGGGCGCAATCTGCATGACCATCTGCTCGCGGCGGGGAATGTCTATGCCGCGCGGCGGGCGGTGCCGCGGTCGCGGCTGCAGCATTCGGAATCGCTGATGTATCTGCACGGCGACGATCCGGCGCGGGTGGAGGGCGCGCCCGATTGCGTGCTGGCCTGCGTGGTGCTGCCGGCGGTGACGGAATGCTTTGCCGCGCCGGCGGCGGGCAGCGCCTATACGATCATGTTCGGCTTCACGCATCCTACCAGCCGCGGCAGCATTATGCTGACCGGCGCGGATGCGGTGAGCCCGCCGCGCATCGATCCGGCGTATCTGTCGACCGAGGCGGATCGCCGCGCCTTCCGCCGCGGCCTCGAGCTAGCGCGGGAGGTTGGCCATGCGGCGCCGCTCGATGACTGGCGCGATCGCGAGATCCTGCCCGGCGTCGCGGTACGGGACGCGCCGGCGATCGAGGCGTTTCTCGCCCGTGCCGCTCGCACGCATCACCACCCGGTCGGCACCTGCGCCATGGGCGCCGTGGTCGATGCGGATCTGCGCGTCCAGGGGCTGGAGAATCTGTTCGTGGTCGATGCCTCGGTGATTCCACGGATCACCACCGGGCCGGTCAATGCCGCGGTCGTGGCGATCGCCGAGACGTGGACCGAGGCGGTCGGGGCAAAGTCGATCGCCGCGGCGGGTGCAAAGCAGGGGGAACGGGCAGCATGAGCAGACTGGCGGGCAGGGTGGCGCTGGTGACCGGCGGGGCGCAGGGCATCGGGCGAGCGATCGCGGCGCGGCTGGCGCAGGACGGGGCGCGCATCGTGATCGCCGATCTGAACGAGGGCAAGGCCGCGGCGGCGGCGGAATCCTGCGGCGGCGGTGCGTTCGCCCTGCGATGCGACGTGAGCGATGCGGCGCAGGTCGCGACGCTGTTCCGCAGCGTCGAGCAGCGAGCGGAGCGGGTCGACGTGCTGGTGAACAACGCGGCGATCGTGCCGTTCATTCCCTGGGACGAGGTCGATCTCGCGCACTGGCAGCAGATCATCGCGGTGAACCTGACCGGCACGTTCCTGATGTGCCGCGCGGGGTCGGACATGATGCGCCGGCTCGGGACGAAGGGGCGGATCATCAACATGTGCTCGAACAGCCTGCTGGCGGGCACGCCGAACATGGCGGCGTACGTCGCCTCCAAGGGCGGCGTGCTGGGGCTGACGCGGGCACTGGCGACGGAGCTCGGCAAATACGGCATCACGGTCAATGCGGTGATGCCGGGTCTGGTCGCATCGGAAGGGGCGATGGCGACACCGCACAAGGACTCGTTCGGCTTCGTCGAGATGCTGCAAGCGTTGGCCGGGCATGGGCGGCCGGAGGATATTGCGCCGGCCGTGGCCTTCCTTGCCTCCGACGATGCGCACTGGATCACCGGCCAGACGCTGAACGTGGATGGCGGCATGGCGCGCTGGTAGCGCCGCGGCCGGCTGCCTGTTGCGGTGCGGTCCCGCGGGGATTACACCGCGCCGGCATAGCCGGGGACAGCACGAGGATGGATCTCAGGGACCACATCCGGGCCGTGCCGGATTTTCCGAAGCCCGGCATCCTGTTCTACGACATCTCCACCCTGCTGCGACATGCGGAGGCGTGGCAATACGCCATGCGGCTGATGGCGGAGCGGGTGGAGGGGTTCCGGCCCGACCTGCTGGCGGGGATCGAGTCCCGAGGCTTTCTGCTGGCGGCGCCGCTGGCGCTGCAGCTTGGCTGCGGCTTCGTGATGCTGCGCAAGCAGGGCAAGTTGCCGGGACTGACGATCGGGCTGGAATACGGGCTCGAATACGGTGCCGACCGGATCGAGATCCAGGCCGATGCGATTCAGCCGGGGCAGCGGGTGGTGATCGTCGACGATTTGCTGGCGACCGGCGGGACCATGGCGGCAGGGATCGAGTTGCTGCGGCAGATCGGTGCCTCGGTGCCGGTGGCGGTGACGTTGATCGAGCTGACCTTCCTCGGCGGGCGGGCCCGGCTGGATGTACCGTTCGAGACGCTGCTGACCTACGATAGCTGAGCGTCTCGCCGCGGCCGCGCGTGTGGCCGCGCGATCGCCTCGCCGGCTGCGGCGTATCGGCGGCCGCGCATGCGGGAGAGAGGAGAGGGAATGACGGCGGGTCCGGGGCGCATCCGGCGGCGCCGTATGCTCGCGGCGATCGCGGCGGCAGTGGCCGGGCCGCGGATCGGCCGGGCTGCGACGGGGGAGATCGCCGGCGACGAGGGGACGGTCCCGGAAGCGCCCGGCGCGGAGCTTTCCGAGCGTGGCGCAACGGTGCTGGTGGCCGGGCCGCATGACGGCGACAGTGCCGCCTGGGCGGCGCTGCTGGCGCCGGAGCTGCAGCGTGTGCTGCAACCGGGCCGGGCGCTGACCACCGAGATGGTGGGCGCCAATGATGGCGTGACCGGCGCCAACCGGTTCGAGGCGCAGGTGGCCCCGGACGGAACGACGGCGCTGCTGCTGCCGGGCGAGGCGGCGATGGCCTGGCTGGTGGGCGATCCGCGGGCCCGCTACGACGCCGCCGACTGGGTGCCGGCGCTCGCGGTGGTCGGCCCGGCGGTGCTGGCCGGGCGCGTTGGCATCGAGGCGTTGGTGCCGGGGCGGGCGATCCGCATCGGTGCCGGTTCGCCGGGCGGGCCGGACCTGCCGGCGCTGCTGGCACTCGATCTGCTCGGGGTGCAACTGGTCCCCATCTTCGGTCTCGCTGATGCCGAGGCGGCGCGCAACGCGCTGGCGCAGCAGGCGGTGGACGTGGTGTTGCTGCGCGACCGGAACGTGCCCGCGCTGGTGGCGCAGACTGTGGCGGTGGGCGGCGTGCCGCTGTTCAGCATGGGGGCGGTCGACGAGACGGGGCATATCGGCCGCGATCCGCTGTTTCCGACGCTGCCGGCGCTGCCGGAGCTGCTGCAGCGGGTGCGCGGATCGGCGGCCCTGGCCAATTCGCTCTACCCGCCCTGGCAAGCGGCGGCGGCGGCCTCGCAGCTCGATGTCGGGCTGGTGCTGCAGCCGCTGTCGCCGCCCGGCCTGGTGGCACTGTGGCGCCGGGCCGCGGCGACGGCCGTGGCGGCGGCGCCGGTCGAGACCGCCGCGAAGTCGCTCGGCCTGCGACCCCTGCCGGTCCCTGCGGCGACTGCCGCGATCGCGGCGATCGCCCCGGACGCCGCGACCTTGCTCGAGCTCCGCCGCTGGCTCGGCGGCCGCTTCAACTGGCATCCGGGGTAGCCGGAGGCCGGGGTTCGCGCCTTCGCTGCCGGGGCGGGGCGGCGGCCACTCGAGTGCTCCCCCGGGAGGCGCGCGAGCGGTCCGGAACGACGTCAGGTTCGGACGTCGCGCGAGGTTCGGCCGCCCATTGCGGCGGACGAGGCGGCTTCGGTCCGCGTCGATGCGGCGGGCGCCGGTCCGAATGCGACGGCGGCGAGGAGATCGATTGCCAGAGCCATGACCATGGCAGCGGCGCCGATTATGAAGAGAAGGCGATAATCTCCGCCGCTGCGTGCGAAGAGGAAGGAAAGCCCGTAAGCCGACGCCGCCTGGCACAGCGCGAAGCCGATCGTCGCGACACTCCATGCCGCCTTCTGCTGCGCCGGATGGTGCGGGAGAAGTTCGCCGATGCGGCCGAGCATCAGCGGCACCGTGCCGGTGACGAAGCATCCGACGACGATGCTGGAGACGATGAGCCAGGCCTGGCCGAGGCCGAGCGCCGGAATGGCCACGGCGCCTGCCTCGACAAGAAACGCCAGCCGGAGCGCCGCCCCGAAACCGGCGCGATCGGCGACATGTCCGGCGAGCAGGGGCCCGGCCGTCGCGCCGAGGCCGAAGATCACCCAGTATTCCGAGCCGACCGCGATGCCCTGGCCGAGGCCACGGCTGACGAAGTCGACCAGGAAAATCATGTGCGGCACCCAACCCGCCGCGTTCAGCGCATATTCGACGTAGAGCGCACGCAGCCTCGGTTGCCGCGGCGGACGCGCGTGCACGCGCGCCACGGCACCGGGCGCCGCGCCGCGCGGCCAGCCGCGCCATCCGATGACCGTGAGCAGAAGCGAGAGCGCGCCCAGGCCGAACCATGTCTCGCGAAGTCCCTGCTGCAACAGCAGCGGGACGAGTGTGCCGGAGGCCGCGACGCCGGCGCCGATGCCCATGAAGATCGCGCCGCCCGCGAGCCCGCGACGGGACGCGGGGACGTGGGGCAGCACCGCCGGCGCGGCGAGCACCATCAACGCGCCCCCTGCCAGGCCGGCCCCGAAGCGCCAGGCGAAGAACCAGGCGAAGCTCACGGGATAGGCGCACCCGAAGAACGCCGCCGTCGCCAGCAGCATCATGCCGCGAAGCACCGCCGCAAGCGGCAGCCGCGCCGAGATGGGCCGTCCGAGCAGCGCGCCCGCGAGATACCCCCCGAGATTCGCGGCGCCGAGGTAGGCGGCACTCGACGGGCGGAACCAATGCGCGCCGATGATGGCGGGCAGGAGCGGCGTGTAGGCGAAGCGCGCGAGGCCGATGCCGATCAGGCTGGCGCAGAATGCCGCCAGGATCGCGCGGCCAATCCCCGTGGCCGATTCGCCCGGACTCCCGGCGCGGGAGGAACCGTCAGCCATGGCGATCAACGCCCCGGTTCATTTGATGGGCAGGTGTCGCCCGGGACGGCGCCGATCGCGCGGGAAGCATCGGGTCAGGACTGGACACGGCGGTTCTTCGCTGCCTCGGGTGCGGTGGGGTGTGCGGACAGGACGGTCGAGCGGCGGGTCAGCCGGGATGCCCGTCGAGAAAGACCAGCATCAGGGCGGCGATCGCGTCGACCTGCTCGTCCAGGGCGAAGTGCCCGGCATCGAGGAGATGGATTTCGGCATCGGGAAGGTCGCGCCTGTAGGCTTCGGCGCCCGGCGCGATGAACGAGCTGTCGTAGCGCCCCCAGACGATCAGCGTCGGCGGCTTGTGGCGGCGCAGCCAGTCCTGCCAGGCCGGATAGGCGGCGACGTTGGTGCGGTAGTCGTAGAGCAGCGATTCCTGGATCGCCGCCTCGCCGGGCCGCGACAGCATCGCGAACTCCTCCTCCCAGGCCGCCGGGTCGTAGCGTTCGGGATGAGGAGTGCCTCCGTCATGGCGGAGCCTCGCAGCGGCCAGCGACATGAAGGCTTTCGGGACGTCCGGATGCGCCTTCGGGTCCGCCCAGTACTGGGCAATGCCCTTCCACTTCTTGCCAAGCCCCTCCTGGTAGGCATTGGCGTTCTGGATCACCAGCGCCTGCAGGCGCTCGGGATGCGCCAGCATGATGCGGAAGCCGACGGGACCGCCGTAATCCTGCAGGTAGAGGCTGTAGCGGCCGATCCCCAGCCGATCGAGCAGCGCGCTGGTGGTCTCGGCGAGATGCTCGAAGGTGTAGGCGTATTGCGACGGCGGCGGCGCATCGCTCTGGCCGAATCCGGGGTAGTCGGGCGCGATCAGGTGGTAGCGGGTTGCGAGCAGCGGCAGGAGGGTGGCGAACATCCGCGAGGAGGACGGGAAGCCGTGCAGGAGGACGATCGTGGGCGCGTCCTTCGGCCCGGCCTCGCGATAGAAGACGCCGACGCCGTCGACCTCGGCACGGTGATAGGTGATGGTGGAGGAGCTTGAGAGCAGCGGCGCGGGTTCCGCAGCCGATATCTGGCCGGCAAGCAGCGCCGTCGCGGCGGCGACGGCCTTGGCGAGCGGAGCCATTGGCAATCCTCCTCATCCGGTCCGCCGCCAGGCAGCAAACTGTCCGGCTATGTGCCCCTTCTCGTCCGCTCGGGTAATTCGCTAAGAGTGAGATGTATCTTATCGGCCACTGAGCAAGTCGATGGATCGGCTCGAAGCCATGGCGATGTTTCTCGCGGCGGTCGAGAAGGGCAGCCTGTCGGCGGCGGCGCGGGAGATGCGGGTTCCGGTGCCCACGCTCAGCCGGAAGGTCGCCGATCTCGAGGCGTTGCTGGGGACGCAGCTTCTGACGCGGACCACGCGCAAGCTCGCGCTCACCGATGCCGGCGTCGCTTATGCGGCGGCGGCGCGGCGCATCCTCGAGCAGGTACAGGACGCGGAACGTGAGGCGGCCGGCGAATTCACCACGCCGCGCGGCGATCTCGCGATCACCGCTCCGGTGCTGTTCGGCCGGCTGCACGTGCTGCCCGTCGTCGCCGAGTTCCTGGCGCGGTTTCCGCAGATCAATGTCCGGCTGATGCTGGGCGATCGCAACGTCAACCTGATCGAAGACCACATCGACATGGCCGTGCGCATCGGGAAGTTGCCCGATAGCGGCATGATCGCGACGCGCGTGGGCTCGATGCGGACGGTGATCTGTGGCCGCCCCGGGCTCCTTGCCGGACCGGGTGCCCCGGAGGTGCCGGAGGATCTGACGCGGGTGCCGTGCGTCGCGAGCGACGGTCCGCTGTCCGGGTCAAACTGGCGCTTTCGGCATCCCGATACGGGTGCGACGGTCGAAGTGCCGATCGCGCCGCGGCTGGTGACCACGCCCGAGGCTGCGGTGGACGCGGCGATCCGCGGCGTCGGTCTGGTACGCCTGCTGTATTACCAGGTGGTCGACGCGATCCGGGCGGGGACGCTGATCCTGGTCCTGGCGGCGTATGAGCCCGAGCCGGCGCCCGTCCACCTCCTGCATATTCCGCGCGGCCAGATGCCGCTCAAGATGCGACGCTTTCTCGACTTTGCCGCGCCCCGTCTGCGGGCATCGCTGGCGGCGATCGGCTCCGGCGCGTGACCGGCTCCCGCCTGCGCGGAACGGCAGCGGAGTGAAGAGACCCATGGCGACGCGATGCGCGAGGGCGTCGCGGCGAACGTCCGGTCCAGGACGGTGGTCGGGAGAACCATCACTGGCTTTATTCCGCGAGTCATGTGACGTCATCGGCTGTCCGGCCAAGCCGGGACGGCACGGAGCGGCCGGCCCTTCATCACCGGGAACGGGAGCGCCAGCATGGACGAGACCGAGATTCGACAGGCACTCGATCGCCATTGGGCGGCGGCGGACACGGATGACTTCGATGTCGAGCACGACATCTACCGGGACGACGCGGTGCTCGAATACCCGCAATCCGGCGAGCGCATCAGGGGCCGGCACAACATCCAGGCCTCACGGGTGGCGCAGCCGAACGCCAAACGCTTCACCGTGCGCCGCATCGTTGGCGCGGGCGATCTCTGGGTCACGGAGTTCATCCTCAGCTATGACGGCCAGCCGACCTACTCCGTGAGCGTCATGGAGTTCGTGGACGGCAGGGTGGCACGCGAGACCCAGTATTTCGGCGACCCGTTCGAGCCCGGACCGTCGCGCGCCCATCTGGTCGAGCGAATGGGTTGAGAGCGGCACGCGACGGGCGCGGTTACGCCAGCCTGATCGGGCACGGACTCCCGTCGAGACGGTCCGGCGCGCCCGTCCGTGCTACGCCGACTGCATCCCGACGCCCTTGATCTGCGTCCGGTGCATCACCCGGCGCGTCGCCGGATCGAACGCATCCCGCCGGTGCATGGTGCTGCGATTGTCCCACAGCACCAGGTCGCCGACGCGCCAACGATGCGTCCAGGCGAACTCCGGCCGCGCGACATGCGTCCAGAGCGCGTCGAGCAGCGCCTCCGAGTCGGCGAGCTGCAGCCCGGGGATGTAGGCGTTGCGGCGACGGCCGAGATAGAGCACGGCGCGGCCGTTCTCCGGGTGGCGGGCGACGAGCGGGTGGATCGCGCCGGGTGCGGCCCGCGGATCGTCGGTCGGCTGCACGCCCTGCCGGACGAAGCCGCCGCTGTTATAGGTGCCGTCGTGCTTGATCTCCAGCCCGTCGATGCGGCGGCGGAGATCGGCCGGCAGGGCGGCGAGTGCCGATGCCATGTCGCAGAACGAGGTGTCGCCGCCGGCCGGCGGGACCTCCAGCGCGTAGAGCATCGAGGCCTTGGGCGGGTCCGGCAGGTAGGACATGTCGGTGTGCCAGACCGCCTCGCCGGCGCCGAGGCTGCCGATCGGCTGGCCGTCGCGAACGACGTTGGACACGACGTAGATTTCCGGGTGGCCGTCGACGAAGCGGCGGCCGGTTTCCTGCACCGGGGCGAGGTCGAGATCGCCGAAACGGCGGGAGAAGCGCACCAGGTCCGCGTCGGAGAGCGACTGGTCGCGGAACAGCAGCACGGCGTGGTCGAGCCAGGCGCGGTGGATGGCGGCGAAGGCCGCGTCATCCGCGCGGCGGAGATCGATGCCGGACAATTCGGCCCCGAGGACGGCGCCGGTCGGGATGACCCTCGGCGGGGCAGTGGCGGGCTCGGCGGCAGCAAGGCTCATGGGCGCGACCTCCGTGGCGGCACCGCGCGGTCACGCGGTGCCTGATCGGAACGGGAGATTGCGGCCCGGGCGGGCCGGGTCAAGGCGGCGGGCTGGTGTTGCCCGCCGGCGCGGGCACCGGCGCCTGCCGCAGCAGCTTGAGGAAATCCGCGTCCGGCGACAACACCAGGCGCGCCGCGCCGCCGGCGCCGAAGGCCTCCCGGTAGGCCTGCAGCGTGCGCCAGATGGCGTAGAAATGCGGATCGCGGTCGGCGGCGGCGGCATAGATGGCGATCGCCTTGTGCTCGCCCTCGCCGCGCAACTGGTCGGCCTGTGCGCGGGCGTCGGCCAGCAGCACGGTACGCTCGCGCTCGGCATCGGCACGGATGCGGGCGGAGGCCTCCGCACCTTCCGCACGGGCTTGCGTTGCGATGCGCACGCGCTCGGACTTCATGCGCGCGAGGATCGCCTGGGTGTTCTCCTCCGGCAGGTCGGCGCGGCGGATGCGGACGTCGTCGACGGTGACGCCGAAACCGCGCATCTCGCGGTTCACCTGATTGCGGATCAGCGCCATGATCCGCGCCCGCTGCGCCGACAGCACGTTCAGCAATGTTTCGCCGCCCAGCACGCGGCGCAGGCTGGAATTCACCACCGAGTTCAGTCGCGCGCGGATGCCTTCCTCGGATGGCCCCACCGCCTGGTAATATTGCAGCGGGTCGGTGATGCGGAAGCGGGTGAAGCTGTCGACGATCAGCCGCCGCTGATCGCCGAGGATCACCTCCTCGCTCGGCGAGTCGAAGTCGAGCAGCCGGCGGTCGAAGGCGATCGCGGTCTGCACGAAGGGCAGCTTGGCATGCAGGCCGGGTTGCTGGATCACCCGGATCGGCTGGCCGAACTGCACGAGCAGCACCTGCTCGGTCTGGCCGACGGTGAACAGACTGGCGCCGGCCAGAAGCACCAGCACGATGGCCGCGGCGATCGCGGCGATGACCGGGCGGGTCATGGCGCGGCCGGTGCTGGAGCCGGCACTGCCGGCGCCGCGGGCGCGGCGGTTCCCGGCGCGGATGGCGACGGGGCACCGGAGCGTGCGGACGCGCCCGGGCCGGGCAGCGGCAGGAAGGGGATCAGGTTGCGCGCATTGCCGTCGACCACGACCGTCGGGGTATGCGTCAGCACGTCCTGCATGGTCTCGATGTAGAGCCGTTGCAGCGTGACGGCGCGCGCCGCCTGGTAGGCGGAGAGCACGGAGTCGAAGCGCTGCGCCGCGCCGGTGGCGCGGGCGACGGTCGCGGCGCGGTCGGCTTCGCCCTCGGCGACGATGCGCGCGGCATCGCCGCGGGCCCGCGGCACGATGTCGTTGCGATAGGCCTCGGCCTCGTTGCGCATGCGCTCGGCATCGGTGTTGGCGCGCTGCACGTCGCGAAAGCTGTCGATCACCGCGTCGGGCGGATCGACCTTCTGCAACTGCACCTGGGTGATCTCGACGCCGCTGCGGTACTGGTCGAGGATCGCCTGGGTGCCGCGCATCACCGCCGCCTCGATCTGGCCGCGCGCCTCGGCGAGCGCCGGCTGGATTGGCGTGCTGCCGATCACCTCGCGCATCACGCTCTCCGCCGCGGACTTGACCGTGCTGTCCGGATTGCGGGTGTTGAACAGGTAGTCGGGGGCGCTGCTGATGCGCCAGAACACGGTGCAGTTGATGTCGACGATGTTCTCGTCCCCGGTCAGCATCAGGCTTTCCTCGGGGATGTCGCGCACGCCGCTGCGATCGGTGGAGGCGCTGCGATAGCCGATCTCGGTGCGGTTGATGCGGGTGACGGCCGGGGTGAGCGCCGTTTCGATCGGCCAGGGCAGGTGGTAGTTCAGTCCCGGCGGGGTGGTGCGGACGAAGGCGCCGAAGCGCAGCACCACGCCCTGCTCATCCGGCTCGACCCGGTAGAAGCCGCTCAGCAGCCAGAGCGCGACGACGGCGCAGAGGAGCAGCAGCGGGCCGCGGCCGCCGCCGCGCGGCAGCAACCGGCCGGCCCAGCCTTGCAGCCGGGCGATGAGCTGGTCGAGCTCCGGCGGGCGCCCGCCACCCCAGGGGCCGCCGCCGCCAGGGCGCCGCCCGCCCGGCGGCACGCTGCCGCCCCAAGGATTGTGTCCCCCGCCCGGGCCTGACTGGTTCCACGACATGGCCTACCACATGAGGGTGAGAGGGGCGGGTTCGCCCGCGCGCCTGGCCCCGCGGCGCCGGCCGGCCGGACGCGGGACGCTGTGGTTATGACGCCTTCGTGAGGAATTACAAGCGCATGAGCGAGCTGGACGCCGAGCGGCTGCGGGCCGCACTGGCAGCGATCACCGATCCGGCCAGCGGGCGGGACATCGTCTCGGCCGGGCTGGTGGACAGCGTGCAGGTGCGCGGGTCGCTGGTGCAGGCGGCGCTGCTGGCGACGCGGGAGACCGCGACGGCGATGGAGGCGGTGCGGCGGCAGGCCGAGGCGCTGCTCGCGCGCCAGCCGGGGGTCGCCAATGCGACGGTGGTGCTGACGGCGCACCGGGCGGGCGCGGCCGGGCCGGCGCCCGCCGGACGCGGCGCCCCGGGTGGTGGCGCGCAAGGCGGGGGCGGTCCGGGCGGGCGGCACGCGCCGGGCCAGGGGCCGCGGCTGCTGCCCGACGTGGGCGCGATCATCGCCGTCGCCTCGGGCAAGGGCGGCGTCGGCAAGTCGACCACCGCGGTCAACCTGGCGCTGGCGCTGGCGCGGCAGGGGCAGCGTGTCGGGCTGCTCGACGCCGATATCTACGGGCCGAGCCTGCCGCGGCTGCTCGGCACGGCGCATCGGCCGGAGGTGGTGGGCGAGCGGATGCTGCCGTTGCAGGCCTGGGGCGTGAAGGCGATGTCGATCGGCTTCCTGGTCGACGAGGAGACGGCGATGATCTGGCGCGGCCCGATGGTGATGAGCGCGCTCGAGCAGATGATGGGCCAGGTCGAATGGGGCGCGCTCGACATCCTGGTCGTCGACATGCCGCCGGGCACGGGCGACGCGCAGCTCACCATGGCGCAGCGCGTGGCGCTGGCCGGCGCCGTGATCGTCTCGACGCCGCAGGACATCGCGCTGACGGATGCGCGGCGCGGCGTGCGGATGTTCGAGAAGACCAACGTGCCGGTGCTCGGGCTGATCGAGAACATGAGCTATTTCTGCTGCCCGGCGTGCGGCGCGCGCAGCGAGATTTTCGGCCATGGCGGGGCGCGGCGCGAGGCGGAGAAACTCGGCGTGCCGTTCCTCGGCGAGGTGCCGCTGTTGCCGGCGATCCGCACCACGTCCGATGCGGGGACGCCGATCGTGGCCGCCGAGCCGGAGAGCGCGGCGGCGCAGGCCTATGCGGCGATCGCGGCGCGGATTGCCGAGCGGCTGGCGGGAGGGCGGGAGGCGGGGCCGCGGATCGTGGTGGAGTAGGGAGGCGACGACGTCGGGGCGCGAACGAGTAGCGCGCATCGCACCGGTTCGCGTCCTGAGGCGAAGTCGCAGTCAGGCGGAATCGTTGCCGCTGCCCGCACGGTCAGGAAGAATTGTTTGTTCCGCTTGGCCATCGGAGTGCAAGGCATGGGCATCGTTCATTCGCCGCGGCCGCGCCGATATCCCGGTGGAACGCCCTTGCGACGATGGTAACATTGGTGTTACCATAACGCCTGGTCGAGCTGCGTTACTACCTCACGACGGAGGGACGGCGCCCGTTCCAGAAATGGTTCGAGGAACTGGACGCGGCCTCGGCAGCAAAGGTGACGGTTGCGCTGCGGCGGCTCGAACAAGGAAACACGTCCAGCCTCAAAGCGCTTGGAGAAGGTGTACTGGAATACCGGATCGATTTTGGTCCCGGTTATCGAGTTTATCTCGGACGAGATGGGGATCGGCTGGTGATCCTGCCGACGGGCGGCACGAAAAAGCGCCAGCAGCAGGACATCGAGGCGGCATGGGCGATGTAGGCGGAATACCGGCAGCGCAAGCGGCGCGGCGGATGACGGAGGCGGGCATGGCGCTGACCAGGAGTTTCAAGGAACTGGTGCAAGAGCGGGTGGTGGCCGATCCGGCCTTCGGCGAGGCGCTGCTGCGGGAGAGTATCGACGTCATGCTGGCCGGCGACGTGGACACCGGCAAGGCGATCCTGCGCGACTACATCAAGGCCACGATTGGTTTCGAGCAACTTGGCGCAGAAACCGGCACGCAACCCAAGAGCCTCATCCGCATGTTCGGGCCGCGCGGCAATCCCCAGGCGCGCAACCTGTTCGGCGTACTCGGCCATCTGCAAAAGCGGGCCGGTCTTGCCCTGCATGTTGAGGCAGGACCTCGGTAGGGAAAACCGGCGGGACTCTCGCCCTGATTCGTGAGACGCGGCCTGCACCGCCTTTGCACGTCACGCAGTCCGTGGCCCGACGAATCCCATGGGAGCCTGCAGCGTCGAGGGTTGCATCCGGGCTTGAATGAGTTCAGCGATCTGGAAGCCCTTGTCCGTGACTTTCCACCAGTATCCGAACTTGGAGTTGGCTAAAATCCCGCTATTGGCGTCCTCAATCATCAAACCGATCCACTGGCGCAGCCTCGAGCGCTCGCAGGATCACCCCTCACCCCCCCAACGCCCGCTCCATCTCAGCCCATTCCCGCTTCGACAACCCGCTCTCCGCCTGCTCCACGCGCTCGCCGGCCAGCCGCCGGCGCAGCACGCGCAGCATCGGGCCGGAGAACGTCGCCGCCTCCAGCCGGTAATCGCGAAACGCCGCGTACGTCGCCGGCACCCACGCGCGCAGCACCTCCAGCATCGCCTCGGCATAGGCACGGATTTCGTATTGCGCATGCGGGTCGGCGCGCAGCGACAGGAAGTGCAGCCAGTTGTGCAGATCCGTCTTCCAATACCACTGCGTATAGGTGTTCAGCGTCAGGTTGATCCGCGCCAGCTCCCGCGCCAGCCCCTGGCGATCGGGATCCGCGGCCGCATCATCCGAGCCCTCGTTCAGCAGCCAGGCGTAATGCGCATGCGCCCGCGCCGCGTCGTCGCGCAGCAGCTCGAGCGCCCTCTCCGCCTCCGCCCCCTGCAGCACCGCGCCGCGCCCCTGCCGGTTGGCGCTCGACTGCGCCGCGAGCTGCTCGGGCGCGGGCAGGTAGAACTCACGATCGACAATCGAATACCGCGCGGAATACTCGTTCACGTTCGCCGTGCGATGCCGGATCCACTGCCGCGCCACGAAGATCGGCAGCTTCACGTGGAACTTGATCTCGCACATCTCGAACGGCGTCGAATGCCGGTGGCGCATCAGGTAGCGGATCAGCCCGGCATCCTCGGAGACGCGGCGCGTGCCGCGCCCGTAGGAGACGCGCGCCGCCTGCACCACGGCCGCGTCATCGCCCATGTAGTCGATCACCCGGATGAAGCCATGATCCAGTACCGGAATGACGCGGTACAGCATCTCTTCCAGCGCCGGGACGGTTGCCCGGCGGGTGGAGGCGCCGGCGGCGCGCAGCGCCTCGATCTCCGCCTGCTGCTCGGGGGAAAGGGTCATGCGCCTGCTCGCCTGATCATGGCCGGCCACCCCGGCCGGCACCGCCCGAGGCTTAGCGCCGACCGCGAGTCGGCCGCACCCCCTGTCGCAACCGCCCCGTCTCGCCTATATTCACGCTGCCGGTTCGCCGGCTATGGCGATAAACGATGCGTGGAATAAGCGTTGTGGACCCGGGGGCAGTACCCGGCGCCTCCACCAGTTTCCCGGCCGCAGGGGCAACCCGGGCGGCCGGGCCCGACGGGGGCGAAACAGGCTCGACACGCGTGGTAAAGACCCATCTTTCGCTCGGCATGGTTCCGCCGTTATCGGGCCATATCACAAGTGCCAACGATAACTTCGAGGCGCTCGCTGTCGCTGCATAAGCGATAAGCGCGGTACGGGGGGCACCGGGCAACAGAAGCCCCCCACTCACCCGCCTCCCCCCCGCTCTTCCCTGCGCCTTGTGCCGGCAGTATGGGAGGTCCGTTTCCGAGGATTGGCCAATGGACGAGGACCAGGGGCAGCTTCCCGAAAGCCTGCTGCCCTACGAGGAGTGGACTGAAGACGCGTTCCGCCAGGTCATGGCGCGCGCACTGGCGCATGTTGCCGCACACGGCCTGCCCGGGCAGCACCACTTCTTCATCACCTTCCGCACCGACCAGCCCGGCGTGGCGATCCCGACGCGGCTGCTCGCACAATATCCGGAGGAGATGACCATCGTCCTGCAGCACCAGTTCTGGGATCTGCGGGTGACGGAGAGCGGCTTCTCGGTCGGGCTCTCCTTCGGCGGCGTGCCGACCACGCTCACCATCCCCTACCGTGCCGTGATCGGTTTCGCCGATCCGCAGGTGCGCTACGGCATCCGCTTCCGCCTGACCGAGCCCGCCGCCGCGACGGAATCCGAGGCGTCACCCGCCGAAGCCGCCGCCGAGCCGGCGGAGCGGCGCGACCTCGCGCCGATCGTCGCGAGCCCGGCCGGCGAGGCCGGTCCCGCGGCGGAGGAGGAAAGCGTGCCGGCGGAACCGCAGGTGGTCAGCCTCGACGCCTTTCGCCGCCGCTCCGCGCCCAAGGAATAGAACCGGCACGCGCCGCCGGGCACGCCCGAAAGACGGGCCAAAGAGACGGGCCATGCGCTTCACCATCGATCGGATCGACCACATCGTCCTCAACTGCACCGACCTTGAGGCGACCGCCGCCTGGTACCAGCACGTGCTCGGCATGGAACGCGAGGTGTTCGGCGCGGACCGGCGCACGGCGCTGAAATTCGGCGGCCAGAAGATCAATCTCCGCCCGGCCGAGGCCGATCCCGCCGCCTGGGTCGCCGCCGCGAGCCCCCTGCCGGGCACCGCCGATCTCTGCTTCATCACCGCCGTCGGCTGGGACGAGGTCGTCGCACACCTGCACGATTGCGGCGTCGCGATCGTGGAAGGACCGGTGCCGCGCACCGGCGCGCTCGGACCGATGACCTCGGTCTATTGCCGCGATCCCGACGGCAATCTGGTCGAAATCGCGTCCTACCTGGCGCGGTGAGCGGCGCGTCCGCCCCGGGGTCGCGTCCGTGCGGGCCGGGCCGCTTCGGCCGACGGCCCCTCCCGGGCTCTTCCGGCGGGGCGCCGCCATCAGGCCCGCCGCCTGCGACGCCCCACTGCGCGGCTGCGGGGCTTGACGGCGACGCCCCGCCGGGAAAGGGGCAATGGTGCCATCAACGGGCCGGCCTGCCGATCCGAGGTCGCGCCGCGCGATGGGCGTGATGGAAAAGCCGGCCGGGCTGCTGGCGGCTGATTTCGATTTCGAGCTGCCGCTTGCGCGCATTGCCCAGCACCCGGCCCGGCCGCGCGACGCAGCCCGGCTCCTGGTGCCCGGGGCCACGCCGCAGGACCGGGCCGTGCGCGACCTGCCCGACCTGCTGCGGCCCGGCGACCTGCTGGTCGCCAACGACACGCGGGTGATCCCGGCCCAGCTCGAGGCGCGGCGCGGCGCCGCCCGGATCGGCATCACCCTCGACCGGCCGCTACCGGACGGGAGCTGGCACGCGCTGGCGCGCAATGCCCGCCGGCTGCATCCCGGCGACACGCTCGACTTCGCCGCCGGCCTGCGTGCGACGATCGAGCGACGCGACACGGATGGCGGCGTGGCGCTGCGCTTCGACCGCGCCGGCGCCGATTTCGCCGCCGCCCTGCAGCAGGCCGGCGCCCTCGCCCTGCCGCCCTATATCGACCGGCCCGCCGGGCCGACCGAGGCGGACCGATCCGATTATCAGACCGTCTTCGCCCGGCATGAGGGGGCGGTCGCCGCCCCGACCGCCGGGCTGCATTTCACGCCCGCGCTGCTCGAGGCGCTGGCCGCGCGCGGCATCGGCCGCGTCACCCTCACCCTGCATGTCGGCGCCGGCACGTTTCTGCCGATGCGGGCCGAGGCGATCGCCGCCCACCGCCTGCACCCGGAGCGCGGCCATCTCGACGCCGCCACCGCCGCCGCGGTCAACGCCGCGCGCGCCGCCGGCGGACGGATTGTCGCCATCGGCACCACGTCGCTGCGGCTGCTGGAAAGCGCCGCGCGGGAGGACGGCACGCTCGGCCCGTTCGACGGCGAGACCGATCTGTTCATCCGGCCCGGCTTCCGCTTCCGCATCGCCGACCGGCTGCTGACCAATTTCCACCTGCCGCGCTCGACCCTGTTCATGCTGGTCTGCGCCTTCGCCGGTAC
>DATJSJ010000111.1:0-20247 GCA_035504175.1 Acetobacteraceae bacterium
TGCGCCCGATCAGCGCCACCAGCTGCGCCCGCGAGGGCGGCGTTTTCAGATATTCGATGATTTGCGGCTCCTCGCCGCTGTTGCGGATCAGGGCAAGCACGTTGCGCGACGTGCCGCAGGCCGGGTTGTGATAGATCGTGACCGTCATGCGACCCGGTCCGCGGCGGCGTCGGGCCGCATCCGGCCGATCGCATCGACCTGCCGCTTGAGCGAGATGCGATCGAGCGCGTCGACGGGCAGCGCCACGAACGCCTTGATCCGGTTTTCGAGAGCGCGCAGGACGTCCCGGAACGCCTGCCACCGCTCGATGTCGCCCGCGACGGCCGCCGGGTCGGGCAGGCCCCAATGCGCCGTCATGGGCTGGCCCGGCCAGGCCGGGCAGGTCTCGCCCGCCGCCTGATCGCAGACGGTGAACACGAAATCCATCACCGGCGCGTCGGGCCGGGCGAATTCGTCCCAGCTCTTGCTGCGCAGCCCTTCGGTCGGCAGATCGAGGGCGTACAGCAGCTTCAGCGCGAAGGGATGCACCGCGCCCCTCGGGACACTGCCCGCGCTGAATCCGCGGAACCGGCCCCGTCCCCAATGGTTCAGCAGCGACTCGGCCAGAATGCTCCGTGCGGAATTGCCGGTGCAGAGAAACAGGACATTGAAGGGCGCGCGCGTCATGCGGCCGCTCCGCAGCAGGGCGCCGCGGCCGCCAGCTCGGGCTTCGGCGCGCAGCAGGCGCCTTGCGGCGTCGCGTCCGTGCAGCAGGCCGAGGCGGCGACGCGAATGGGACCGAGATCTATGTCGTCGCCGTACACCGTGCTGTCGCCCGTGGTGAGGAACGTCTCCCACGCGACGCCCTGCGGGTCGGCGATCCACGCCTTTTCCGACTGCGCGTAGCAGCAGACCGTGGCGCCTTCCTCCAGCACCGGCCGGTCGGCCTGTTGCAGCCGATCGTAAACGTCGTGCAGCTCGTCGGCCGTCTCGACCTGAATGCCGAAATGGTCGAGCCCGGTCCGGCCGCTGCGCGTCGAGATGGCGAAGTTGACGCGCGGATCGTCCAGCATCCATTTCGCATAGTCCGGCTTGACGACGGCCGGCCCGGCCGCGAACAGCGTGCTGTAGAACCGGACGGAGTGCGGAATGTCCTCGACGGACACGTGGACGTGCAGGCGCTTCATTGGCGCGTTCCTTCCTTGGCCGGAATGAGAGAGGAGCCGTCGCAGACGCCGACACCGCAGGCGGCCGGGTCGCCCTGACAGCAGTTTTCCGTCAGGTAGCCGAGCAACGCGTTCATGACCGGGTACTCGGCCGCATAGATCAGCGAGCGCCCGTCGCGGCGAAACGTAACGAGGCCCGCCTGCCTGAGCTGGTTCAGGTGGAAGGACAGGGTTGCCGAGGGCAGACCCAGCCGCTCCCCGATCCGACCGGCCGGCAGGCCCTCGGTCCCCGCCTGCACCAGCAGGCGGAAGATATCGAGGCGGGAGTCCTGCGCGAGGGCCGCCAGGGCCGCGATGGCGGATGACTTCTCCATATCTCCAGTAACATGGAGATATTGATGAGGAGCGTCAAGCCCCCGCGCTCGTCGCGGAAGTCCGGATTTTCGCGGCCGGACTCAGAAGTCAGCTCAATGCACGGCTTGGTTGGTGCAGGACCCCGGTGCCAATCGACGTTCTATCGGCTGCGAGCCTTGCTGCTTCCGGATTGCCGAATGCTTCCCAAGAGCGGATCGTCGTCGCTCCACCGCAAGCAGACATCGCCCATGGGATATCAGCGGCACCGCTGCCCGCCTCCCGCCGCGGACAGGGCTGCGGCGCGGCGGGCGCGGTTGGTCGCCGGAGGCGCGCGCTGCTAGCGTGCCACAGATGCTCTCCCTCCCCGCCCATCCCGATTTCGCCATCGCCTCGGACGAGACCGTCTGGGACGGCCGCTTCCCGCTGCACGTCGTGCGCTTCCGCAACCGCCGCTTCGACGGGCAGATCTCCGGCGAGCGGGTCTGGGAATTGTGGCACCGCGGCCCGGCCGCCGCCCTGCTGCCCTACGACCCGGCGGCCGATGCGGTGGTGGTGATCGAGCAGCTTCGCCTGCCCGCGCTCGCCGCCGGCGTCGATCCGGTGATGGTGGAATTCCCGGCCGGGCTGTGCGACGCGGGCGAGGACGCGGCGGCGACGATATTGCGCGAGTCGCAGGAGGAAATGGGGCTCGTCCCGGACCGGCTGGAACCGATCGGCACCTTCGTCCTGACCCCGGGCGGCAGCGACGAAAGCTGCACGCTGTTCGCCGGCCGCGTCACCGCGCCGCCCGCCGACGCGGACGGGATCGCCGCCGTGGGCTTCGGCCTGGCCTCGGAACACGAGGACATCCGCGTCCGGGTGCTGCCGGCGGCGCAGGCGATCGCGGCGGCGCTGGACGGGGCCTATCCCAATTCGGTCACGACGATCGGCCTGCTTTGGCTCGCCGCCCGCCGCGACTGGCTGCGCGCGCGGTGGCGGTCATGACCGCGCGGCTGTTCCTCGACGATCCCACGCTCGCCGAGGCGACGGCGCGCGTGGTCGCGGCCGGGCCGGACGGAATCGTGCTCGACCGCACGCCGTTCTACGCCCGCAGCGGCGGCCAGCCGGGTGACACCGGCCGGCTGGTCTGGGACGGCGGCGAGACCACGATCGTCGATACGGTCAAAGGCGAGGGCGAGGCAATCCTGCACCTGCCCGCTCCCGACGCCGCCCTGCCGCCACCTGGCGCCGCGGTCACCGCAGTGATCGACTGGCCGCGCCGCTACGCGCTGATGCGCATGCACACCAGCCTGCACCTGCTGTGCAGCGTCCTGCCCGGCGCCGGGGTCACCGGCGGGCAGATCGGGGCGGAGCGGTCGCGGCTCGATTTCGACCTGCCGGCGCCGCCGCCGCGCGACGAGCTGGAGGCGCGTCTTGCCGCAGCGATCGCCGCCGACCACCCGGTCAGCGCCGAATGGGTGGACGAGGCGGTGCTCGACCGCCAGCCGGATCTGGTGCGCACCCTCTCGGTCAAGCCGCCGCGCGGCAGCGGCCGGCTGCGCCTGGTGCGGATCGGCGCCGGCGCGCCACCGGTCGATCTGCAGCCCTGCGGCGGCACGCATGTCGCCCGCACCGGCGAGATCGGCCGCGTCCAGGTGGTGAAGCTGGAGAGCAAGGGACGGCAGAACCGGCGCATCGTGCTGGCCCTGGCGGAGGGCGTGTGATCCCCGATCTGGTGACGACGGAATGGCTGGCCGCCGCGCTCGACGCCCCGGACCTGATCCTGTTCGACGCGAGCTGGTACCTGCCGGCGGAGCGGCGCGACGCGCGCGGCGAGTTCCGCCGCGCCCACATCCCCGGCGCGCAGTTCTTCGACATCGACGCGGTCGCCGATCCCGAGGGCCGGCTGCCGCACATGGTGCCGAGCCAGGCCCGCTTCGCGCGGATGATGGGCGAGCTCGGCGTCTCGAACGCGAGCCGGGTGGTGTTCTACGACCAGAAGGGCATCTTCTCGGCGCCGCGCGGCTGGTGGCTGATGCGCCTGTTCGGCCATGACGCGGTCGCGGTGCTGCAGGGCGGCCTGCCGCAATGGGTCCGCGAACGACGACCGGTGCAGATGGGCGAGCCGGAAGCGCTGCCACTCGGCGATTTCGTGCCCTCCTTCCGTGCCGGCATGCTGCGCGGCCTCGGCGACATGCGCGCCAATCTCGCAACCGGCGCGGAGCTGGTGCTGGACGCCCGATCCGCCGGCCGCTTCACCGCGACCGAGCCGGAGGCGCGGCCCGGGCTGCGCGGCGGCCATATTCCCGGCAGCCGCAGCCTGCCCTTCACCGAGCTGCTGCAGCCCGATCTGCGCGGCTATCTCGATCCGGCGGCGCTGCGCGCGCGCTTCGCCCGGGCCGGCGCCGACGGCAGCCGGCCGGTGGTGACGAGCTGCGGCAGCGGCCTGACCGCGGCTGTGCTGAGCCTGGGGATGCGCCTCGCCGGCCTGCCGAACGGTGCGCTGTATGACGGGTCCTGGACGGAATGGGCTGGGCGACCCGATACCCCGGTCGAGACGTAGGGCGGAATGACCCCGGATCCATCAGAGCGTTCCGCCGCAGCCATGTTTTGTCGCGCGAGCCGGACCCGGGGCGATGGCACCCGCGGTGATCGCGCCCTGACGCCGCGGAGAGCATGACCCGAATGCCCGACGATCACCGGCCGGCCCGCACCGGACTCGCCACCCGCCTGTCGCATCTCGGCCGCGCCGGCACGCATGTCCACGGCTTCGTCAACCCGCCGGTGATGCGCGGCTCGACCGTGCTCTATCCGTCCTGCGAGGCGAAGCGCGCGATCGGGCGCCGCCGGCTGGAGCCGGAGCTGATCTACGGCACGATGGGCAGCCCGACGCATTTCGCGCTCCAGGAGGCGATCGCCGAGATCGAGGGCGGCACGCAGTGCCAGGTGGTGGGCACCGGGCTCGCCGCGATCACCACGCCGCTGCTCGCCTTCCTGCAGGCGGGCGATCACTGCCTGGTGCCGGACAGCGTCTACGGGCCGACCCGCGCCTTCTGCGACGGCATGCTGCAGCGTCTCGGCATTGCCACGACGTACTACCCGCCGGAGCTGGACGCGGACGGCGTCACCGCGCTGCTCAGGCCGGAGACCCGCGTCGTGTTCGCGGAAAGTCCCGGCAGCCACACGTTCGAGATGCAGGATGTGCCGATGCTGGCGCGCGTCGCGCACGCGCACGGCGCCAAGCTGCTGATGGACAATACCTGGGGCATCCGCTCCTTCCAGCCGTTCGCGCATGGCGTCGACGTCTCGATCCAGGCGCTGACGAAATACGTGGGCGGGCATTCGGACATTCTGCTCGGCGCGGTCACGGTCGCCGATCCGGCGGATTGGGAGCGCGTCCGCACCACCACGCTGCAGCTCGGCCAGTACGCGAGCCCCGATGATTGCTGGCTGGCGCTGCGCGGGCTGCGCACGCTCGGGGTGCGGATGGAGCGGCAGATGCGCTCCGGCCTGGAGATCGCGGCCTGGTTCGCCGCGCGATCCGAAGTGCTGCGGGTGCTGCACCCGGCGCTGCCCGGCGCGCCCGGTCATGCGCTGTGGAAGCGGGATTTCACCGGTGCCTGCTCGCTGTTCGGCGTGGTGTTCCGGCCGGACTATGCGTCCGCGGCGGTCGAGGCGATGATCGACGCGCTGTCGCTGTTCGGCATCGGCGCGTCCTGGGGCGGGTTCGAGAGCCTCGCTCTGCCGACGCGCGGGGCGATCGTGCGCACCGCCGGGACCGGCGATTTCGGCGGCCCGATCGCGCGGTTCCATATCGGGCTGGAAGAGCCGGCCGATCTGATCGCCGATCTCGAGCGAGGGCTCGCGGTGCTGCGCGACTGGCGGGAGCTGCCGCCGGAGGAATGACGCCGGCGGGATGCCGCGGCTCGGGCCGAGGCCTCAGCCAAGGCGGGTGAAGCCGTCGGGGCTCCACGCCTCGCTGCCGACCCCGTGATGGACGAAGAACAGGCCGTCCGGATCGTAGCGCTGCTTCACCGCGAGCAGCCGCTGGTAATTCGCGCCCCAATAGGCGTGCTGCCAGTCGCGGTCGAAATAGCTCGCCTCGGACGCGTATGATCCGGCATCCGGCACCAGTGCCCGCAATTCCTGCATGCCACGAGCGACCCGGGCGGCGCGCGCGCGGCCGCCGACGAGATCGGGCTCGTGTCCGGGGATGCCGGGATAGGCCGGTGGTGCCGTGCTGGCGCTGATCGCCAGGGCGAAGGCGTCGAGCACCGCCGGGTTGACCGCCGTATCGCGTGCCGCCGCCACCGCGTCGTCCGGCGCGCCGGCCAGGCCCTTGTTGAAATGCAGCGACACGTGCCAGTGGCGCGCCGCCCGGACCAGCGCGTCGACGAACCGCTCCCGCGCCTCCGGCCGAAGCAGGCCGGACGGCAGCCAGATCGACTCGTAGGCGTCGATGAACCAGCCGGCCTCGGCGCGGTTGCCGGCCCAGTAGACGTTGTCGGGCGAGGCGCCGGGGCGGTCATCGGAGAGAACGATTCCCGGCTGGCGGCGCAGGAAGGCCGGATCCCAGAGCCGCCGTGCCGGGAGCGCGACGATGCCGGGCTCGGGTATGAGGGTGAAGTCGGTCGGGGACGCGGCGACCCAGTCGAGCAGCGGCTGCCAGGTGGATCGGGCGGTCTGCTGATCGAGCCCCTGGAACAGCATCATGATCTGCAGCGCGTTGTCCGGACGGAACCGCGCCTGCTCGCCCCAATGCGGGTTGTACAGGTGCTCCGCGTAGAACGTCATGAACTGCCCGGCCAAGCGCCGGAACGCCGCGTCGGACCGGGCCTTGATGGTCAGGGCGACGATGCCGAACCAGGTCGGCAGGATGCGGGTGCGCAGGGTCAACCGGGTGATCACGCCGAGGCTGTTGCCGGCGCCCTTGAGACCCCAGAACAGGTCCGGGTCGCGGCATTCGTTGACCACCCGGATGCGGCCGTCGGCGGTGACGACCTCCGCTTCCAGCAGCGCGCCGGCGGCGATGCCAAAGGCTTTCGAGAAGCTGCCGAATCCGCCGCCCTGGATCAGCCCGGCGACGCCCACCGTGGCGCAGCCGCCGCCCTGGACGTAGCGGCCGGCGCGGACCGTCACCGCCTCATAGGTGTGCATCCAGATCGCGCCGGCGCCGATGCTGACCGCCGGTGCCGGCGCGGTCGCGCAGCCGGCGGGCACGAAGGCGTCGTGCAGGGTGATCGCCCGCATCGGGCGGGTCCAGACCAGCAGCGAATCGGCCGCGTTGGAGGTGCCCTGATAGCTGTGGCCGCCGCCTTTCACCACGAGCCGCAGCCGGTGCCGGGCCGCGAATTCGACCGCGGCGGCGACGTCCGAGGCGTCCTCGGCGGCGACCGCATAGATGCTGGGCTCGGATACCCAGGCGTCCAGCCAGCCGAGGGTTTGCGTCAGTCCCGCGGTATCGCCGATCGCGTAGGGATTGCTCAGCGTCCGGAACAGCGCCTGGCACGCCGCATCATCGGCCGATCGGCATGGCGCGAAGGGTGGCAGCACGCGGATGAGTTGCCCACGCAGCCGGGCCTGGAGGCCGGACCACTCTGCCGGGGTCGGCCAGCCGGGCTCGCCGGGACGCACGCGGCGAAACGGCGGCGCTGCGGCAAGCCGCCGGCCGGCGAGAAACGGGGCGGCGGCGATGCCGCTCAGCACGGTTCTTCGCTGCACCACGCAACTCCTGGATGGGATCGCGACATCGACCAACCGGGCATCGATCGCCGGCATACGATGCCATAGGACAGCACGGGTCGCGCCCGAATTCTCGCGGCCGCCACTGCCCGCTTCGCCTTTCGTCGATCCATGCCATTCCGCGCGGATCGACGGCAGGCGGAGGCTCGGGCGATCGCGCCCGTCAGGCAGCCCGCATGGCGCGGTACTCGCGCCGCACGATTTCCATCAACTCCTCGACCGAGGTCGATTTCGCCGCGCTCTCGTAAGTCACCTTGCCGCGCTGCATCAGCATGATGCGGTCGGCGATTTCCAGCGTCTGCGCGTAGTTATGCATGATCATCGCGATCGACATGTCGCCCTTCGATTTGAGGCGCAGGATCAGGTCGATGATCAGCCCGGCCTCGCGCGCGCCCATGGCGGCGAGCGGCTCGTCGAGCAGCAGGATTTTGGCGTTGGAGTGCACGGCGCGGGCGACCGCGATCGCCTGGCGCTGTCCGCCCGAGAGGCGTTCGACCGGCAGGTCGACGGAGGGGATGTGCACGCCGATCTCGTCCAGCGTCTCCTTCGCCTGTCGCCGCATCTCGCGGTTGTTCAGCAGGCGGATCGGCCCGGGATAGACGATCTCCCGGTTGAGGAACATGTTGTGGTAGATGCTGAGCGAGTTGGCCAGCGCCAGGTCCTGGTAGACGCATTCGATGCCGAGCGAGCGCGCGTGGTCGACCGAATGCAGCGCCGTCTCCTGGCCGTTGATGAAGAGCCGGCCGGAGGTCTGCGGCTGGTAGCCGGTCAGGATTTTCATCAGCGTCGACTTGCCGGCGCCGTTGTCGCCGAGAATGCCGAGAATCTCGCCGCGCCCGAGTGTCAGCGAGACCCCGTCGAGGGCGGTGACCGCGCCGAAGCGCTTGATGATGTCGTCGGCGCGCAGCGCGTCGCCGCCGCCGGGCGGGCTCGCTTGCGGGTTCATTTCGCCCCGATGCGGCGCAGCCGCGTGATGTGGATGTTGAACAGCATCGCCGCCAGGATCGCCGCGCCCAGGATGATGTTGAACAGGAAGGCGTTGATGCCGATCAGCGTGAAGCCGTCGGACAGCACGCCGAGCACCAGGGCGCCGATCAGCCCGCCGATGATCGTGCCCGACCCGCCGGCGAGCGAGGTGCCGCCGATCACGCCCGCGGCGACAGCGAGGAACATGATCTGATTGCCGCCGGCCAGCGGATCGAACGAGGAGATGCGGAAACCCTCGAGAATGCCGGTCAGGCCGGCGAACACGCCGGTGATGATGAAGTTGCCGATTTTCAGCCGGTTGACGTTGATGCCGGCTTCGCTGGCGCCGATCGGATTGGCGCCGGCGGCGACCGTGTGCAGGCCCCATCGCGTGTGGCGCAGCACGATGTGCATCACGGCCGTGATGCCGATCGCCCACAGGATCTCGCTGTAACCCCAGGCGCCCATGATGTTCGCGAACAACGGCGTATCCGGCGGTGTCACCGGCGTGCCGCGCGAGATGGTGAGCGTGATGCCGTTGAGCAGGAACAGCGTGCCGAGCGTGGTGACGAAGGAGGGTATCGACAGCCAGACGGTGACCGCGCCGTTGATGAAGCCGACCGCGCCGGCGGCGAGCAGGGCGACGATCGTCGCCGGCAGCACCGGCACGCCGGCGGCGTAGACGTAGTGCAGGATGAACGGCGCGAAGGCGAACACCATGCCGGCGGAGAGGTCGATCTCGCCGCCGATCATCAGCATGATCTCGCCGCAGGCGATGATCGCCGCCGGGGCGACGAACTGCGACAGGTTCTGCAGACTGGGGCCGGTCAGCAGGAAGTCGCGATTGGCGTATTCGAAATACGCGATCAGGACGATCGCGACGATGAGGATGCTGGACTCGCGGATCCGGAAGATCCGCTCCATAAGCCCGGGCCGGCTGAACGCCGGCCCGGGTGCAGTTCCGGAGTGGCTCATCAGATCCGGTGCAGGCCTAGATCGGGCCCGACCGCGGCACGATCTGCGGCGTGCTGGACGATCCCTCGTAGCGCGTCTTGGTGTTCAGGTAGGGATCGACCGTCGCCTTGGTGACGAAGAGCAGGCCGGTGTTGCAATCCGCCGGGCCGACCAGCCCGCCGGAGGCGAGGTAGGTGAACATCTCCATCACGGTGTAGGAGCCCTGCAGATAGGGCTGCTGGTCGATGGTGAAATCGAGCGAGCCCGCCTTGATGAGCTGCAAGGTGCGCGGCAGCAGGTCGAAGCCGCCGGCATGCACACCCTTCGAGGTGAGGTTGTACTCGTGCATCGTCTCGGCGACGCCCTGCGTGCTGCCAGCATCGACCGCGAACATGCCCTTGACGTTCTGGTGGCCGAGATAGAAGGCCTTGATCTTCGAGAGTTCCTCGTTGACCGTCGGGCCGGTCGCGATCACCTGCACCTCGATCTTCTTGCCCGATTTCTTGATCGCGTCGCTGGCGCCGTCGGCGCGCGGCTGGATGTTGAGCTGGCCCGGCGTCGCGATGAAGATCGCGACCAGGCCGGAATCGATCATGCTGACGATCCGCTCGCCCATCTGGTAGCCGGACTGGTACAGATCCTGTCCGATATAGGCGAGGCGCTTGTTCTTGCTGCCCTTCGGCGCGTCGGCGTTGTACGAGAAGACCGGGATGCCGGCCTGCAGCGCGCGATCCGTCGGCGCGTCGAAGGCGTGCGGATCGACGATCGGCACCGCGATCGCTGCCGCCTTGGCCGCGATCGCCGCGTTCATCGCGTTGACCATCTCGCCGACATCGGCATTGGCCGAGCCGGTCCATTGATAGGTGCAGCCGAGCAGGGCGCAGGTGTCCTGAATGCCGTACTGCGTCGGCACGAAGAACGGATTGGTGGTCACGTGATTGACGAAAACCAGCTTCCATTCCGGATGCGACGGATACGGCGCGGAACCGGCGGCGAAGGCCGGGCGCAGCCCGGCCATGCCGGCGGCCGCGGCGATCGGCGCCAGCGATGCGCCCTGTAGCATCGCGCGTCGGGCGAACCTGTTGGGCGGCGGGTTGCTGAGGTCCTCGGGTTCCTTGGCCATCGTCTCTCCCTGCCGGCACCCCGGCGCCTGGTTGCGGTTGGCGGAAACCTCGCCGAGTTGCGGTGCCCACGCAAGGGGGGGTCCGGGATCGCTGCCTCGTGATCGGCGTTGAGACAACCGCGCGCCGGAGCGAAACATCCCCTCGTACCCCGAGTTGCTGCAACGCGAAGGAGACCGGCTTTCGCTCACCACCCGGAACCGGCAGCGCCAATCAGCGGAGGGCGAGAATGGCTACTAGTACGCAAGCGGCAGGGCCGCGCCGGCAGGGCGATGGCGCGCCGCGGTAAGATCCGCGTCGGGGTCTCCGGCTGGACCTATTCGCCCTGGCGCGGCGCGTTCTTTCCGCGCGGCCTGCCGCAACGCGACGAACTCGCTTTTGCAGCGCGGCATTTCTC
Organism: Acetobacteraceae bacterium; assembly: GCA_035504175.1. Lineage (GTDB taxonomy): Bacteria > Pseudomonadota > Alphaproteobacteria > Acetobacterales > Acetobacteraceae > DATJSJ01. The sequence goes on from DATJSJ010000111.1 coordinate 10,659, forward strand.
GTCGATCGAGATCAACGGCACGTTCTACCGGCTGCAGCGGCCGGAGAGTTTCGCCCGGTGGGCGCAGGCCGTCCCGCCCGGCTTCGTCTTCGCGGTCAAGGGGTCGCGCTACATCAGCCACATGCTGCGGGCGGGCGCGATCGACACCGCTCTCGCCAACTTCTTCGCATCCGGGCTGCTGCGACTCGGTCCGGCGCTCGGCCCGCTGCTCTGGCAATTCCCGGCGCGGTTCCATTTCGATCCGGCGCGGATGGAGCGTTTCCTCGCCCGGCTGCCGCGCGATACCGAGGCGGCGGCGCAACTGGCACGACATCATGACAGCCGCCTCGCGGGCCACGCCTGGACCGAGACCGATGCGCGCCGCCCGCTACGCCATGCGGTCGAGATCCGTCACGAAAGCTTCGCCGTCCCGGCCTTCATCGACCTGTTGCGCGCGCACGGCGTGGCACTGGTCTGCGCCGACACCGTGGACTGGCCGAGGCTGATGGATGTCACCGCTGATTTCATCTACTGCCGGCTGCACGGATCGCAGGAGCTGTATCGCAGCGGCTACGACCGGACGGCGCTGCGGGCCTGGGCGGATCGCGCGCGGCTCTGGGCCGCGGGACGGACGCCGGGCGACGGCCGCCTGGCCGGGCAGCGTCGGGCGCCGGTGCGGCGGCGCGACGTGTTCGTCTATTTCGACAACACCGACAAGATGCGGGCGCCCGGGGACGCGCAGGCGCTGATGCGGCGGCTTGCCGACGCGACGGGCTGACGACACACCGCCCGCACCCTGGACGCCGCACGCACCGCGCCTATCCTGCCTGCCCGACAACCGACGGCACGGAACGAAGCATGTCCGAAGCCCACCAGCACGACCGGATCGAGGTCGCCCTGCTCAGCCCGACGCCGGCCGGCCTGGTCGCTGCGCTGCAGCAGCACTTTGCGGTGCACGCGACGTTCGACGAGCCCGATCCGCTCGTAGCGGTGGCGGCGCTTGGCGGGCGCATCCGCGGCGCAGTGACCGGCGGGCTGGCCGGGCTCTCGCGGACGCAGATCGCGGCGCTGCCGCGGCTCGAGATCTGCGCCATCAACGGCGTCGGGCTGGAGACGACCGATCTCGCCGCCTGCCGCGAGCGCGGCATCACCGTCACCACCGCGCCGGTGCTGTTCGATGACGTCGCCGATCTCGCGCTCGCCCTGGCGCTCGCCGCCTGCCGTCGGATCGCCGCCGGCGACCGTTTCGTGCGAAGCGGCGCGTGGGAGCAGGAGCGCATGCCGCTCGGCCGCCGGCTGTCCGGCCGCCGCGCCGGTATCATCGGCCTCGGCCGTATCGGCACCGAGGTCGCGCGGCGGCTCGAGGGCTTCAAGGCGGAGATCGGCTACACCGACCCGGCGCCCCGCACCGTGTCGTACCGCGCCTTTCCGGACGGCGTCGCCCTGGCCCGCTGGGCCGACCTCCTGTTCCTCTGCGCCGCCGGCGGTCCGAAGGGGGCGGCGGCGCCGATCGTCGACGCGGCGGTGCTCGAGGCGCTCGGCCCGGACGGCGTGTTCGTCAACATCGCCCGCGGCTGGCTGGTGGACGAGCCGGCGCTGGTCGCTTCCCTGCGCGACCGGCGGCTGGGTGCCGCGGGGCTCGACGTGTTCGCCGACGAGCCGCACGTGCCGGCGCCGCTGCTCGCGCTGGACAATGTCGTGCTGACGCCGCATGTCGCGAGCGCCACCGAGGAGACGCAGCGTGCCATGACTGAATGCGTGGTCGGCAATTTGCGCTCCTGGTTCGCCGGACGCGGAGCGCTGACGCCCGTCTCGGCATGAGGGACGCCGCCGCGACCGGCGGCCTGGCAGCAAGGGAGGATGGTGTGGCCGATCGTGACCTGGTGGCGCTGTGGGAGGCGCATTGCCGCTACGAGTTCGAGACCCGCGACGTCGACGCCACCATTGCGACGATGGTCGACGAGCCCTACGTCAACCACGTCCCGACCATGACCGGCGGCGTCGGCCACGACGCGCTGAAACGCTTCTACAAATACCATTTCATCGGCGCCAACCCGCCGGATTTCCGGCTGACGCCGATCAGCCGCACGGTCGGCGCCGATCGCCTAGTCGACGAGTTCATCATGCAGTTCACGCACACCACCGAAATCGACTGGCTGCTGCCGGGCATCGCGCCCACCGGCCGCGTCGTCGCGGTGCCGGCGGTCGCGATCGTCCAGTTCCAGGGCGACAAGCTGGTGCACGAGCACATCTACTGGGACCAGGCCTCGGTGCTGGTGCAGATCGGCAAGCTCGACCCGCAAGGCCTGCCGGTCGCCGGCGCCGAGACGGCGCGCAAGGTCGCGGACAAGACACAGCCGAGCAACGCGCTCATGCCACGCTGGGCGAGCAGCGAGGGCAAGCCGATCGGGTAGTGCCAGTCTTTGGTGAAAGCCGGGACATAGCAATACGTTGAGCATCCGATTCACGCCGCGAAGCGCGGTCGCGAGGCGACTCACGCTTCGCGGCGACCGGATACCAGGTGTTTGGTCCCGGCATTGGGTGGCACCGCCTGACGGAAGGCCGTGATCACGCGCGTTGCACCGCCTGCATCAGCCCGCGCAGGTAGCCGATCGCGAAAATATGGCCCTGCATTGCGTAGCCGTCATTCACCGCGGCGGCGTCGGTGGCAAGCAGCGGCGCGTGATCGCTGCGCACCAGGCCCTCGTAGCCGCAGCGCCGCAGCGCCTGGAACACCGCGAACAGGTCGGTCTGCCCGTCATCGGCAAACGTCTCGATGAAGTCATCCGCCGTGCCGCGAATGTCGCGCACATGCACGAAGGCGATGCGGTCGGAGAACCGCGCCACCAGCGACGGGATGTCGACGCCGCGCTCGGCGAAGCAGCCGACGCACAGCGTCATCGCGTTGCTCGGACTGGAGGAGAAGGCGAACAGGCGGGCGAAATCGTCCGGCGATCCCATGATGCGCTGATAGCCGCAGAGCGGCCCGAAGGGTGGGTCGTCCGGATGCATCGCAAGCCGCACCCCGGCACGCTCGGCGACCGGCAGCACAGCCTCCAGGAAGCGTTCGAGCTGCGTCCACATCGCCGCGAGCGGCAGCGGCGGCGCGTGGCCGGCAAAAGCATCGGGAGCGAGATCGTCGGCGCGAAACTGGCTGGTCAAGGCACCGCCGCGCGTCGGGATCTGCGTGCTGGTGCGCACGACCATCGCATCGTCGCCGAGCTGCGGCATAAAATTGTAGGCGACGACCTCGACGCCCATCTCGCCCAGCAGCGGCAGCGTGCGGTTCCAGGCCGCAAGCTGGTCCCGCCAGCCCTCGAGGCCGAGCACGATGCGATCGATCGCCGGCCCCGATTCGCTGATCGTCCAGTCCAGGCCGGCATCCCGGTAGATTCGCTGGATCGCGCGCAGCCCCGCGCGATCGTCCGGCAGTCCATGCATGTCGTAGTGGACGGCGTGCGCGATGCCGAGCTGGCGCAGCAGTGCCAGGTTCACCGGCGAGGGCGGTTGCGCCACCATCGTCAGCTTCACGCCCTGTCTCCACCGGCCCGCTGGCCAGCACTGCCGCGGCGTCGGGCCAGCCTGGCCTCGATCTCGCGCGCCGCCAGCATGACGCTTTCGCTCACCTCGAACTCGCGCGACCGCGTCACACGGTCGGTCCGCAGCGAGACGCTGATTGCCGCGACCGGCAGCCCGCGCCAGTCGCGCACCGGCACGCCGAAGCAGCTATAGCCCGCCTCGTTCTCGCCGCGATCGATGGCGTAGCCGCGTCGCCGCACCTCGCTGAGCTCGGCGAACAGCCGGCGCTTGTCGAGGATCGTGTGATCGGTCAGGCGAAGCAGTTCGGGGCGAAGATGTGCCGCCCGGATCTCCGGGATCTGAAATGCCAGGATCGCCTTGCCGAGCGCGGTGCAGTGGAAGTAGTCGCCGTCGCCCACCTGGGCGATGCCGCCGCAATCCTCCGGGCCGGAGAGAATGGCGAGATAATAGACCCGCCTCCCCTTCGGCACCCCGAGATTGACCGTCTCGCGCAGCGTGCCGTTCAGCGCGTGCATCACCGGTTCGGCGACCGCGCGGATCGTCCGGTCGCGCGCATCGTCGTTCTGCAGCGCGTGGATCGCCGGCCCGATCTCGTACGTGCCGCATTCCGTCACCTGCAGGTAGCCGAGGAACAGCAACGTCTGCACGTAGCGGTAGACGGTGGTCTTGTTGCGATCGCAACCGCGGCTGATCTCGCCCAGCGACACCGGCCGCGCGCTGGCCAGCACGAACTCGAGCGCGTCGAACGCGCCCACCACGGGGCCGACGATGTATCGTTCTCCATGTTGCGTCATGGCGGCAACTCCAGATCGGCAGCGCGCGCCCTGTGCGATGGCGTGGTGCGCCGATACTCCCTCAATCCGGGTCGAGAGGATAGAGCGGGCGCGTGACGTGGCGGAACGGAATCCGGCGCATGTCGGCGCAGGTCGGCCCGGGCGTGTCGGCCAGCAGGATGCGGCTCGCGAACCGGCCGAACGAAGCCCGGAAATGCGACGGCGACTTGACGAACACGAGCGCCGCCTGTCGCGGGTCCAGCCCTTGTGACGTGTACATGCCGGGATCCCACTCGGTCGACGGCACGCTGCGGATCAGGAGACGGATGCTGCCGATGCCGAGCACCGCGGTCGGCCCCATGCGGATCGCGAGCCCCTCGGTACCGGCGCCCTTGTCCCGCATCGTGTACGATCCGTCGGAGAGATGCAGCACCGTTCCCGTCGCGGTGACGGGCGTGCCGGGACTGAAGGCGTGGCCGAGCGGAAGCGTGACGGTGGCGTGCAGGCCGGCACGGTGCGCCGCCGCCGCGGCCGCCGGGTCGCAGAGGGTCGCGAGCGACAGACGCTCACGCGCCGCCGCACCGCCGGCGAGCAGTCCGGCCAGCACGGCCGGGCTGTCGGCGGCCGCACCGCCGGTCGGCGCGTCGCCGGTGTCGCTCACCACGGTGACGCCTTCCGCGTCGAGGCCCGTCGCGATCGCTTCGGCCAAGGGCACCAGGCCCGGATCGAACGCGTCGCGGCGCTGCCACAACGCTGCGGCGAGTTGCTCCGCCGCGTCCTGCGCTGCGGCGCGGTCGCCATCGGCACAGACGAGAGCCGCGAAGCCGAGATCCGGCACGTCGATCCAGGGTTGCACCGGAAAGATCGATGCGTGCAGCACGGTCCCGTCCGCCTCCATCTGGCGCGCCAGGTCCGCGACGGGCTTGAGCGGACCATCCGTGGTGCGCGCGCAAACCGGCGTGACCAGCACGGCACGCTTCGCCAGCGCCATGACGGGGCGGTGCCGTCCGGCAAGGGTGTCCAGCATCAGCCGGGCGGTGCGCTCGCCGGTCTCGTAGATGTCGGTGTGCGGATAATCCTGATAGCCGATCAGGAACGTGTTCGGCTGCAGCATGCGGGCCGTGATGTGGCCGTGCAGGTCGAGGCTGACGCCGATCGGCACCGCCGCCGGTAGGATCGCGCGCACGCGCTCGATGATCTCGCCTTCGCCGTCCGGCGCGTCATCGAGGACGAGTGCGCCGTGCAGCGCCAGCAGCACGCCGTCGAGCGGGCCGGCGGCGCGCAGGCGCGCCTCGATCTCGCCCATGAACTCCTCGAACGTCGCGCGGATGCAGCATCCAGCGGCGGCGGCGTAGGCGGCGAAGAGCGGCACCGGGATCGCGCCGGCGGCGCGCAGCACGGACAGGAAGCCCGGCACCTCGACGCGGGCGGCGCCGTAACCCGTCAGCACGTCCTCGCCATGCAGGATGTAGTAACTCTCGAACACCGCCCGCGTCGTCGGGATCGGCGAGAACGTGTTCGTCTCCTGCATCAGCGAGGCGATGGCGATGCGTGGCGGCGTCATGCGCGGCGGAGGCTCCGGCTCGTTCGCGAAAGCATGCCCCGGGACAGCGCACCCGGGCGCGGCGCCCCGCTATGCCGGCGCCGGCCACCCTGCGCAGGCATGGACGCTGTGACGCGACGGGCAACGGGTCAAGCGAGGCTTGGTTCGTCAGGCGAAACGGCGAGCCATTGTTGCACCCGGCGCCCGCCGGTAGCGTCGGGCCTCGAGCGGGGTGCGTCGCAGCAACCGGTCCGACATGGACGCGCAAGGCTACGATTACATCATCATCGGTGGCGGCAGCGCCGGATGCGTTGCCGCGGGCCGCCTGGCCGGGGAGTTCGGCGCACGGGTGCTGCTGCTCGAGGCCGGCGGTCGGTATGGCGCCCGCGTGCTGCGTGCTCCGGCGGGATTCAGCCGCATTCTCGGCGGCACCCGCTACTTCACGCAGCATCGGACAGTGGCGCAGCCGCAGCTCGACGGCCGGGTGCAGGTGATTCCGCAGGCGAAGGTGCTGGGCGGCGGCAGCAGCGTCAACGCCCAGGCCTATATGCGCGGACGGGCGAGCGACTACGATGCCTGGGGACGGATCACGCGCAGCGCGCTGTGGTCCTGGGATGCGATGCTGCCGCATTTCCGTCGCGCCGAGCGCAACCAGAAGTTCAACGACCGCTTCCACGGTTGCAGCGGCTCACTCTGCGTGTCCGATCCCGGCTTCATCTGCCGGATGAGCCACATCTACGTCCAGACGCTGCAGGGAATGGGTCTGCCGTTCACGCCGGATTTCAACCGGGGCGCGCCCGCGGGTGTCGGATATCCGCAGGTCACGGTCGGTGGCGGACGGCGCTGCAGCGCCGTGGATGCCTTCCTTCGCCCGCTCGGGGCGAACCCGAACCTGATCGTGCAGACCGGGGCACAGGTGGAGCGCATCCTGATCGAACACGGACGGGCGGTCGGGGTCGCGTATCGCCGCGGCGGGCAGGCGCGGGCGGCGCGCACGCAGGGCGAGATAGTGCTCGCGGCCGGTGCGTTCGTCTCGCCCAAGCTGCTGATGCTCTCGGGCGTCGGCCCGGCCGACGCGCTCGGCCGGCTCGGAATCCCGGTCGTCGCCGACCTGCCCGGCGTCGGCGCCAATCTGCAGGACCACTGCGGCGTCCCGCTGATCGCCGGCGCCATCGGCCGGCACGGCTATTTCGGCCAGGACCGCGGCTGGCGGCTGTTGGCCAATGGACTCGAATACGCTCTGTTCGGCCGCGGCCGCGTCAACACCAACGGCGTCGAGGCCTGCTCCTTCCACATTCCCGAAGACGCGACCGGCGATCCCGTGGTGCAGATCTACTGCGTGCCGTCCACCGGCTACGTGGCGGAGACGGTCCGCGGCGCCGGAGCCAGCGATGGGCTGACGCTGCATTGCGTGCTGCTGCGTCCCCGCTCGCTGGGCTGGGTGCGGCTGCGCTCCGCGGCGCCTGACGATCCGCCACTGATCAGCCCGAACTATCTCGAGCACCCCTGGGACGCAGCACAGCTTCGCGCCGGCCTGCGCACCGCCCGCGCGATTCTGCGATCGCCACCGCTGCGCGACATCGTGCGGGCGGAGATCGCGCCGGGAGCCGCGGCGGAGAGCGATGCCGCGCTCGACGCCTATCTCCGCCGAGCGGTGCGCACCGATTACCACCCGGTCGGAACCTGCCGCATGGGCCACGACGCGGATCCCGCGGCAGTGCTGACACCCGATCTCTGCGTACGCGGCATCGCGGGCCTGCGCGTGATCGACGCGTCGGCGATGCCGCGGATCGTCTCGGCCAACACCAACGCCCCGACCATGGCGCTTGCGGACCGTGCAGTGACGCTGATCCATCCCGACGCGGCGCCGGCATGAACCGCGGGGCGATTTTCGTCAGACGAAACGGCGGCCGATTGCCAGCCGCAGAACGAGCGACCACGCTTCACGCCAGCGACCGTCCGGAGGGCGCGGGATGCAGTTCGAGGAACTGAGCAAGACTCTCTACAGCGCCGTGCTGTCGGACATTCTGGACGCGCTCGGCGCGCGGCACCAGACGATGCGCCCCTTCATCCGGCCGCTCGATCCGGCCTGCACCCTGTTCGGGCGTGCGCGCACCGGCCTGTTCGAACCGCGCGACGGCGAGCGGGCCGGCGAACACCCGTACGATGTCGAGATCGCGCTGCTCGACGATCTGCGGCCCGGCGACGTGCCGGTGCTCGCCTGCGGCGGCGCGCGCGAGACGATCGTACCTTGGGGCGAGCTGCTGACGACGGCGGCGATGGCCCGCGGTGCGGTCGGCGCGGTCACCGATGGCCTGATGCGCGACGCCCGGATGATCGGCCGCACGGGTTTCCCGGTCTTCCACGGCGGCTACCGTCCGCTTGATTCCAAGGGGCGCGGCAAGATGATCGCGCGCGACATCGCGATCGACTGCGCCGGGGTCACGGTGCGGCCGGGCGACCTCATCTTCGGCGACCAGGACGGCGTCGTCGTCCTGCCGCAGGCGATGTCCGAGCAAGTGATCGCGCGCGCGCTCGACAAGATCAACAGCGAGGATACGACGCGGGCGGAGCTGCGTGCCGGCGCCAGCCTCGCCGACGTGTTCCGCCGCCACGGCACGCTCTGAGCGAGACCGGCAATGCACGAACCGGCCGCCAGAGACCCGCCCGAGAGCCGCAGGCCGGCGATCACGGCGCGTGGCGTGCGCAAGCATTACGGCCATGTCGAGGCGCTGCGCGGCGCGTCGCTGACCGTCGGATTGGGCGAAATCGTGGCGCTGGTCGGCGACAACGGCGCCGGCAAGTCGACGATGATGAAAGTCATGTGCGGCGCGGTTGCGCCTGACGCCGGCGAGGTCGTGCTCGGCGACGGCACGCGCGTCGAGGCCGGGCGGTTCAACGCCGCCGATCGGGGCGTGGGCGTGGTCTACCAGGACCTCGCCTTGGCGCCGCATCTCTCGGTGCTGGAGAACATCTATCTCGGCCACGAGAGGCTGCAGCCACGCCGGCCACGCTGGCTTGGCTTGCTCGACCGTCGCGCCATGGCCGGCGAGGCGGAAGCCGCACTGCGGCGCCTCGGCATCGCCCTGCCGACGGTCGAGGTTCCGGTCAACCTGCTGTCGGGTGGTCAGCGCCAGGCGGTCGCGATCGCGCGCGCCGTCACATGGGCGCGCAGCGTGGTGCTGCTGGACGAGCCGACCGCCTCGCTCGGAACGCGCCAGTCCGACATCGTGGTCAATCTGATCCGCGCGATCGCCCGGCAGGGGTTGGGCGTGATGCTGATCTCGCACGACATGGAGCGGCTGATGCGGGTCGCGGACCGCATCGTGGTGATGCGGCGCGGTGCCGTTGCGGCAGAGCTTCCCGGCGCGACGACGACGCTGTCGCAGATCGTCGAGGCGATGCTCGGCGGCACTCCGCATCTGCCGGGCGGCAGCGCGGCGCCGGCAGCATGAGCCAGGCAAGCCGCCTTCCGACGGTGGACGACGGCGCGCGAGCGGATGACGGGAAGGACGACGCCCTGGTGTTGCCGCCGACCTGGCGGCCGCGCCGGGGCGGCGCGGCCTGGAGCATCTTCGCCGTCGACGCCGCCGCCATGCTGCTGTTCGCGGCGCTGTCGGGCTTCGTGTTCCTGACGCCGCAAAGCCTCAGCGACATCGCGCTCGACGGCAGCGAGAGCGTGCTGCTGTGCATCGGCGTCGCCTTCCTGCTCGGCGCCGGCGAGCTCGACATCTCGATCGGCGCCAACGTCATT